>NZ_QUGQ01000006.1:0-201892 GCF_003479155.1 Blautia sp. AF19-1
GAGCTGACTGTTACTAATCGGTCGAGGGCTTGACCTGAATGGTTGTGTTCACAGAAATGGAATGATAGATGTGTAGTGTATGCGGTTTTGAAGGTATATCGGAAAGGCCATCGGAGAAATCCGGTGGCTTTTTGTAATTATTTTCCGCAAAATACTTGTTTTTCGAAAAAGATTGTGTTATAGTAACGATTGTTAGGAAAAGATTCCTGAGGTATTCCTCGATAGCTCAATGGTAGAGCATTCGGCTGTTAACCGAAGGGTTGTTGGTTCGAGCCCAACTCGGGGAGCTAAGATGAAGAAGCGATACAGAAATGAGAAATCATAGCTGTATCGCTTTTTTGCTGTCTGTAGCCATTAAGAAATGCCATCTAACATTTTGACGGTTTTCCATAACATTTCTTCCTGTTCATGGAAAAAAGATTTCGTTATAATAAAATCAGACAGATCACGGAACATGTGCAGAGTCCGGAGTCGTGTCCAGGCGGAACTTTTTCCGATAGGCGCTTGGCGTCATGCCCTGCTTCTGGCGGAAGGCTTTGGTAAAAACTTCGGCATTCCGGTAACCACAGGAAAAAGCGACCGTTTCGATGGAGAGATCCGTATACGATAAAAGCTCGAGCGCACGCGTGATCCGGCAGGAAGAAAGATAGTCCTGCGGTGAGGTATGGAGATATTTTTGAAACAGGGTATAAAGGTAACTTCGGTTGATGCAGACATATCTGGCAATATCCGAGACAAGGATTTCATTGGAATAATTATTTCGGATAAACTCAACGGCTTTTTCCACGTAAAGATTGCCACTCTCCCGTGCAAAAGGGTCGGCAAGCGTGATTTCGCGGGAAAGAATTGAGAAAAACTGGTATAGACAGCCTTCCAGAAGATACTGGTCAGAGGTGTCATAGGTATTGTGCTTCTGCATCTGAAACAGGAGGGACTGCAGTTCACCGGAAAAGTTGCACTGGTAGACAGGGTGCTCCTCGGAAAGACCGAGTTCCTGTACATAAGAGGCAGCTTTTTCGCCGTCAAAACCGATCCAGAGATAGGTCCAGGGATCATCCGCATCGGCTTCATAGTAGGTGCGGACATTTGGCATCAGGAAAAAGCCCTGTCCGGCGGTTAAGCGGTAAGTGCGGTTTCCGATGGTAAAAATGCCTTTCCCGGAAATAATATAGTGGATCACGTAATTGGGGCGGACAGCCGGGCCGTAGCTGTGGAACGGCTGGCAGGCTTCGTAGCCGCAGAAGCAGAGATAAAGATCCGAAAATTTATGCTTTGGGACGGGAAGTGTCCAGGAAGTTTCCATAAGTATACCTCACAAAATGAATCATCAGAAAAGCTGGAATGTCACAAAGGATGAGATTCCGAAATATCAGTAAAATTATATCGTGTTTTGCAGGATACTGCAAGCCGCTGTAGGAAATCAAAGGCCCGGAGTAGCAGCCGTTGCGGTTCACACAGCACCGGAACACTTGCTGTTCGGGTATGTAAGAAAGTGATTTTGGTGTGAGCAGCCCGAAAAAATGCGATAAGATAAAGGAGAAAAAACCATGGCAATCAAAGTAAGTGAAAATGGACGGTTATTTACCCTCCAGACAAAAGACAGCAGTTACCAGATGTTCGCAGATGACAAAAATGTGCTTCTGCATCTCTACTATGGAGAAAAAATCGGTGAGGAAAATCTTTCCGGTCTGATTTTCTGTACGGATATGGGATTTGCAGGAAATCCGGAGGAAGCAGGCCCTAACCGGAAATATTCTCTTGATACACTTCCGCAGGAAATTCCGGGAAGTGGTGTCGGTGATTTCCGTGATGATATGATTGAGATCCGCCACGCGGACGGCAGCTTTGCAGCAGATTTTCGTTTCGATTCGTTCGAAATTCTGGATCATTCCTATGCTATTCCGGGAATGCCGGCGCTGTACGATACAGAGGAAGAAAAAGGTGAGACTCTTGTTATTACAATGACGGAGAAGGCTTCCGATATTGTTCTGAAGCTGTTTTACGGTGTATTTGAAAAGGAAAATGTGATTACGAGAGCGGCAAGACTCGAAAATCACGGAGAAACGGCGATTGAGCTGGAAAAAATGCTGTCATTCAGCATGGATCTGATGTATGAAAATTATGAGATGATCTATTTTTCAGGTCGTCATGCGATGGAGCGTACGGCGGAGCGGATTCCGGTGCAGCATGCAAAAGTCGAGATCGGAAGCACCCGTGGTACATCGAGCCATCATTACAATCCGGCTGTGATCCTCTGCGAGGAGGGTGCGGGTGAGACACACGGTTCCTGCATCGGCGCATGCCTCGTTTACAGCGGAAACTTCGTTGCGGCAGCACAGAAGGATCAGAAAAACCAGACTCGTTTTCAGATGGGTATTCATCCGACCAATTTCTGCTTCCATCTGGAAAAAGGAGAGGCGTTCGATACCCCGCAGGCAATCTTAAGCTATTCCGGAACCGGCCTTACCAAACTGTCACAGCAGTATCATGAGATCATCCGCGAGCATATCTGCCGTGGCGCATACAAGCATGCCAAACGACCGATTTTGATCAACAACTGGGAAGCAACCTATTTTAATTTCAACGAAGAAAAAATCCTGAAAATTGCAGAACAGGCGCAAAAGCTTGGCATTGAGATGCTGGTGCTTGACGATGGCTGGTTTGGAAAACGAGAGGATGATAACAGTGGTCTCGGTGACTGGTTCGTTAACGAGAAAAAGATGAACGGCTCCATGGCGCAGCTTGCAGAAAAAATTCACAAGATGGGCATGAAATTCGGTCTCTGGTTTGAGCCGGAGATGATTTCCGAGGACAGTGATCTTTACCGTGCACATCCGGATTGGGCATTTGCAATTCCTGGCCGTGTGCCGAACCACAGCAGAAATCAGCTTGTACTTGATATGACGCGTGAGGATGTGCGCGAGTATCTGCTGGAGCGTCTGACAACCATCGTTCATGATGCAAAGATTGATTATGTCAAATGGGATATGAACCGCAGCGTCTGCGATGTTTACAGCCATGTGGCAGCTCAGAACAGAAACGGGGAGCTGTATCACCGCTACGTACTCGGCGTTTATGATCTGCTCGAGCGTTTCCTTGCCGCATGCCCGGATCTGCTGCTCGAGGGCTGCAGCGGAGGAGGCGGACGATATGATGCCGGTATGATGTATTACTCCCCGCAGATCTGGTGCAGTGATAATACCGATGCGATCAACCGTCTTTCCATCCAGTACGGAAGCTCGTTCTTCTATCCGATCAGCACCGTTGGTTCCCACGTTTCTGTATGCCCGAACCATCAGACCGGCCGTGTGACACCGTTCCGGACAAGAGGCGATGTGGCACTGGCAGGAAGCTTTGGATATGAGATGGATCTGAATAAGATTTCAGAGGAAGAAAAAGAGATGGTAAAAGAGCAGGTTGCTGCGATGCATGAATATTACGAGCTCACACACGAAGGCCTGTATTACCGTCTGACCGGACTGAAAAAACAGGATTTCATGGCATGGGAGTTTGTGGCAAAAGATCAGAGCCGTGCACTGCTCACGATCGTAAAAACCGACGCAGAAGGAAATATGCTTCCGGTTCACACGAAAGTGTGCGGACTGGCAGAGGATAAGCTGTACCGCTGCAGCCTGGACCAGGAAGTCCGCCTTGGCCGTACCTGGAACCGTGCGGGGCTGACCCTGCATCAGGTGCTGGGAGAGTATGAGAGTATCCGGGTCGAATTTACAGAAGTAAAATAAAAAAGATAAGAAAAATCTTCAACTGGATTTGAGGGGGAGGGAACCTCAATCTGGTTGGAGATTTTTTTGCATAAAGAAAATCAAAGCAGGAGGGAAGGAACGCACTCTTTACAGTGCAAAAATAGTTGTGATACAATAAGCAAAAGAAATTTTCTGACAGAAAATAAAGACGGAACTGTCAAGAAAGGAAATTGTACATGAGAAACAGAAAAAACTGTTTAGCTGTTCTTCTGATGACAACTATTGTGGTAATGGGATGTGGCAACCAGCAGGTGGAAAAGGAGAATTCATCGGCTGTCTCCGAAAGAGCATCCAATGTCCAGGATAAGTCAGAAGATGGTGAAAAAGAGTTTCTTTCTACATACCAGAATATTATAATCACACTTCCAGAAGGCTGGAATGTAATGAGAGATGAGAAAATCCAATGTAGTTTCATATCGGAAGATGGGGAAAGTCTTGAGATATCGTATCGGGAAGGAATGGCAAAAGTAGCGCTTATGGATTTTCCGGAGGACGAAGAGAGCGCTGAAAATTTGCTCTACCCGAATGAAATAACAGGGGAAAACAGCATCAGCGATTTTATGGTGAAAACAGCTAACGAAGGAAAAGATAACGAGAGTTCCTTTTATCGTTTCCAGGTAAAAAATTCCCTGCAGATTCCGATTGCATTTTTCTGCGGGGTGAAAACGGAGAATGAAGGGTATCAGATCATATGGAAAAAAGGAAGCGGCAGCAACGATACACAGCAAATCGTGCCGGAAATACTGGAGTCTCTGCAGTTCCCGGACAATGAGCTGCTGACAGAAACATTTCAGACGGCCTGCCAGGAGCAGAAAAGAGCGCTGGAAGCAGAAAATAATTCGGATGGCGTGAAAAAGCAGAAGGGTAAGAAAACCGTCACCTGTATCTCACCGGTCAATGTACGTACAGAACCCAACGTCAGCACAAGCCAGGTTATCGGAGCTCTGACGACAGGGGAAGAAGTGGAAATGCTCGGAAAAGAGAACGGATGGTACAAGATTTCGTATGAGGGAAAAACGGCGTATGTGTACGAAGACTATGTGAAAGAAAAAGAAAATTAAAAAAGAATGATATTTTCAAAAAAGCTGCCGAAGCAAACAGAACCGGCAGCTTTTTTGAAATAATTTTGAAAAAGAAAAATCCCGGAAACTATCTGTTTCCGGGAAAATAGAGGCGTCGACCGGATTTGAACCGGTGGATACTGGTGTTGCAGACCATTGCCTTACCACTTGGCTACGACGCCATATGACTCCGACGGGAATCGAACCCGTGTTACCGCCGTGAAAGGGCGATGTCTTAACCGCTTGACCACGGAGCCGAAGTTTTTGATTTGTCTGCCGTGATTTTTGCTCAGCGACAAGTAGTATATTATCATAAGAAAACGAGTTTGGCAAGTGTTTTTTGAAAAAAAATCAAAAATTTTTGAGATTTGTGTTGTCGTGCATTCAGAAGGAAAAAATTTGATGTTTCGCTGTATAAGAAAGTGATTTATCTTTGCGTAGATATAAAAAGGGAACAGAAAAATTTGCCGGGTCAGGGCATGGCTTTTCGATATTCTTCCGGTGACATACCAAAAGTCCGGCGGAAAATGCTGGCAAAATAGCTGGGGCTTTCAAATCCGGTATCCAGAGCAATTTCCAAGATAGAAAGCGAGCTGCCGGTAAGAAGATCTGCGGCTTGGGTTACGCGGTACTGGTTGATATAGGAAATAGGCGTTGTGTGAAAGTGCGTTTTGAAGAAACGACAAAAATATTGTGGATTCATATTGAGTATAGCAGCAAGATCTGAAAGACGGATTTTGGAATCATAGTTATCCTGAATATAACGTAAGAGTTTTTTACACTGATCAGATCTTTCTTTTTTACGAGTGCAGAGGGGTTCCGGATGAAGAAAAAGCTGGTATTGCGCCAGAAGTGCAAGAATCCGATACATGTCACTTTTGATCAGAAGAAACCAGCCGATGGGTTTGGTATCGTATGCATACAGGATTTCCTGGAAAAGCTCAGATAATGTCAGTACAAATGTTTTCTGTGTCTGAGAGGAGGCTTCAGCAGCAGAAAGCTCTTCCAATGGAAAAGCCGGAAGAAGCAGTTGATGAGAGAGCAGCGGACGAATCCAGTCTGCTTCACAGGAATCCAGATAGGCACATGAGAGAATTTCTGGAAGAAATACAAGGGCATGGTGAACCGAAGGGGTAGTTCCAATGCTGCAGAGCTGATGCAGTTCGTGACTGTTGATGAAAAGAAAAGTACCTTCGGAAATTGTCCGGGTTTCAGTTTTCAGTGTCAGAGTGAGAGTACCTTTTTCAACCCAGATCCATTCTAATTCTTTATGCCAGTGAAAAGGAACAGAGAGCCCGCCATGCGCATAATCCTGATGATAGATATGGAGCGGAACAGGTTCGGTTCCATGCACGGTAAAATCCCGGATTCCGCCAGAAAGAACAGGGGAACAAGATTCAGGAGAAAAGAGCTCTTTTGAACGTTCTTTTTTCATAAAAGTCAAAATCCTTTCATTAAATACGAAAATTAAGTTAGAAAATATAAGATAATATCATTATACTGCTCTTATAGGAAAAAAGAAAGAGAGGACAGAAAATGAAAAGAGAGTGGTGGCATAGCTTAACCGTATATCAGATTTACACCAGAAGCTTCTGTGACAGCAACGGAGACGGCATCGGCGATTTTGGAGGGATTCTGCAGAAGCTGGACTATCTGCAGGAGCTTGGTGTTGGAGCCATCTGGCTTTCGCCTTTTAACGATTCTCCTAATTACGACAATGGATATGATGTCAGTGACTATTATAAAGTAATGGAAGAAGCGGGCACAATGGAAGAGCTGGAAGAACTGATCGCAGCCTGTGAAAAGCGGGAAATTGTGGTCATGATGGATCTTGTTTTAAATCATAGTTCCCATCTGCACCCATGGTTCCTGGAAGCCAGAAAGGATCGAAACAGTAAATACCATGATTTTTACATCTGGAAGGAAGGAACGAAGGAGCAGCCGCCAGAAGGCGGCGGAGCATTCTTTGGAGGAAGCACCTGGGAATGGGTGCCGGAGGTTCAGGAATATTATTATCACAGTTTCAGTGTAATGCAGCCGGATCTGAACTGGAAAAATCCGTCGCTTCGGAAAGAGCTGTACCGGATGATCCAGTTCTGGATGGATAAAGGGATCCGTGGTTTCCGGCTGGATGCAATTGACAATATTGTAAAAGATGGACATGGAGGAAATGATACTCATTCGGAGCAGATTCATACATACTTAATGGAAATGAATCAGAATACGTATGGAAAATCAGAACAGATCCTGACAGTGGGGGAAACCGGAGGTGCTACGGTAGAAATGGCACAGCAGTATTCTGATCCGGAAAGCCAGGAGCTCAGTATGATTTTTCAATTTGAACTGATGGGAATCGACGGCATCCGAAGTGGAAACTGGGATCCGAAACCGTATACGCTGCCGCAACTGAAGCAGCTCTTTGAAAAATGGCAGACGGGACTGGAAGAAAAAGGATGGAACAGCCTGTTCTGGGGAAACCATGATTTTCCGCGTGTCGTATCGCGCTTTGGAAATGACAGGGAACCGTATCGGGAAAAATCAGCAAAAATGTTGGCTGTCCTTCTCCATGGGATGAAAGGAACTCCTTATATTTACCAGGGGGAAGAAATCGGTATGACAAATGTGTCAGGGCTTCGGATCGAGGACTATCAGGATATCGAGTCTGTAAATTTTGCCGAAGACCGTAAAAAAGAAGGCTGGGAGGAAGAAAAAATTCGTACCTATCTTGCACGGAACAGCCGGGACCATGCGCGGACGCCAATGCAGTGGAATGCGGAAAAACACGCCGGATTTACAGCGGGAACACCGTGGATGGCGGAAAATCAGAATTACGCGGAGATCAATGTGGAAAACAGCAGAAAAAATCCGGATTCCCTCTTCTATTTCTATCAAAAACTAATTGCGCTGCGTAGGAAAAATGACACTCTTGTTTATGGGGATTTCCGTCTGATTGAGGAAGAAAATCCGGATATTTTTGCTTATGAGAGAAATCTGGGAGAGAAAAAGCTGATTGTGCTCTGCAATTTCCGGGATACCGCGGCAGAGATGAAAGCCCGATATGATTTGACAAAAGGAACGGTTCTGATTCATAATGATACAGAAAGCCTCACAAAAGAAGTGTGGAAGTTACAGCCGTATGAGGCGTATATGATTGAACTTCTGCAGTAAAAAGACAGAAATGAAAAGCAGCAGAAGAAGAAGAAGAAAACTGCAGGAGCAACTGGAAACAGGAGGGAAAAAATGTATCGCGTTCTTCTTGTAGAAGATGAAGAAATTGAACTGGAGACATTGCGGGATTATATTGACTGGAAAAAGAACGGGATTTCCAGGGTATTTACCGCGCGCAATGGCAGAAGGGCACTGGAGTGCCTGGAAGAAAATATGGCAGATATTGTGATTACGGATATTCAGATGCCAGGAATGAGTGGAATTGAACTGGCAGAGACGATCGTACGCCGGGGATATCCATGCAAAATTGTTTTTCTGACAGGATATGATGATTTTTCCTATATCCATTCCGCTTTTCAGGTGAATGCCGTGGATTACCTTTTAAAGCCATTTACGATTGAAGAAGTAGAAGCATGTCTGAAAAAAGTGAGAAGTGAACTGGAGAAAAGAGAGATAGCAGACTGGTCGCGGAAAACGGCGGCGAAGCAGTTGCTGGAAATGGCTTTGCGGGAAAAACAGGAAACAGAGCTTTTACGGAAAAATTTCCGTGGTGTATTTGGAGAAGAACTGGAAGAGTGCAGGTTTGGAATCATAGCGGTTTATGGAAAAACGGAAGAAAACATCTGTAGCCAAATTCAGGAAAAATACAAGGGCATCCGTTACATCAGCAAAACGGAACGGATCAGTATGCTGCTGCTGGCGGGGTATCTGTCGGTGAAAGATACGGCATTTCAGATCTGGAATGATTTGAAAGAAGACACACCGAGAGCCGTTGGATGGTGCAGTGGAGCATGGACAGCTGACTGCCTGTACGAAAAGGCGGAAAAACTTCGGAACTGTTGTGTTCTGGCATTTCATATGGATCCACCGGAACTTTTCTGTGCAGATGAAAAAGAAACGGAAGAGGAAAAAGCATATCATTTCCGGGAACAGAAGGAGCGGAGAGAAGAAATCTGTCGTCTGGTCAGCAACGGGAAAAAGCAGGAAACGCTGCAGACCATGAAAGATTATTTTCAACAGCTAAAGGGGCTTGCGCCGAAAACATTTGCGGGAGAAGTTTACAATCTCTATATGTATCTATGGAACCGTCTTGTTTTGAGCGATGAACTGCTGGAAAACTGGATGGAAGCAGAAAAAATTTTGAGAGAAAATGAAATTTTTGAAGCAAACAACAGTTATCAGATGCGGGAAAAGATGAAGCAGTATCTGGAACGGATGTTGGCATTTTTTGAAGAACAGAATCAAAATCCAAATTACTATGCCGTTTATCAGGTAAAAACATATCTTCAGGAGCACTGCTCGGAAAGCGCAGATATCGAGAAGCTGGCTACGGAGGTCGGTTTGTCTCCGAATTATCTGAGGAGCCTGTTTAAAGAGGCAACAGGAAAAACGATTTTGGAATACAATACGGAAATGCGTCTGCAGAGGGCGGCGGAACTGTTAAAGAATAAGAAAAATAAAGTACGGGAAGTGAGTCTGGCGGTTGGATATGAAAATGTTTCTTACTTTGGCGTTGTTTTTCAGAAAAGATTTGGAGTGACACCAAATGAATATCGTAAAATGGTATAAAAATCGGAGTTTTCAGTTTAAACTGGTGATCGGCTATCTGGTACTGGCACTGATTCCAATGCTGTGTGTTACCTGGTACAGTTATGGAAAAACAAGGAATGTGCTTCTTACTGAAGCATATCAGAGTGCAGAACAGGAAGCAGAACGAATTGAAAAAAATTTTTCTACGATGGTCGAGCCTTACGAAACAATTCTGGATGTGCTGTATGTGGATCAGATGCTGAGCGGATATTTGTTTCAGGATTACAGCAACGATTCTTATGAAGATATGTTTTACTATATTGATAAGAAGCTCAGCGAAATCTGTCTGATGAATGCAGGAATTTACAAAATCTGTTTTTACAGCAACAATGAAACGCTTCCGCAGGATAATTATTATTTTTATTCCATGCAGGATCTAGATCGGAGGGAATGTGTGCTGACATTTGATGCGATAGGGGAAACGGTATTCTGTGGGACATCTGGAGACGGAAAAGCATTTCATATGAATCGTCTGATGAATTTTTATCCACAGGGCGGGATGAAGGGCGTACTGTCGTTACAGATTGAAAATCAGCAGATACAGCCCCTCCTCGAAACAATAAATTCCACCGATGAAATTTATCTGGTGGATCAAAAAGGATATATTCTGGCTGCTTCCGAACCGGAAATGGCAGGCCTTCCGATCCGGACCAGAATGCCGGAAGAGGATCTGGAGCAGAAAGCGCAGATTGAGTTTGAGCGTGACGGCATTTCAAAAATCGGAAATATCCAGAGCGGAGTTTTCGGAACAAAAATTCTTGTGATTTCGGATAAGGAGACGGTTTTAAAAGACGCAAAAGCTGTTTCAAGAAGGATGATGTTCCTGATCCTCTGCAGCGCGGCTATGGTATTTCTCTGCATTATCTGTTACACAAGATGGATTTCCGCGCGGGTGCAGAAAGTGGTGTATGCAGCAAAACGGATGGGACAGGGAGAATTTGATTACCGTCTGGAAAATATGGGAGAAGACGAGATCGGACAGATCGGGCTGGCGTTTAATCAGCTCAGTGATCAGATTCAGGAGCTAATTCGGGAAAATTACGAAAAGAAAATCCGGATTCAGACGAGCGAACTGAATTTGCTGCAGGAACAGATCAATCCGCACTTTCTTTACAATGCACTTGCGGTTATTTCAGCACTGGCGATGCGGGAAGGTGGAAAACAGACGATGCAGGCGGTCAAAAATTTGTCCAGCTTCTACCGGATTTCCCTGAATAAGGGAAAACAGGTGCTTTCCATCCAGGAAGAAGTGGAACTGCTGCAGAGCTATCTGAAAATCCAGCAGATGCGTTTTCGGGACAGCGTACAGGTGGAGTATGAGATTGCAAGAGAAGTACTGACATATCGAACCATTAAACTTCTTCTGCAGCCGCTGGTTGAAAATGCCATTCACCATGCGAGAAAAGAGGAAGAAGTTCTCCACATTGCGGTCAGAATTCAAAAAGAAGAAAGGGATGTGGTATTCCAGGTGACAGATGATGGATGTGGAATCGAGGCGGAAAAACTGATTAAACTGCGAAGTTCTCTGCGGCGCTCAGAGGAAGGATATGGACTGAGAAATGTTGCAAACAGGGTTCGTCTGGCTTATGGAGAGAATTATGGTGTCCGAATAGAAAGCCAGGAAGGATATGGAACGACAGTTTCTGTCAGAATTCCAGTAAACGAATAAAAAATCAACAAAGCAGAAATAACTTCGTATTGTTTGCATAGAAAAGGAAACAGAAACCGGCTGATAAAGGTGATTTTGCCCGTCAGCCGGTTTCTGTTTCGTTAGATATTGACAGAAATCGTAAGAAAACAACAGAATAAAAAAGAGAATTATAAAACTCCGTTAAATCGAGATAGAAATCATAAAAAAGTGAGATTGTTGCAGGACAGACTATCCATTAGAATGGAAACATAGACAGCAAGAGTGTACAAGATGAACAAAAAGAAGAAAGAAGGAGAAGGCATGAAAAAAGAAAACGTGCATGCAAAGCACAAAAAAAGCCTCGCGGAACGGTTCTGGAAACAGAAATATCTGTTTTTACTGCTGATTCCATCGTTGGTATGGGTCATTCTGATCTGCTATGCACCAATGACAGGACTGTATATGTCCTTCATCAACTACACGCCGCAGGGTAGCGGCTATTTTGCGGATATGGCGAATTCGCAGTTTGTCGGTCTTGACTGGTTCAAGTATTTCTTTTCCACAGATTTCACAAAAATCATGAGAAACACACTGGCAACCAGCTTACTGACACTGTTATTCTCATTCCCGCTGCCAATCATTCTGGCGCTTTGCCTGAATGAAGTTCGAAACCAGAAGGCAAAGAAATTTGTACAGACCGCATCTTATATTCCCTATTTTATTTCCTGGGTTATTGCGGCAAACATTTTCCTTACATTCCTTTCTTCAGACGGCGTCATCAACAATCTGTTAAAATTCTTCGGATTAACCGATGAGTCGATTCTGTTTTTCCAGAAAGGACCATATTTCTGGTGGATCATCGCGATCGCAAATGCGTGGAAGGTACTTGGATACAATGCGATTATCTATATGGCGGCAATCTCCGGCATCAGCCAGGATATGTATGAAGCAGCGGATGTGGATGGTGCGACGAGAATGCAGAAGATTCTGCATATCACACTTCCGGCATTAAAGCCGACCATTATGATTCTTCTGATTCTGGCAATCGGAGGTGTTCTGAATACAGGATATGAGCAGCAGCTGTTGATGTCTAATGATGCTATTTTAAATTATTCTGATGTACTTGATACGTATGCATACCGCTATGGTTTGAAAAACGGAATGTATTCTTACGGTACTGCAGTAGGATTCTTTAAATCCGCAGTCTCCTTCATTCTGGTCATCAGTGCAAATGCACTTTCGAAGAAATTCAGTGATGATAATACGGCACTGTTTTAGGAGGAAGGAAAATGAGAGAAAAAGCAATTAAAATCAAAAGAAAACGTTGTGCCAGTGACTGGTTTCTTGATATTTTCAAAGTGGTTTTTCTGGTGTTAGTTACTGTGATCTGTGTGTATCCGTTCTGGAACATTTTTGTGGTATCCATTAACGATGCAACCGATGCACTGCGCGGCGGGCTCTACTTTCTGCCGAGAAAACTGAGTCTGGCAAGTTATAAAGATATTCTGGGACGTGCCACATTTTTGCATGGCATTCTGATCACTGTACTTCGTACTGCAATTGGTACACCGCTGGCGGTCCTTGTCACGACAGCACTTGCCTATGTGCTTTCCAGAAAAGAGCTGCTGTTCCGGAAACAGCTGAACCTGTTCTTTATCTTCACCATGTATTTTGGCGGCGGAATGGTTCCGTATTATATGGTATTAAAGAGCCTTGGAATGCTGAATAATTTCATTGTATTTATTTTCCCGAACCTGGTAAGTGTTTATAATATGATTCTGGTAAAGAATTATATAGAGGGAATGCCGGCAGAGATTTTTGAATCGGCGAAAATTGACGGAGCAAATGATCTGACAGTTTTCTTTAAAATGGTAATTCCATTGTCCAAGCCGATTATTATGACCATTGCACTGTTTGTTGCAATTACACATTGGAATTCTTGGTTCGATGCATATTTGTTTACGAATGCACAGTCTTTAAAAACAATGCAGTCCATTTTGGTTGAAATTCTGAATCAGTATCAGACTTCATCAGCGAACCAGGCGGCAAATCAGGCGTCACAGACCATTACACCGGACAGCATTCGAATGGCTGCTACGATGATTGCGACCATTCCGATTATCATGGTTTATCCGTTTATTCAGAAATATTTTGTTAAAGGAATCATGCTCGGATCTGTAAAGAGCTGATGATAGAAGGAGGAAAAGAAAATGAAGTTCAAAAAAAGTATCGCAATGGCGATGAGTGTCCTGATGGCAGCGGGAATGCTTGCAGGATGCGGATCAAATGGCAGTACATCATCAAGTACTGCATCCGGCAGTGCATCATCTGCATCGGGCGAGGTATCAACAGACGGAGTTACGATTTCTATCTTTGACAAAAACTCCGGAAGCAATACCTTTGATGATCCAGTTGCAAAAGCAATTGAGGAAAAAACAGGTGTCAAAATTCAGGTAGAAAATCCAACCGGAGATCCGCTGGAAAAATTGAACCTGATGCTGACCGGTCAGAATTACCCGGATATCGTCCTGATGGATCGTGGAAATGATATTGTAAACCGTTACATTGAGGCAGGCGCACTGCTTCCGTTGAATGATCTGATCGATGAGTACGGCCCGGATGTAAAAGAGATGTACGGGGAAACCTTAAACAAGAGTCGTTATACCGATGGAAAAAATTACTATCTGAATAACTGGTACGGAGAAGATCCGGATCCGGTAGCCGGTGTTCTGATGCGCTATGATTATCTGTGCGAAATCGTTGGAAAAGACCGCGCAGACAGCGATGAGCCATTTACACAGGAAGAGTATATTGACATTTGTAAGAAATTCAAAGAACTTCATCCGACCATTGACGGAAAAGAGAGTATTGCCATTACCTTTGATGCAGAATCCAAAAACTACGATGGAACATTAAAAGGAATGTATGGTCTGAAAACATATTATCAGGATGGGGACAATCTGGAACATGTTGCCAAAGCACCAAACTTCAAAGAGATGATGTCCTTTGCCAATGAACTGTATACCGAAGGCCTTCTGGACAAAGAGTGGGTTGTCAACAAGAAAAATCAGTGGACGCAGAAACTGTCTGCAGGCAACGTATTCAGTACCTTTGCTTCCTACTGGGATACCGATGCAGCAAATACAGCACTTGCTTCTTCTGTAGGAGAAGATGCAAAATTCTATTCCTATAAAATCCTTGGAAACGGAATCAGTACAGATGAAACTACTTACTCCGGAAGAAGTACACTTGGCTGGGATGCAATCGCGATCACCAAGAATTGTAAAAATCCGGAAGCAGCCATGAAGATGATCAACTACCTTGCAAGCGAAGAAGGACAGTATCTTCTGATGTGGGGTATTGAGGGAACCAACTGGAATATGGAAGATGGAAAACACGTTCCGAACGATGATCTGATTGAAGGATTCCAGACGGATTTTGACAAAACAAAATTGGATACCGGCGTCCGCAAATGGACCTGGTTTGTAAAGAACGGAAATGGTACAGACGGAACTCCATACGATGTATCACAGTATAAAGTAAAAGAGACCCGGCAGGTGGCTATGAATCACTTTGGTGAGAACGACAGATGGGATACCGCAGAATTTGCAGGCCTTACCCCGGCAGGAAGCACTCCGGATGGCTTGAAATGGCAGAAAATCCAGGATATCTACGATCAGGAATATCCGAAGATTGTGAATGCAGACAGCCACGATGCGGCAATGGAAGAGTACGACAAGATGATTTCCGAAATGAATGACGCAGGACTGGAAGATGTAGAAAAAGTTATCACACAGAATTATCAGGAGCGTATGAAACTCTGGAATGAGTAAGCTAAAGTAAAATAAAAAAATCACACACGGAAAAGAACCGGCAGAAATTGAAATACAGATTTCTATGTCGGTTCTTTTTTATCAGAAGAAGCATTGCGATTTTCAAGGAATCTGGATATAATGAGGAAAACTGGAAAAACAGGGAAATCCAACCGCATGAGACAGGAGGCATCGTACATGGTAGCGAAAGAACAGTTAACCGCAATGGAAATGATCTGGGGATTTATGAGTGGGACGACAGGACATATGGGAAAGACGGACTTTGCGCCGCAGAAGGAAGCGTTCGGGGATTTTGCATCTCCGGAGACATATTTTCCGCGTGTGACGCCGGAGAGTGAGGGAATCTCCTCGGAAAAGCTGACGCAGATGCTTCGTGAGCTCGCCGCTGCGCGCCATACGGACATGCATCATCTGCTGGTCCTGCGGAATGGACATGTCATCTGCGAATGCAATTTCGCCCCATACCGCAGCGGCATCTGGCATGCGACGTATTCTATGTGTAAGAGCATCACTGGCATGGCGGCTGGTTTTCTGATCAGTGAAGGAAAACTTTCCCTGGACGAGAACGTCTATGATATTTTTGAAAAACGAAACGGTCTGCTGCAGAAGATCCTGCGCCCGAATCTGACCGTGAAGCATCTTCTGACGATGAAGAGCGGCGTACAGTTCAACGAGATGGGCGTTGTTTCCGGCAACGACTGGGTGGACAGCTTCTTAAATGCGCCGGTCAAGGGAACACCGGGCGAAGCGTTTGAGTACAACAGTATGAACACGTATCTGCTGTCTGCAATCATACAGGAGCGCACCGGCATGAAAATGGTAGATTACCTGCGGCCGCGTCTGTTTGAGCCTCTCGGCATCCGGAAAGTTTTCTGGGAGAGCTGCCCGGCAGGGATTACGAAAGGCGGCTGGGGCCTCTTCCTGTGCCCGGAGGACGCGGCCAAGCTCGGGGTGATGTACGTGAACGGCGGAAAATTCGAAGGAAAACAGATCGTCCCGGCGGAATGGGTCGCAGCGTCCACCTCCGTTCATGCGACACCGCCGGAAAAGATGGGAAAATATGGCTATGGTTACCAGGTCTGGATGGAGGAGCGGCCGGGCAGCTTTGCGTTCAATGGCATGCTGGGGCAGAACGTGCTCGGTTATCCGGATACCGGCGTGGTGATTGTGACGAATGCGGGCAGCAACGAGCTGTTCCAGACGTGTGAGATGCTCGACATTGTGCGGAAGTATTTCGGCGCGGAATTTGGTGCAGAGCTGAAATCCGGCGAGGCGGAAAGCCCGATGGCATATCAGAAGCTGGTGCAGACCTGCCGTGATCTGGAGGGCGCGAAAGAGACACCGGGAAGAATCCTGCGCGGCGGCTGGAAGCGGAGAACACCGGGGCCGCGGAACAGCGGAACACCGCGTCAGATCGACATGGCGCAGCTTCTGCACGGAAAAGAATATAAAATGGAGGACACGCATGTCGGCATGTTTCCGCTGACGCTGCAGGTCTTCCACAACAACTTTTCCGACGGCATCCGCCGCATTGGTTTCTTCTATGAAAAAGGCCGTTTCTTTGTCGAGCTGACCGAGGGAGAAAAAACACAGCGCATTGAGATCGGTCTTACGGGGTCCAAAGTTGTAGAATGGGTGGAAAACGAGGAATCGTATCTGCTCGGAACGACGGGACAGTTTGCGGAGAATGAAGACGGCGAACTGGTGCTGAAGCTTGAGTTTGCATTTCTGGAAGAGGCCGCAAGACGGAGGGTCAAAATCATTTTCCAGCGTGATTTCGAGCGGATCAGACTGGAGTGGAATGAGACGCCGGGCAAGGATCTGATTATCGAGGGCCTTGAATCCCTCGTGACGGATGTGGCGATCGCACCGCTTCTGCCGTCGCGGTTCCGCGAGCGGAGCCTTGACATGATCCATCTGCTGATGGCACAGACCATTGAGCCAATGGTAGAGGCACATCGTGTGCGGCCGGGGGAAGAAACGGGGACAGAAGAAGCGGCAGCGGAAGCTGAATCGGCCGCGGCAGTGGAAAATGCGGAAAACGCAGAAGAAACGGTGTAAAAACAGAAAAAATCAGAAGAGAAATGTGGATAAAAAAGGGAATGGAGCTGCCGGATGCGCAGTTCCATTCCCTTTTAAAAATACAGATTACAGATTCAAAGCCATATCGCCGGATTTGATCAGGTTTGCCTTGCGGAATACCTCTGAGAAGAACAAGGTGATCACAGCCGGAAGCACGAAGTGGAGCAGAATAATTTTGATGATAACGAGCTTCGGATCATCGTAAGCGATCATCGTCTGATACGTTGTGATCTGTCCGACAAGACCTGCGGAACCCATGCCGCTTCCCGTTGCATTATTCTGCATATTGGCGAGGATTGTGGAGACGGGTCCTAAAATCGCACTCGAGAAGATGACGGGCAGCCAGATCAGTGGATGACGCATGATGTTCGGCACCTGGAGCATCGAGGTTCCAAGACCCTGTGCGACAAGGCCGCCGAATTTGTTTTCCCGATAACTTGCAACCGCGAATCCGACCATGTTGCAGCAGCAGCCGATCGTTGCGGCACCGGCGGCAAGACCGGAAAGATTCAGAATGATGCCGAGTGCAGCGGAGCTGATCGGCAGTGTCAGAACCATACCCATGACGACCGAAACAACGATGCCCATGATGAACGGCCGCTGTTCCGTTGCCCAGTTGATGATGCTTCCAAGGCCTGTCATCATCTGGGAGATCGGCGGTCCGACGAGCAGTCCGACAACGGAACCGGCTCCGATGGTGATGACCGGTGTCACGATGATATCAACCTTGGTCTTGCCGGAAACCAGATGGCCGCAGGTGATGCCTGCGAAAGCTGCGATGAAAGCGCCGAGCGGTTCGCCAGGTCCTGCCAGAACGGCATTTCCGTCCACAAAGAATGTGCCGCCGGTGATCTTGCCGGCATAACCGCCGACCATGGCGGCGACGGCTGCAGAAACCGTGACAAGCGGGCTTTCCCCATATTTCACTGCCACGCCGACACCGATACCGGCACTTGTCAGGGCTGCGGCAGCTTTTCCAAGCAGATAGATCACATTTCCAGTCGAACCGCCGATCAGAAGACCGATCTGCTGAATCATCGTACCAATAATCAAGGTTGCAAAAAGACCCTGCGTCATGCCGCCGAAGCCATCAATGAAGATGTGCGAGGCGACTTTTTTGATTGTTCGCATATGGATTCCTCCTCATGTATGTGGTGTGTTACTGTATTCACAAGTGACTTGTCAGTCGACTTTTAGTCTATCATAAGATGGAGGCGGGTGCAATCCTTTTCCGGGGCATAAGTTGACAAAAGAAAGGGGCACGCTTATAATTGAGACAAATTCAGAGCGCTTCCAGAAAACAGCGCAGACAGTAAAAAAGTGATAAAGGAGACGCATGGGAAAACAGAAAAAGAAACAGAAAAAACGCGGCAATCCGCTTTGGACTCTGGTATTTTTAGCGGCACTTGCTGTTTTCTGCTTTTCCGGGTATAAGCTGATCGGCATTTACCTGGATTACAAGACCGGTACGGATGAATACCGGGATCTGCAGCAGTATACGACGGAAATTACAAAAACACCGGAGACACCGGCACCAAAGAAAACAGAGGAGCCGCAGGCGGAATCCGAACCGGCGGAGCCTTCCGAACCGGAGCCGGAACCACTGTCGTATCCGACAGAACCGCCGCTTGCCGTTGATTTTGAATCCTTAAAAGCGATTAACCCGGATGTGAAGGGATGGCTTTATATCGAAGCTCTCGACATCAGTTACCCGGTCGTACAGGGGCCGGACAACGATGCGTATCTTCATACGACGTACGAGGGAACGAGCAACTTTGCGGGTTCCATTTTCCTCGATTACCAGAATCAGGATGATTTCAGTGATGGAAACACAATCGTTTACGGTCATAATATGAAGAATCTCTCCATGTTCGGAAAATTGAAACAGATGAAGGAGCAGGAAAAATATAGGGACAGCGTCTATTTCTGGATGCTGACGCCGGAATCAAACGATGTGTACCAGATTTTTTCTGCCTTTTATACGGAGGCAGACAGTGATGTCTACACGCTGTATTCCGGCGGGGGTGAAGCGTTTGTACAGTATCTGAATACCATGGCGGCGCGGTCAGAGATCCCGGTGGAGCAGCCGGAGATGGATGAAAACAGCCATATTATTGTGCTGTCCACCTGTGCGGCGAGCGATACGACTGGACGGTTCGTCGTTCTGGGCGTGCGGCGGAACCGGTAATGATTGGTCAGGAGGAGGAATGACAGATGGAAGAGGAAAGAAAAATCGAAGAACTGCAGAGATTGATTGATACGCATGAAAATATCGTATTCTTCGGCGGCGCGGGCGTGTCCACGGAGAGCGGGATTCCGGATTTCCGGAGCGTGGATGGCCTTTATCATCAGAAGTATGACGTTCCGCCGGAGACAATTTTAAGCCACAGCTATTTCCTGCGGTACCCGGAAAAGTTTTATGCCTTTTACCGCGACAAAATGCTTCCGGTCGGCGCGAAACCGAACGCGGCGCATAAGAAACTTGCAGAGCTGGAAGCGGCGGGAAAATTAAAAGCGGTTGTGACGCAGAACATTGACGGACTGCATCAGGCGGCGGGAAGTAAAGTAGTGTATGAACTGCACGGAAGCATACACCGCAATTACTGTATGAAATGCGGGGCATTCTGCGATACAGAGCTGGTGAGAAGGAGCAGCGGCGTTCCAAGATGTGAAAAATGCGGAGGCATGATCAAACCGGATGTCGTACTCTACGAGGAGAGTCTGAATGAGAAAGTGCTCGACGGTGCGATCCGCTCGATTGCGGCGGCAGATCTTCTGATTGTCGGCGGAACGTCACTTGCGGTTTATCCGGCGGCAGGCCTTCTCCAGTATTTTGAGGGCGATGCGCTGGTTCTCATCAACAAGGGCGCAACGCCGATGGATAAAAACGCGGATCTTCTGATCCAGCAGCCGATCGGGCAGGTGCTCGGCAGCATCAAAGTAAGATAGATTTTAATTAGAAAATATAAGGCGGAAGAAACATGGCAGAACATTACGAAGTAGGCGATATTGTAAAACTGAAAAAGCCGCATCCGTGCGGCAGCAGCGAGTGGGAAATCCTGCGTGTCGGCGCAGATTTCCGTCTCAAATGCACCGGCTGCGGCCACCAGATCATGGTAGCACGCAAGCTGGTCGAGAAAAACACCCGCGGATTACGAAAAAAAGATGCGTAATATCGTGAAAAAAACAAGAAAACACGCGAAAAAGGGCTTGCTATAAGCCCTTTTTTATGTTAAAATAACAAATTGTGACGTATAAAAATAATTCCTTGCTCCCCATAATGAAAATGGGGTGCCAAAAAGTCCAAAAGGAGGTAAAGCATGAACAAGTACGAATTAGCACTGGTTGTGAATGCAAAACTTGAAGAAGAGGAACGCGCAGCTGTAGTTGAGAAAGCCAAAGGTTATGTAACCCGTTACGGCGGAACAGTTGGCGAAGTAGAAGAGTGGGGCAAAAAACGCCTTGCATACGAAATTCAGCATATGCGTGAAGCATATTACTACTTTATTCAGTTTGAAGCAGACGCAACAGCTCCGGCAGAGATCGAGAGCCATATGCGTATTATGGATAACGTACTGAGATACTTAGTCGTTAAAAAGGAAGCTTAAGAGGTAAGCGAATGAATAAAGTTATATTGATGGGAAGATTGACCAGAGATCCCGACGTCAGATACTCTGCTGGAGAGAACTCCACAGCGGTAGCCCGTTATACACTGGCTGTTGACCGCAGATTCCGCAGAGACGGCGATTCCGCAACCGCAGACTTTATCGGATGCGTTGCTTTCGGCCGCCAGGCAGAATTTGCAGAGAAATACCTGCGTCAGGGAACGAAGATCGCCATCACCGGCCGCATTCAGACCGGAAGCTACACCAACCGTGAAGGCCAGAAGGTCTACACGACAGACGTAGTTGTAGAAGAGCAGGAGTTTGCAGAGAGCAAAAATGCAGGCGGAAACAACGGAGGATACTCCGCACCGCAGCATAACAATCCGGCTCCGTCCGCGAATACATCTGACCTGGGCAGTGCCGATGGTTTTATGAATATTCCCGATGGCATTGACGAAGAATTGCCATTTAATTGATAGAAAAGGAGAGATTGATCATGGCTTATAATAATAGTGAAAGACCAGCTTCCAGAAGACCGGCCCGCAGAAGAAGAAAAGTTTGTGTTTTCTGTGGTGGAGAAGAGATCAGCTACAAGGATGCAGCTAAACTGAAAAAATATGTATCCGAGCGTGGTAAAATCCTGCCGAGACGTGTAACTGGAACCTGCGCAAAACATCAGAGAGCAGTAACAGTAGCCGTTAAGAGAGCAAGACATATGGCTATTATGCCGTACGTAGATGATTGATTCTGACTTGCGCTAAGCACTGTCCGAACGTTCATTTTGAATCGGTAAATAAATGGAGGTATCTGCCCGAAAAGGGCGGGTACCTTTTTTGTATCCAGAAGTATCTTGTTGCCAAAGTACAGGTCAAAGTGGTATAATCGGAAGGACAGGAGCGAAATACAACACGCAACGTTGGAAAGGTGTTAGGAAATGAAAAGCAAAATGAAGTTGAGCGGCCAATTGCGGAGCTATCTTCGATGGCCGCTGATTTTGTCCATCCTGATGCTTGTGATGAATATCGGCATGTATTTTGTGGATGTGATGGCAGGAATGTGGTTCACGCTGTTTTTTGCAGTCTATGTGATCGCAGCCGCAGTTCTCTATTACAGACAGCGTCCGCAGGTGATCAACGAGCTGATTACCTTTGCGACCGAATACGGCCAGGTTCAGAAGCATCTGATCCAGGAACTGGCGCTGCCCTATGCCGTTATGGATTCGCAGGGAAAACTTCTCTGGGTCAACAAAGAGTTTACAAAAATCACAGGGAAGGATACACAGTATCATAAATGTATCGCCACCATTTTTCCGGAGCTGACGGTCGAGCGGCTGCCGAAAAATGAGGAGGAGACCGACATCAACGTGGCTTACGGCGAAAAGAATTTCCGTGCCCATGTAAAAAGCGTCTGCATCGACGAGCTGATCCAGAATTCGGAGATGATCAACACAGATATCAAAGGCTATTTTATTCAGGCACTGTATCTGTTCGATGAGACGGAGCTCCGCGAGTATATGCGGAAATTCGAGGACGAAACGATGGTCACCGGTCTTCTGTATCTGGACAACTACGACGAGGCGCTGGAGAGCGTCGAGGAGGTCCGCCGTTCCCTTCTGACCGCACTGGTCGAGCGAAAGATCAACAAATATTTCAACGATCTCGATGGACTGGTGAAGCGGTATGAGAACGACAAATACATCGTGGTCATGCGCCGGAGTTCGTTAAATGAACTGAAAGAGAAAAAGTTCGATATCCTCGAGGACGTCAAGACCATCAACATCGGAAACGAGATGGCGGTCACAATCAGTATGGGTATCGGAGCAGATGCTGGATCGTTTGCGAAAAACTCCGAGTATGCGAAAATCGCGATCGACCTGGCTCTTGGCCGGGGCGGCGATCAGGTCGTTTTAAAGGACGGTTCGAAGATTCAGTATTTCGGCGGAAAAACGCAGGCTGTGGAAAAGAATACGAGAGTCAAAGCCCGCGTCAAGGCGCACGCGCTGAAAGAGTTTATGAACACGAAAGAGAAGGTCGTTGTCATGGGACACCGCCTGCCGGATGCCGATTCGTTCGGTGCGGCCATCGGTATCTACCGTGCGGCGAAAACGCTGAATAAAAAAGCGTACATCGTCATCGACAACCCGACCAGCTCGATTATTCCGCTGATGAATACGTTCCGCGACAACCAGGATTATGAGGCGGACATGTTTGTCAATAATCATGAGGCGAAAGAGATCATGGACGACAACACGCTGCTCGTTGTGGTCGATACGAACAAGCCGAGCATCACACAGTGTGAGGATCTGCTGTACATGGCGAAAATGATCGTCGTGCTGGATCATCACCGGCAGGGAAGCGATACGATCCGCAACTCGGTGCTTTCCTATATTGAGCCGTATGCATCATCCGCGAGCGAGATGGTTGCCGAGATTCTCCAGTATTTTACCGAGGGAATCCGCATCCGGAACGTGGAGGCGGACAGCATCTATGCCGGCATCATGATCGATACCGACAACTTTATGCAGAAAACAGGTGTCCGCACGTTCGAGGCGGCAGCTTTCCTGCGCCGCTGCGGTGCGGATGTGACGCGTGTGCGCAAGCTGTTCCGTGAGGATATGAACGATTACAAGGCAAGAGGAGAGACGATCCGCAATGCGGAGCTGTTCCGCGGCCAGTTCGCGATTTCCGAATGCCCGAGCGACTATGTGGACAGCCCGACGGTGGTCGGAGCACAAGCGGCGAACGAGCTGCTGAACATTGTCGGTGTCAAGGCGTCCTTTGTACTGACCGAGTATAAAGGCGTGATCTATATCAGCGCCCGCGCGATTGATGAGGTCAATGTACAGATCATCATGGAGCGGATGGGCGGCGGCGGTCATCTGAATATGGCAGGATGCCAGCTTGAGACCGTCGATCTGGAGGGGGCGCGCAGCCTCCTAAAATCAACCTTAACAGAAATGCAGGATGGAGGAGAAATCTGATATGAAAGTTATCTTACTGGAAGACGTAAAAGCACTTGGTAAAAAAGGACAGACTGTAAACGTAAGTGACGGATATGCAAGAAACATGCTTCTGCCCAAAAAACTCGGCATCGAGGCAACCGCAAAAAACCTGAATGAGCTGAAACTCCAGAAAGCACACGAGGACAAAGTGGCAGCAGAGCAGCTCGCTGAGGCACAGGCTTTCGCGAAAGAGATTGAGGACAAACAGGTTACCGTAGCAATCAAAGTCGGCGAGGGCGGAAAAGTATTCGGAAGCGTATCGGCAAAAGAGATCGCTGAGGCAGCAAAAGAGCAGCTCGGATACGACATCGACAAAAAGAAAATGCAGCTTCCGAACCCGATCAAGGTTCTTGGAACGACAGAAGTGCCGATCCGCCTGCATACCAAAGTAACTGCAAAGCTGAAAGTTATCGTAAAAGAAGCATAATTCTATGGAAGAAGCACTGATTAAACGAATCCTTCCGCACAGCATCGAGGCGGAGCAGTCGGTCATCGGTTCCATGCTGATGGGGCGCGAAGCCATCATGGCGGCATCGGAAATCCTGACGAGCGACGATTTTTACCAGCACCAGTACGGCGTCATTTTTGATGCCATGGTGGAGCTGTTCAATGAGGGAAAACCGGTCGATCTGGTCACCCTGCAGAACCGCCTGCGTGAAAAGGATGTTCCGCCGGAGATCAGTTCGATGGAGTTTGTCCGCGATCTTTTAAATGCGGTGCCGACTTCGGCGAATGTGCGCCATTATGCGAACATCGTCAGCGAGAAAGCGGTGCTGCGCCGTCTCATTAAGCTGACAGAAGAGATTGAGAATGACTGCTATCTGAACAAAGAGCCGGTGGAAGTCATCATGGAGGAGACGGAAAAGAAGATGTTCCAGTTATTGGGCCAGCGGAATTCCGGAGACTTCATGCCGATCCGCCAGGTTGTCATCAATACGCTGGAGAACATCGAGCGTGCATCGAAGACGAAGGGAAATGTCACGGGTATTCCGACCGGATTCACGGATCTGGACTACAAGACATCGGGTCTGCAGAACTCTGACTTTATCCTGATTGCGGCACGTCCGTCTATGGGTAAAACGGCGTTTGTCCTCAATATTGCGCAGTATATGGCGTTTAAGAAAGACAAAGCCGTTGCGATTTTCAGTCTCGAGATGTCGCGGGAGCAGCTGATGAACCGTCTGCTCTCGATGGAGTCGAAAGTAGATTCCCAGCATCTGAGAACCGGAAACCTGAAAGACGACGAATGGAGCAAGCTGATCGAGAGCGCCGGCATGATCGGTGAATCCCGACTGATGATCGACGATACACCTGGTATCTCGATCGGAGAGATGCGGTCGAAATGCCGCAAATACAAGCTGGAGCACGGTCTTGATATCATCATCATTGACTACCTGCAGCTGATGTCGGGAAGCGGAAAGAGCTCCTCGGAATCGCGTCAGCAGGAGATTTCGGATATCAGCCGTTCCTTAAAAGCACTCGCGAGAGAGCTGAATGTGCCGGTTGTTGCACTGTCCCAGCTTTCCCGGGCTGTTGAGCAGCGTACCGACCACCGTCCGATGCTTTCCGACCTGCGTGAGTCGGGAGCGATCGAGCAGGATGCCGACGTTGTTATGTTTATCTATCGAGATGATTACTATAATAAGGATTCCGAGAATAAGGGAATCGCGGAAATCATCATCGCCAAACAGCGAAACGGCCCGATCGGAACCGTCAATCTGGTCTGGCTGCCGGATTATACGAAATTTGCGAATGCAGAGAGATAAAAGAAAATATTTGTAACTATTCAGAGCCATGCGAAATTGAGGGGAAAAGTGCGACTCATGCTTGCATGAATGAGCACTTTTCCCCTCAATTTCATATGGCGAGAAGCCACATCGAGATGTAGCGTAGCGGAATCGAGATGGGGCTCTGAATAGTATGGTGTCAGAACGTGTCGTGGGATAGTCCTGCGGCACGTTCTTTGTGTATAATTGTATGAAATTGTCGGAATATTACGATGAGATTTTCTTGCGGCAGGGGATAACAGATCCTATAATAAAGGGAAGAAGGGAGTGGCTGCCGTATGGAAAATAGAACGTATCTGGTCACGGAGGCGGAGAAGCTGACCGGGGAGAAAGCGCATGTGCTCCGGTACTGGGAGGACGAGCTCGGCATGGAAATCCACCGCAATTCGCTGGGACACCGCTGCTATACTGCGCAGGACATTCAGATTTTTCTGGGAATCCGGGAACTGAAGAAAAAGGGGCTTCACCTGAAAGCGATCCGCGAGCTGATGCCGAAGCTGGTGCAGGCAACGGCGGAGATCAAAGCGTTTCCGGCGGAAGCGGCAGAGACGGCAAAGGAGAAGCCGGATCCGGCAATACCGGGAAAAGCGGACGAAGTGCCGGAGGTGGTTGTCGATCTTCTGCCCGAGCGGGAAGCAGAACAGCTGGCGGACACTGTGATGCGGCAGGAAGAGGAGGAGCGTCAGACGGAGTTTTACCGCGTGCTCGGCCGTCTGCTCGATCAGACGATACAGAAGCGGCGCCAGGAAGAGCGGAGCCGCCGTGTGGATGAGGCGATCCGCCGCCACCAGCAGAGCCGGAGAGAAGCAGCGGCGACGCTGGAGCAGAAAGGAAAACGGACGAAAGCAAAACGGGACCATCGGAACAATGGGTAAATCGGACAGAAAAAAAGAACGCCTGCGAGAGGCGTTCTTTTTGGATCCACGCGGAAATCCGACTTATTTTGCAGCCAGATAATCGTTGATCTGGTCTTCCAGAACCTGAGCGTCCAGGCCGTGAACCATAGCTGCTTCTTCCAGGGACTCACCCTGTGCAGAAGGGCAGCCGATGCAGTGCATGCCGGCTCCCATCAGGATTCCGATGATATTTGTATCCATTGCGATTAACTCGCCGATTGTCATGTCTTTCGAGATCTTTGCCATCTTAAAGTTCCTCCTTTAAATGTGTATATACCCGTCGTTCCGATTTTGACGGCTATTTTGATTATAGCGTACCCCCGGGGGGAATGCAAGAACAAATTCATAAGATTATAGAATGTTTATAATTTTGTACTTGTATTTCAGGGGGCAATCGTTTACAATGTGGATAGTACCGAAAGGGCCAAAAAATCTACAAGGAGGATAAGATCATGGCATATGTAATCACAGACGAATGTGTAAGCTGCGGAACCTGCGCTGGAGAATGTCCAGTAGAGGCTATCGCTGAGGGAGATTCCCATTACGAAATCAACCCGGATGTATGCGTTGAGTGCGGAACATGCGCAAGCGTATGTCCAACCGAGGCTATCACAGAAGAGTAATTTGTACGGAACGTACAAAAAAGGAAGTCCTTCGCGGACTTCCTTTTTTTATACATACGTTTCAAAACTTACAGAGAAGCCAGCTCCTGCAGAGCATTCTCTTTTACCATTGCATTTCCATGTTCCAGCAGAAATGCTTCAGCGGCCAGGGAGAAGGATTCCTGTCTGCCGTACTCGGAAAGAATGTTGCAGACCTTGTTGAATTCCTCCGGTTTGCAGCCGGACTGGTGCAGAACGAGCTGATAGTTGGCATCTGCCGTGTTCTTATAGAGGGAATTGCTGCCGGTAAAATACTGGTTCAGCGCTTTTGCGGAGCTGATGACATCGTCGAGGGTTGAGAAGTGGAAGGTGCGTACCAGATCCACATTCTTTTCCTCGGATGCTGCAGGCTCTTTTTCGTTTTCCTTCTGTGCCGCTTTCTTTGCGATTTCCTGTGCCTTGTTCTTCACATCGCAGAGCTTGTGGAACAGGTCAATGATGTCGTCCGCGCCGGAATACTGTACCGGTTCCGGTCCGTCCGTATCGTCGCCGGATGGAGCAAATTTGGCGAAGCGGGTGTCGAGCTCCTGTGGGTCCTCGACTCTGGTGATAATGAGGACAATGCTGTCCGGAGCCACCGGAACAGCCTCGACCATGAGCGGGGCATTATCCACATTGAAGCCGAACTGCTGGTTGGCTTCAAGCATCATATCCTGAAACAGGCTGCGGGCCTTTTCCGTGCCGTAAGCCAGTTCGCTGAGCTTTAAATTTCTTTCGGCAAGATCGGCGCTGGTCAGTGTGCAGCGGATCTTGTTATCATTGATTTTTTCTATTTTCATAACTCTCACGTCCTTAATTACTCTTTACTTATATAAATAGGGCTGCTTACGATATAGTATAACACATCACGGAAAGAAGTAAAGAACTTAAGATTTTTTTTACATTTCGCATAATTTTTTCAGAAATGAAGGGACAAACTTTATTTGTAATTCCCCCGGTTTGAAGTATAATAGGAGTTGGGGAAACCTTTGCTTCTGCCCGGAGGGTGCATACTCCGGCCGGAAGCAGGCACAGAAAAAACGGATCGGATAAGAAGGCGTCCCCGCGAAACATGATCATTGAAACTAAAAACAAAAGTATTTCATACGGATCGATGGGGCTTTCTTTTTTGTACGTCACAACTGCAAATAAGCCATGAAACAAACAATCGACAAAACTTTTTAAACAGATTTTCTGAAAAATACCCAATAGCAAAAAGCAACGATACGTTCGTTACTGTTCAATCAGCAGTGAAACACCTGCTGTTTCGCTGCGTAAGAACATGATTCAGGTGTGAGCAGCCCTCCTTTTGCGAAGCAAAACTTTAAATGAGGGCTGCGAATGTTACAGTTCGCTGGGAACCAGTGAACTGTAACGATACTTTCTGACTCGCATGCGGTTCCCTTGCGCATAACGGTTGCTATTGGGTATTTTTTTTGTTATAATGGGCGCAAGTGGGGAGATCTTCAGAGCGAAGAAAAGGGGAAAAGAACACATGAAGGAGCAACAGAAGAAAAAAGCAGCGCCGGTACTGGTCGTACTGATTCTGATCGTGCTAGTCGGTGCAGCAGGCATTGTTTCATTTTTGATAAACCGATATAAACCCGGAACCGAATACATGGCCGGGAACGAATATTTTAACCTGACAGACGAAAACAGCGTTGCGCTGATCCAGAACGGAGAACTTCTGGAAGAGCAGGCCGTCCTTATCGGAGGAGAGCCGTATGCGGCGTACACATATGTAGAATCCCAGCTGAACAGCTGCTTCTACTGGGATGAAGAAACAAAAGGAATCCTGCTTACAACGAGCGGCGGCGTGCAGACACTGCTTCCGGGCGATGCGGCCGTTGCCAAAACACCGGGCGGACAGCCTGCCGTACAGCAGGAGAGCGACGGAACGGTTTACATTTCGCTGGATGTCGTAAAAGAATACACAGATCTCGACTATGCATATTACAGCGATCCCAACCGTGTTGTAATCCGGAATGAATGGGACGGCGTGGAGCAGGCGACGGTACAGTCAGACACCGCGCAGGTGCGCCAGAAAGGCGGCATCAAGAGTCTGATTCTTGCGGATGTACAGAAGGGTGACACCCTGCTGTATCTGGAAAATCTGGACAACTGGTGCAAAGTCATGACGGCGGACGGCTATACCGGATACATCCAGACAGAGGATATCTCCGAGCCGGAGGCCATCGAAGCGCGGACGGCAAAGAAAGATTCCTATGAAAGAATTACACGGGATCACAAAATCAATCTGGTCTGGCATCAGAGCACATCGACCGAGTCGAACGACGCGATGGCAGAGATGACAGCAGAAATGACCGGCGTGAACGTGATTTCACCGACCTGGTTTTCCGTGACAGACGAAACCGGTACGATTTCCAGCCTTGCGAGCGCCGATTACGTGAAACTGGCGCATGACGCGGGACGGGAAGTCTGGGGATTGATTGATAACTTTAATGAAGCATTTGACGAAACAACCGATCTTGCCTACGCATCCGTGCGCAGCAGAATCATTGAGCAGCTGCTCGCCGAGGCAGCATCGTGCGGCATGGACGGCATCAACGTGGATTTCGAGAATCTGAAAGAGGCCGGAATCCCGCATTACCTGCAGTTTCTGCGGGAACTGACGAGCGCAGCGCATGCACAGAATCTTGTGGTGTCGGTCGATACGCCGGTACCGCAGGCTTACACGATGTATTATCAGCGCGGCGAGCAGGCAAGATTTGTGGACTATATGATTGTCATGGCCTATGACGAGCATTTCGCGGGAAGCGAGGAGGCAGGCTCTGTTTCATCCCTCCCGTTCGTACAGCAGGCCGTGGAGGAGATGACGCGGGTGATGCCTGCCGATCAGGTGATCTGCGGAATCCCGTTTTATACCCGTGTCTGGACGGAAAAGTTCGGACAGAGCGCCATTACCAGCGAGGTGCTGGGCATGGATGGCGCCAAAAACTATGCCAAAGAGAATCAGATGACAGAAACCTGGGATGCATCCCTTGGCCAGAATGTGGCAACGGTAGAAACTTCCGATGCCAGATACACGATCTGGATGGAGGATGAGCAGTCCATGGAGGAAAAACTGAAAGTGATCCAAAGCGCTGATCTCGCCGGAGTGGCAGAGTGGAAGCTCGGATTCGAGTGCGCAGACGTCTGGAGTCTGATTTCAGAATATATTGAAACAAACAGTTGACGAGGAGTCCGGGAAGGATAAGGGGAATGATAAAAGCCCGGGCACGAAGGAGGAGTATACATGTCAGAAAACAATCACGAAGAATTATTTAAAACAACGCTGATGGGCGGTTTCGATAAGGACGATGTCATGACGAAAGTGCAGAACCTGAAAGATCAGGCGTATGCCGCTCAGAAGAAACTGGAAGCGAAGATCGAGGAAAACGAGCAGGAAATCGAGAAGCTGAACCGCAAGATCCGCGAGCGTGAGGATAAAATCGAGGAGCTCGAAAAAAATATTCATGAGAAATACCAGAGCTATATCGACAATTATGACAGCATCAGCGGCCTTGTGTTTGAGGCACAGGTGAAAGCGAAAAAACTGACACAGGAAACAGAGGAGAGCTGCAGAAAGCTAAAAGAAGAGACCGAGGAAGCCTGCCGCCGGAAAAACGAAGAAACGGACGAGTCCTGCCGCGAGAAAACGGAGGAAACGGATGAGGCGTGCTGCAAAAAGAAAGAGGAGACAAACGAGTCCTGCCGGAAACAGAGGGAGGAGACAAAGGAATCCTGTGCAAAGCAGCGCCGCGAGACGAAGGAACAGTGCGAATACATGGTAGAGAGCGCACGTCAGAAGGGCGAGGAACTGGCTGCTGTTTATGAAGAAAAACTGCAGGCCGAAGCAGAAGAAATCCAGAGCCATATGGACGCGGAACTGCAGAAAGCCAACACCAGATACCAGAAGATTTACGCCGAGATGGAAACCATGACAAGTGTACTCGAGAAGAACCGCAGAATTTTTGAGGAGGCTTTTGCCGGCATCGAAAAAATGCGTGAGGAGATGAAACGTTCTGCGTCGGAAGTGGAAACCTTCATGAAAGATCCGGTAAAAAGTATCTTTCCCGGAGAGGCAAAAGAAACAGCCGCAGAGCCAGGCAGTGAAGATACCGCAGAAGAAGCAGAGGAAGAAGACGAAATCGTCGAAAATTCCGCAGTCATCGATTTCGAAAATGAGCCGGATTATCTCGATGATGACAACGACGAAGAAGAGGATGAAATCCCGAATCGCGCGCATGATGAAGAAGATGAGGAAGAGTAACCGGAAGCAATAAGAGTTGTAACCTGCCCCGCTGCTGCATAAAATGACCAAGAAAGGAAATTTGCAGCAGGGGGCTTTTCATTTGGAAAAAGGGAAAAAACTGGAATGGCTGATGGCGGTGATTCTGCTTTCGGCGGCGTATGTTCTGTCCCGCGAGGGCGCACGGCTGGTGGCAGCACAGAAGGCAGCCACAAAAGTAGTGGTGCTGGACAGCGGCCACGGCGGCGACGATCCCGGCAAAATCGGGGCAAACGGTGTCAAAGAAAAGGACATCAACCTTGCGATTGCCCGTCTGCTGAAAAAGAAGCTGGAAAAGCAGGGAATCCTTGTGGTGATGACGCGGGAAGGGGAGGATGATCTCTCCGATCCGGGAGCCGTGAATGCGAAAGTGCAGGATCTGCAGCGGCGCGTGCAGCTGATTCATAAAAAAAAGCCGGACTGTGTGATCAGCATTCACCAGAACAGCTACCCGGATGCGGCGGTCAAAGGGGCGCAGGTGTTTTATTATACGGATTCAAAAGAAGGCGAAAAACTGGCGCTCTGCATGCAGGCTGCACTGGTCGCGGGGCTCGATCCGGCGAATCACAGGAAAGCCAAGGGAAACAAAACGTATTACATGCTGAAGAAGACAGACGCAGTGCTGGTGATCTGCGAGTGCGGATTCCTCTCAAATCCGGAGGAGGAAGCGCTCCTGAACACAAAGGAGTACCAGAAAAAGGTGGCGGATGCACTGTGTGACGGCGTTTTAACGTATCTGGGAGAAAAGAAGAATGGCAAAGAGAAGACACAGACGAAGACGGAAGAGACCGCTGCGGGCGCTGCTTCCGCTTATGCTTGTCCTGCTGGCGGCTTATCTGGTATTCGGAGAATTTGATGAGAGCGATCCCGCGCAGAACGGAAGCGGAGCGGACAGCAGCACTGCTTCACAGACGGCAGACGAAAACAATGGTCTGTCAGAGAATGGCGCAACACAGTTTCAGGCGGAAAATACAGATGAGGAGGAGCTGGCGAAGCGGTATTATTACAGCCAGCTCGATGAAAACAGACAGATGATTTACCGCGAACTGGTGCAGGGAATCGCGGAACACCAGGAAACCATCATCACAAAAGGCGGCGATCCCGATGTGACGGCGGAGGTTTACGGATGGGTCTATATGGATTACCCGGAGTACTGCTGGATCAACGGAGCATCACATGTCACGGGATACGGCGAGCCGAAGAACTACTGCGAGGTAGTTCCGGAATACACGATTCCTGCGGAGGAGATCACAGGACGCCAGACCCAGATCAAAGGGTCGGGAAACGATTTCTTAAGTGATATCGACCGTTCGATGGATGACTATGGGAAGATCAAGGCTGTCTTTGAAAAATGTATCCGGCAGATTGATTATGTGAAAGATGCGCCGGAGAATCAGACACTCTACAGCGGACTTGTGAACGGACAGACGGTCTGCGCAGGCTATGCCAGAACGTTCCAGTATCTGATGAACCGCCTGGACATCCCGGTCATTTATGTGACGGGAACGACAGACACCGGCGAGGCGCACGGCTGGAATATCGTAAAGTGCGGAGACAATTATTACAACGTCGATGTAACCTGGGGCGATCCGGTATTCGCAGAGGGCGAGAGCGGCGAGTACAATCTGCCGGACGACCTGATCTACTACGATTTTCTCTGCGTTTCCGATGCGGAATTTTCGGACACGCATCAGGCGGATGCGAATCTGACGCTCCCGGCGTGCAATGCAGATGACCTCGAATATTACCGCCAGATCGGCCGGTACATGGATACATTTGATGCGACGCAGATTCTGTGGGAAATGGAGACGGATATTGAAGAGACAAAAGAGTATTCCGAATTTAAATTTGCCACCGATGATTTGATGGCACAGGTCATGGAAGCCCGACCGGAGCTTCTCGATAAGGCTTCCGGCTATCTTTGCAGCTATTACGGACTCGGGTCCGTAAAATATACATACAGCGAGGATACGGCGACAAGAAAGCTGATGGTATTCTGGCAATATAAAGGAGAACCGAGTGAATGACGGTTCTCCTTTAAAAATATCCGGAAACAAAATGTCGATCAGCTCGCGCTCGAGAAACTCGATGGTAATCAGGCACGAATAAGGGAGTTCGGAAACCTGGGAAACACTCACAAGATCCTGACGGACGGTGATGGAATGATCCGTGACATCGGTAACCTCTGCGACCCAGGCGGCATGCGGGATCGTCAGATGTTTCGCAATCAAAGGGCCGACCTGCGCGGTATCGCCGTCGGTTGTCTGACGTCCGCAGATAATCAGATCCGCGCCGCCGATCACCTGAATACCCTGCGCCGGCGTTAAGAATATCCCCCGTGGGGGCTTGTGAAAAAGGCCGATTTTTGGTAGAGTAAAGGGATATTTGAGCGGTTGGAGAACGACCGCGCCGGGAAAGTTAAGAAAAAGAAGAAAGAAGCGGAAGATATGGAACAGGAATTATTACAGGAAATTGCCTCCTACTGGGGAACCCGTGCGGAGGGGTATTCTGAGGTCAATGAAAAAGAACTGGCGGGAAGCCAGAGAGAAGCGTGGCTGCATGTATTAGAGGAGCAGTTTCCAGAGAAAAAGAAAGAAGAGATGAAGATTCTCGATATCGGAACCGGCCCGGGATTCTTCCCGATGATTTTGTCGGAGGCAGGTTATACGGTGGCGGCTGTTGACTACACGGAGGAGATGCTGGAAAAGGCGAAAGAGAATCTGGGAAAATATACGAAATACGGTCTGGAGCGCGTGACGCTGCAGCGGATGGATGCACAGAATCTGGAGTTTGCGGATGAGACCTTTGATGTTGTCATTTCCAGAAATCTGACCTGGAATCTGGAAAAGCCGGAGCAGGCATACCAAGAGTGGATGCGTGTCCTGAAACCGGGCGGCGTGTTGCTCAATTTTGATGCGAACTGGTACGGTTATCTCTATGACGAGGAGAAAAAAGAAGCGTACGAGGCAGACCGGAAGAAAGTGGAAGAGCAGCAGCTCGACGATCATTATCTGTGCACGGACATTGACCGCATGGAAAATATTGCGCGCCAGGTGCCGCTCTCTGCGATGGAACGGCCGGCGTGGGATACGAAGGTGCTCGAATCCCTCGGCGTCTGTTCCATCCAGACCGATTCCGAAATCTGGAAGCGCGTCTGGAGCGAGGAAGAGAGACTGAACTATGCATCGACACCGATGTTTCTGGTGCGCGCGGAAAAAAGCGCAGAGCAGCCCTTCCAGCTTGGTGATGTGACCGTCCGCCGCGGCGAAAAATATCAGGGGGTTTCCGAAGACGGCCTCTGGTATCCGGCGGCAAAACCGGGCGATATGGTAACAGAAGGGGGCCCTGTCGTTGCTTACGGAAGAATTGTGCGCGAGCCGGAGTACGACGACCGCAAAGAGCAGATTGTCCATTACTGGGAGAAGCGGAGCGAGAACTTTTTAGAGCAGAGACGCTCCGAACTTGCAAACCCGATTGCGAAGCGCTGGATGAAAGAGATTGAAAAACAGATCCCGGCGGGAAGACGGTTAAAGATCCTTGATGTGGGCTGCGGAGCCGGATTTTTCTCGATCCTGCTGGCAAAAGAGGGCCACGAGGTCTTCGGCATCGACCTGACACCAGAGATGATTGAGAATGCGATCCAGCTCGCCGAAGAAGAGAATGCCGACTGCTGCTTCCAGGTCATGGACGCGGAAAATCCGATGTTTGCGGATGAAACGTTCGATGTTGTCATTTCCCGAAACCTGACGTGGACGCTGCCGAATGCGGAGCATGCTTACGGCGAGTGGATGCGTGTGCTGAAAACGGGCGGTGTGCTGCTGAACTTCGATGCCAATTACGGAAAAGAAGACGTTGCCGATACGAAGGGACTTCCGGAGGCGCATGCCCATTTCAAGGTTGGAAACGAGATGCTCGAAGAGTGCGAACGGATCAAATCACAGCTCCCGATCAGCCGCAAAAACCGGCCGGCGTACGATGTGGCGGTGCTGTGCGAAAACACAGCGGGAGAAATCCGCATTGATACGAGCCTTGGAAAACGCATTTATCTGGAAAAAGACGAGTTCTATAACCCGGCACCGATGTTTTCGATTTGTGCCGTGAAGCAGTAAAGGAGTATTTGTGAAAAAATATCTGTTAAAACGACTGCTTCGCCTGATTCCGGTATTCCTCGGCGTGACGATTCTCGCTTTTCTGCTGACGGGACTTTCCTCGGTCGATGCGGTGGATTTAAAAGAGAGCAGCAGCGGCGGCGTGATGTCGGAGGCGGAAAAAGAAGCGATGCGGGAGGAGCTGGGACTGAATGAGCCGAAAGCTGTCCAGTACCTGCAATGGCTGAAAAACGCCCTGCGCGGTGACTTCGGGGAGTCGTACGTTTCCGGCAAACCGGTGCTTGTAAGCTTCTGCGAAAAACTGCCCGCAACGATTGCACTTGCGGCGCTGGCGCTTGCCATGACGGTCTGTCTTTCGTTTCCGCTCGGTATCTTAAGTGCAAAATATCAGAATACGTGGGCGGACCGCAGTATCAGCCTGTTCTGCTTTGCAGGTAATTCGTTTCCGGGGTTTTTCACTGCACTTCTTCTCTTGTATTTCTTTTCGCTGAAATGGAATCTTTTTCCGGTTCTCAGTATGGGAAAGGGATGGAAAAGCTGTGTGCTTCCGGCGGCGACGCTTGCGGTTTCGATGACGGCAAAATACACCCGTCAGGTGCGTTCTGCCGTGCTTGCAGAGCTGGGGCAGGAGTACGTGGCGGGTGCACGGGCACGTGGGTTAAGTGAAAACCGGATTCTGTTCGGAAATGTATTAAAATCCGTGCTGCTTCGGATGGTCACGCTGCTATTCTTATCCGCCGGTTCGCTGCTTGGAGGAACCGCCATCGTTGAGACGATTTTCATGTGGAATGGTGTCGGAAAAATGGCCGTGGATGCCGTTTCCATGCACGATATTCCCGTGATCCAGGCGTATCTGGTGTGGATGGCGGCGATCTATCTGCTGCTGCATCTCATTGCTGATCTGATGATGGGTGCACTGGATCCGCGGGCGAAGCTGGAGGGAATGCGATGAAAAAAGAACAGAAAAGAAAGATCCTTTTTTATGGCATCCTCGCCGGTGCGCTGCTGCTGTTTGCCGCGTGTGCGGCCCATCTGGCACCGTACGATCCGTATGAGCAGAATCTGGAACTGTCCCTTCTTCCGCCGTCCGCGGCGCACTGGATGGGGACGGACCGCTATGGAAGAGATCTGTTTTCAAGGATTCTCTCCGGCGCGCGGGTCAGCATTTTTTCAGCACTTCTTGTCGTTGCGGCAAGCGCTCTGATCGGAACACTCGCCGGAATTTTCAGCGGCTGGCTGGAAGGTAAAACGGATACGGTTCTGATGCAGATCTCCGATATTTTTCTGGCCTTTCCGGGTATGGTATTTGCAATCGCATTTTCCGGCGTTCTGCAGAGCGGCATGACGGGAGCCGTTGTGTCGCTGATCCTTGTTTCCTGGCCGAAATATGCACGGCTTGCACGGAACCGTGTGCTGGCATTGAAACACATGCCGTTCATCGCGGCGGCGCGCCTTACAGGAAACGGAACATGGAAGATGATCAGACGCCATATTCTGCCGAATCTTGCGGGGCAGACGATTGTCACAGCGGTGCTTGATATCGGAACGATGATGCTGGAAATCGCGGGTCTGTCCTTCCTCGGCCTTGGTGCGGAAGCGCCGTCGGCGGAGTGGGGAGCGATGATGAGCAACGGAAGAAGTATGCTGCAGACCGCGCCCTGGGTCATTCTGGCGCCGGGACTGGCGATTTTTCTGACCGTTCTTGTCTGCAATCTGCTTGGTGAGGCGGTACGGAAAACGGTGGATCAGGGATAAGGGGCAAACGAAAATGGAAACAAAGGGAGCAAAAACATGAGCGAAAAACTGCTGGAAATCAGCGGCCTTTCTGTCTGTTATGAGGGGGAGCAAATTTTAAATAACATCTGTTTTTCCGTCGAAAAAGGAGAAACCGTCGGCATCGCCGGGGAGTCGGGCAGTGGAAAAAGTACCTTGCTGCGAGCGATCCTGCGGCTGATGGGAAAGAATGGTTCCATCACCGGCGGGCAGATCACATTTCGCGGAGAGGAGCTGACGGGCATGTCCGAAAAGAAGCTGCGGAGTCTGTGTGGTTCAGAAATTGGTATGATTTTCCAGAATACAGGGGCATCATTCTGTCCGACCCGGAAAATCGGAACACAGATCTGTGAAAGCGTGCGCGCCCATGAGAAACGCTGCGGATTCATCACCCCGATTTCTGGGGGAATGTCTGGCAGAAAAAGCCGCAGAGAAATCAAAGATATGACGCTCCAGCGATTTGCGGATATGGGGCTTTCGGATGGCGAGACGATCTGGAACAGCTATCCATCGTCGCTCTCCGGCGGCATGAACCAGCGCGTCGGGATTGCGCTCGTAATGCTGCTGCATCCGTCGCTTCTTCTGGCGGACGAGCCGACGAGTGCACTCGATGTGGTTTCGCAGGCGCAGGTGCTGCGGGAGCTTCAGGCGTTGCAGCAGAAAGAGCAGACGGGGATGGTGCTGGTGACGCACAATCTTGCGGTTCTCGAGCAGATGGCAGACAGGGTTGCTGTTTTGAAGGATGGAAACATCGTGGAGCAGGGGGAGACAAGGACGGTTTTCGATCACCCAAAGGACGAATATACAAAAAATCTCCTTGCGGCTGTGCCGGGAAGAGGGAAGAACGATGCATAATCATAACATGCTGGAAGTAAACAACTTAAGCAAAAACTTTGCTGGAACCGGCCGGGAAACGGAATTTGCCGCCGTGGACGGCATCAGCTTCACACTGGATGCGGGTGAATGTCTTGGCCTGATCGGGGAGAGCGGATGCGGAAAAAGCACGACGGCCCGTCTGATCACCGGATTGGTCCAGGCGGATGCAGGCAGCGTTCTGTTGGAAGGCGAGGAAATCCTCGGAAGAAAAGGCAGGCGGCAGCGCGAAGTTTACCGGAAAATACAGATGGTCTTCCAGACCCCGCAGGATTCCTTCGATCCAATGCAGACGCTCGAAACCGGGATTCTGGAAGCTTTTCGGAATCAGGGAATGAGCCGGAAAGAAGCCTGTCTTCGTCTGCCGGAACTGCTGGAAAAAGTGGAGCTTGCCCCGGAAACGGCGAAACGCTATCCCCGCGAGACGAGCGGCGGAGAGTGCCAGAGAGCCGCAATTGCGCGGGCTCTTGCTGTGCAGCCGTCTCTTCTGATCTGCGACGAGGCAACGAGTGCGCTCGATGCGGCGGTACAGGCGCAGATCGTTCAACTGCTGAAAAAACTGCAGCGGGAAGAAGAACTTGCGATGCTGTGGATCGGCCACGACCTTGCGCTGGTGCGGGAACTCTGCAGCCGTGTGATTGTCATGCGGCAGGGAAAAATCGTGGAGCAGGGGGAGACGCGGGAGGTATTGGAGTACCCGAAAGAGGAATATACGAAACTGTTGATGGAGTATAGTCTGTGAGAAAACTGTTGAAACAGAAAATCAGACAGCGGAAATGGTGGTGCCATTTGCGAAAACAGGAGAAGTACAGAATGCAGAGAAAGAACGGCAGAAGGAAAAAAATTGCATATGTTTTGTGCGGCATTCTGGCGGTGGTACTGTTTTCCGGTTGTCAGAGCACAGCGGCAGATGGTACAGATGAAAAAGTTTTCGTATACGGCGACACGACATTCAACGCCGAAAACGACGAGTCCGATGTCAACCCGCACAACGGCTATTCCGGCTGGGCGTGTATCCGCTATGGGATCGGTGAGACGCTGTTTCATTATTCCGATTCTATGGAGATCGAGCCATGGCTGGCAGAAAGCTATGAGCTTGTGGACGATACAACATGGCGGATTACACTGCATGAAGGCATCTCCTTTACAAGTGGGCGCACTCTCGACGCGGAGGCGGTCAAAGAATGTCTCGAGGATCTGATCGCAGTACATGACCGTGCACGCGGGGATCTGAAAATTGAGAGCATCGAGGCAGACGGCCTGATCGTAACGATTCACACCGAACAGCCTGTCCCGGCGCTTCTGAATTATCTGTCTGACCCATATGGATGCATCATTGATATGCAGGCAGGTGTGACGGATGACGGCAATGTCGCCGGAACCGGCCCGTACCGCGCAGTACAGGTGGAGACGGATCAGGGACTGACGCTCGTGAAAAATGACAATTACTGGAACGGAACGCCAAAGCTCGACCGGATTGAAGTAAAAACGATCCGCGACGGCGATACGATGACGATGGCATTACAGTCAGGCGAGCTCGACGCGGCGTACGGCCTGCCGTATTCCAATCTGATCCTGTTCCGCGATGAACCATACACGATTTCTTCGGCGGATACGTCGCGTACCTTCTTCGGACAGTTCAACGGATCATCCGAGGTGCTGCAGGACGACCGCGTGCGCGAGGCAGTCATCGGAGCGATCGACCGGGAGGGCTTTGTGAATACGCTGATGGAAGGAAACGGAAGCGTGGCGGAAGGCCCGTTCCCCTCTTACTTTGCATTCGGCGACAGCAAAGTGCAGGAGGAGTCCTATGATCTTGAGTATTCCAGAGAACTGCTGGCTGAAGCAGGCTGGACTGATGAGGACGGCGACGGCTACGTGGAAAAAGACGGAAAACGCCTGACCATCTGCTGGCTCACGTATCCGAGCCGCCAGGAACTGCCGCTTCTCGCGGAGAGTGCACAGGCATCGCTGAAGAAAATCGGAATCGAAGTACAGATCCAGTGCACGGCAAATCATCTGGAACTGCTGAAAAAAGGAAACTGGGATGTTTATGTCAGCGCATTTGTCAGCGCACCGACGGGCGATCCCGAGTATTTCTTTACAACGCACTGCCTGCAGGATTCCTCCAAGAACCGCGGCGGTTATTACAGTGAGACACTCGAGATGCTGGAGCAGCAGTTAAGCGGCGAGTTTGATACCGAAAAACGAACTGAACTGGCCATCGAGATGACGCAGACGCTGCTGGATGACCACATGTTTTTCTTCGCATCACACCTCAAAATGTCGATGGTATCCGGCGAGGGCGTGACGGGGCTTACGGCGCATCCGTGCGATTATTATGAAATTACAGTCAATTTGGACAAAAACAAATGATTATTTGGCAAAAGAGCAGAAAATGTGGATTTTCTGCTCTTTCTGCGTTATGATAGGAAAAGAACGGCACTGCGACGGTGCCAGAGAAGAGAAAAGGAGAAGTTACGATGCGGAAAGAAGAATTGAGAACATATATTGAAAACCACGAATCCGAAATGATCGAGGATCTGAAAAGCCTGATCCGGATTCCAAGCGAAAAACAGGCGGCAGAGCCAGGCAAACCATTCGGCGCACCGGCGGCAGAAGCACTGGCGCAGGGAATCGAAATTCTGGAAAAATACGGCTTTGCCGTAACCAACTACGACAACTACGCGATTGCAGCTGACTTTAATCAGGAAGAAAAGGGCCTTGATATTCTCGCCCATCTCGATGTCGTACCGGCAGGCGAAGGCTGGCAGGAGACCGATCCATTCACCCCGCTCATCAAAGAAGGAAAAATGTTCGGCCGCGGAACCGCAGACGACAAAGGACCGGCGATCGCAGCTATCTACGCAATGCGCGCTGTCAAAGAACTCGGTTACCCATTAAAGAAAAATGTCCGTCTTGTCCTCGGTTCCGACGAGGAGTGTGGAAGCTCTGACCTCGAATATTATTATAAGAAAGAAGTGGAAGCACCATGCACCTTCTCACCGGATGCCGAATTCCCGGTCATCAACATTGAAAAAGGCGGCATGCGCGGCCACTTCGAAAAAACATCCGATGCCGGAACGACAGGCGTGCGCCTCGTATCCTTACAGGCCGGCACCAAACTGAACGTTGTACCAGGCAAAGCATATGCAGAGCTTGCCGGCATGGCAAAAGAAGACCTGAAAACCTGCGCTGACGAGACTGAGCAGAAGACCGGCGTTTCCTTCGTTCTGGAAGACACCGAAAACGGCAATATAAAAATCACCGCCTGCGGTGCCTTCGCCCACGCATCCACCCCGGAAATGGGTAACAACGCACTGACCGCACTGCTGCAGCTTCTCGCATCCGTTGGAATGGAAGAGAGTGAACTGAAAAACGACATCAGTTTCCTTGCAAAAGTTTACCCGCACGGCGACGGCAAAGGCGCAGGCCTCGGTGTCGCCATGTCAGATGAAGAGTCCGGCGAGCTCACCTTAAGCCTCGACCTTATGAACTACGACGGTAAAACCTTGACCGGTTCCTACGACTGCCGCGCCCCGATCTGCGCGACAAAAGAAAACCTGTACGATACCGCCGGGCAGAACATGAAAAAAGGCGGCTTCTCCATGGAAGGCAGCGGAATGTTCCCACCACACCACGTCCCGGCCGACAGCCCGTTTGTCCAGACCCTGCTGCAGTGCTACACGGATGTCACTGGAAAACCAGGCAAACCATTTGCGATCGGCGGCGGAACGTATGTGCATCATCTGAAAAACGGCGTTGCGTTTGGATGCGCAGACCTTGAAGTCGACAACCGTATGCACGGAGCAGACGAGTTCGTGGAAATCGAATGCCTGAAAGAATGCGTTGTGATCTTCGCGGAGGCGATTCTGCGGATCTGCGGGGAATAAATAATTGAAAAATAAAAGATAAAAAAGATCTTCAGCCAAACCGATAGATTCTGAAAAGAACAAGGTTTGCCTGAAGATTTTTTATGGCTCTGAATTGTTACAAATTTTCTCAGAACCGCAGTTCCCTGCACCGGTTCAGGCATGCAAAGATTTCCTGCCGTCTCGGCCGTGCCAGATCGCCTGGCCTTCCCGGGGCGAGAAGAGAAGCAAGACCTTTTTCATCCATCTGTTTTTCCAGCAGATCCACCACCTGCACCAGTGTTTTCTTACCGTCCATCTTGTGCTCCGCTGCTTCTAAAAGAAGCGCAGCCAGCCCGTTCAGCTGTTCACTGTCCGTGAGCTGTTCCATGGCGCGCAGATCCGTCAGAGATTTGTTGATGAGGATGGATTCCCGTCCCATCACTTTGACTTTCGTGCGGTCACTTCCCGTCAGGCCTTTACCCGGCTGCGGGCAGCGGTGAAAGGCTGGAACGGAAAAAGGGCGTATGGAGGCAGTAAACGGCGGAAATTCCGCGGCTGTGGTTTTTGCGCGATCCGTAATGTCATAAGGAACGTATTCTTTCATCTGAATGACAGTGTCTGCCACATGGAAGTAAGAACCGGAGCTTCCGGCAACGAGAACCGACGAGATGCCGAGCTTCTCATACAGATCCCGCACGCGGCTGATAAACGGTGTGATCGGTTCTTCGCTGTCGGCAACGACGCGCTGCATCAGCTCATCGCGCACCATAAAGTTGGTGGCGGATGTGTCCTCATCAATCAGAAAGAGGCTCGTGCCGGATTCGATGCCCTCGATCACGTTGGCGGCCTGCGAGGTGCTTCCGCTGGCATCTGGAGTCGAAAATGAGGTGGTGTCGCTCTTTCCGGGAAGATCGTGGATGAAGAGGGAGATATCGACATTGCTGATGCTTCTGGAGTCCTCGGAGCGGAGCTTTCCGGCGCTTGCATCGGTGATGACATATTCACGGCCGTCCCCGGCGATGTGGTTGTATACGCCGCGCTCAAGAGCCTGCAGAAGGGTAGATTTTCCGTGGAAGCCTCCGCCTACGATCAGTGTGACACCGAGTGGAATTCCCATGCCGGAAACAGGTCCGCGGTTTGGAAGATCGAGGGTAACGCGCAGGGATTCCGGTGAGGTAAACGGAACGGCGTGCTTCATCGGCAGATCGGAAACACCGGTCTCGCGCGGGAGAATGGAGCCGTCGGCGATGAAGGCAGTAAGCCCTTTTTCTTTTAATGCGGAACGGATCGCCTGCTGATCCTCACAGAGATAGGCGACATTGGCACATGCTTTTGGATCCAGAGCACGGTAGAACAGTGATTTTTCTACGCAGCCGGGAAGAAAGTCGAAAAGAATGCGGATCAGCTCCTGCGAGGCGATGGTGCGGCCGTTAGCCGGAAAGCCGATTTCCATGTTGACGATAAGACTGCCGTCGGAAGGATTCAGAACACAGGCAGTACGCTCCAGAATTTCCTGCCCGCAGCGGCTTATCCCAAGCAGACCACTTTTGCCGGAGCCCTTTGCGCGGAACGAATACGGTGCGATAGCGCGCGCAAACTGGCGCAGCAGGTAATCCTGGAGGGCGACGCGCTTTTCATACGTATCATAGAGTGATGCCGGGAAAGCGGCAGTTCTTCCATTCACATGAACGCTGACGCGCGATGGAGCGGCGAACGGATCGCCCTGCACGTGGTCGATGGAGAGTGTGTAGCGCGGAAACTGATAGGCACCGCGGGTAGATTTATAGGCGGGATAGCTTTTGTGATTGATACTGAATAAAAGCTGTTTCAGGTCATTTGCAGATTGCATGAAAAAAACTCCTTTCAAAATAAAAAGGTGAGGCTGCCGTACAGAGCGTGTCTGAGAAAGGCTTTTCGCAAGCTGCGAGTTCCGGTTTGCGGAAATGATTTTTCAGACACGCGCTGGACGACAGCCTCATCCAAAAAGCTTTAACGTCTGGAAACACTCTGGCGCTTCACCAGTTTGGTTGCCATGCACATTTTCAGACATTCGCGTTTCGGATCGGCCACGCGGTCAAGCAGGCGCTGGACGGCAGTGGCGCCAAGCTCGCGTTTTCTGACCTTCATGGTGGAAAGCGGCGGAACCATCATATCGCACATCGGAACGTCATCAAAGCCGATGATGGAGACATCCTCCGGGATGCGGTAGCCGTTTTCACGCAGTGCACGCATGGCGGCCGCCGCGATGATGTCATTATCGGCAAAGTAAGCATCCGCGATCGGCGCTTTCGACTCGAGAAGGCGCAGCATGTCGCGGTAGCCTTCGTCCGAGGTCGGGGAAACCGGGTGGACATATGGATGTGAGGTGCTGATACCGTTTGCACGGAGCGCTTTGTAGTAGCCGTCGGCGCGTTCGGAGAAGTTGCTGATGTCGAGGCTCGAGTGAAAGTAGCCCACGTTTTTGTGTCCGCACTGAATCAGATAATTCGTGGCGTTGAACGCCCCCTGGATGTTGTTGATCAGAACGCAGTCGTAATCGAGCTCATCGTAATAGCAGTCCACGACAACGATCGGAACAGAAAAATCGCGGAACTTGCGGAAATCGGACGGAGCCATTTCGGTTGCAAGAAGAAGAATGCCCTCACAGTCCACAGCGCGGAGTGCATCGAGCTGGCTGTCAATATCCATGGTCTCATAAAAATAGGAGATATGAAGCGCACAGCCCTGGCGGGTGCATTCGGTGGAGATTCCTTCGGTCAGCTGGGAGAAGAACGGCGTGTCGGCAGCGACCTTTCCGTGCTTCTTATAATTGACCAGCTGAATAATGCGGGAGGAAGCGCCGGAGGATTCATTTTTTTTCGGCGCATAGCCATACTCGGCTGCAGTTTTTAAAACCAGCTCTCTTGTGGCATCACTGATGCCGGGTTTGTTATTGAAAACCATAGAAACCGTGGCAGGCGATACGTTGATCAGCTTTGCCAGTTCTTTCGCAGAAATATTCATAAGATTTCAGCTCCTGTTCGATAAAATCAGCCCGCATGGTGCTTTCGTTTGTTTTGTGCATGCGGGATGTTGAAATTTATTTCAGTATTTATCTGAAAAATATTAAACTTATGCATTGATTTTAATATGAATTAAAAAAGAAGTCAACTTCTGAACTGTAAAAAAAATGAAATATGAAGAAATGCATAAAAACAGCCATTCTTTTTTGTATAAATTACTAAAAAAGATTTAATAAAACTGAATAGATGTTGACAAGTTCAAAAGAATTTAGTAATATAAGAGCCATAAAGAACAGGGAAATTCAAGATATAATTTAGCAGAGTTTAAAGAAAATTAAGTGGAGGAAATGAATATGAAATCAATTAAGATCGGATTTGCACCTACGAGAAGAAGCATTTTCAGTGCCCCGGATGCCGTAAAATACGCCAACCTGACGAGAGAGCGTTTAAAAGAGCTCGGCGTTGAATTTGTCGATATCACAGACATCAATGAGGAGGGTCTGTTTTACGATGAGGCGGACCGTGAGAAAATCCAGGAGAAATTCCGCCGTGAAAACGTAAAGGGAATTTTCTTCCCGCACGGAAACTTCGGAACGGAATATGTCTGTGCAAGACTGGCAAAGGAAATGGGGCTTCCGGTACTCCTCTGGGGACCGCGCGATGAGAGACCGGATGAGAACGGTGTGCGTCTCCGCGACAGCCAGTGCGGCCTGTTTGCAACCGGAAAAGTGCTGCGCCGTTTTGGTGTTCCGTTCACCTATATGACGAACTGCCGTCTGACCGATCCGGAATTTGAGCGCGGCATCAAGGATTTCCTTGCTGTATGTAATGTGGTAGATACCTTCCGCCACACCAGAATCCTTCAGATCGGACCGCGTCCGTTCGATTTCTGGTCCACCATGTGCAATGAGGGCGAGCTGCTGGAAAAATTCAACATTCAGCTTTCCCCGATTCCGCTCCCGGAACTGACTGCGGAGATGAAAAAAGTAAAAGCAGAGGGCAGCGAGGTAGAAAAAGTTGTTGCATACTGCAATACCAATATGTGTGTAAAGATCAAACCGGAAGAACTGGAAAATGTAGCAGCTCTGAAGGTTGCGATGAAGAATCTGGCTGCAAAATATTCCTGCAATGCTATCGCGATCCAGTGCTGGAACGCACTGCAGGGTGAGATTGGCATCATGCCGTGTGCGGCAAACTCTCTGCTGAACGAAGAGGGAATTCCGGTCGTCTGTGAGACCGATATCCATGGCGCCATCACCGCTCTGATGGTAGAGGCTGCCGGCAGAAACGATAAGAGAAGCTTCTTTGCCGACTGGACGGTGCGCCACCCGGACAACGAGAACGGCGAGCTGCTTCAGCACTGCGGACCGTGGCCGATTTCTGTTGCACAGGAAAAACCGACGATCGGTTATCCTCTGGCATTCAGCCATCCGGGCGCTGTAGAGGCACAGGCAAAATTAGGCGAAATGACACTGGCGCGTTTCGACGGAGACAACGGAGAGTACTCCCTGCTGCTTGGAAATGCAAAAGGTGTCGAGGGACCTTACACGAAGGGAACCTACGTATGGGTTGAGGTACAGAACCTGAAACGCCTCGAGGCAAAAATCGTGGAAGGACCATACATCCACCACTGTGTCGGTATCCACGAGAACGTTGTGCCGGTTCTGTATGAAGCATGCAAATACATCGGCATTGCCCCGGATTTATATGATCCGATCGAGGAAGATGTCAAAGCATATTTAAGAGGAGAATGAAAATCATGAGTGAATACAAGGAATTGAGTTGTCTGGCGTATGATCTGCGGAAGAAAGTAGTGGAAATGGTAGTTTCCGGCAAGGGCGGCCACATTGGCGGTGACATGAGTGTCATTGATGTGCTTGTAGCGCTGTATTTTAAAGAGATGAACATCAGCCCTAAGAACATGGACGACCCGGACCGCGACCGTTTTGTAATGAGTAAAGGTCATTCCGTTGAGGCATATTATGCAGTACTTGCGGCAAAGGGGTTCTTCCCGATGGAAGAGGTCATCGAAAAATTCTCCAAATTCGGCAGCCCGTACATCGGCCATCCGAACAATAAACTGCCGGGCATCGAGATGAATTCCGGTTCTCTCGGCCACGGACTTCCGGTCTGCGTGGGAATGGCGCTGGCAGGAAAAATGGATAAAAAAGATTACCGTGTCTACACCGTTATGGGTGACGGCGAGCTGGCAGAAGGCTCTGTCTGGGAGGGCGCAATGTCCGCAGGAAACTACAAGCTGGACAACCTCTGTGCGATCGTAGACCGCAACCGTCTGCAGATCTCCGGAAATACCGAGGATGTCATGAAACAGGACAGCCAGGAGGAGAGATGGGCAGCGTTCGGATGGAATGTTCTTTCCGTACCGGGCAACGATATGGACGCGCTCGTTCATGCGTTTGAGCTGGCGAAACACTGCAAGGGAAAACCGACGGTTATTATTGCAAACACAACGAAGGGCTGTGGTTCTTCCGTGATGGAAAATAAGGCGGAGTGGCATCATAAAGTGCCGACACCGGAGGAAGTAGAACAGATCATGAAGGATCTGGATGAGAGAAAGGAGGCACTGTCATGAATAAGATTCCAAACAGACAGGCCATTTGCGAGGTTTTAATGAAACATGCCGAAACGGATAAAGATATCGTGGTGCTCTGCAGCGATTCTAGGGGAAGTGCTTCCCTGACACCGTTTGCAAATGCGTATCCGGAGCAGTTTGTGGAGATGGGTATTGCGGAGCAGGATCTGGTCAGCGTTTCTGCCGGTCTTGCAAAATGCGGCAAGAAAGCATTTGCGGCATCTCCGGCGTGCTTCCTTTCTACAAGAAGCTATGAGCAGGCAAAGATTGACTGTGCATACTCCAACACCAATGTAAAGCTGATCGGTATCAGCGGCGGTGTGAGCTACGGTGCACTCGGCATGAGCCATCATTCTGCACAGGACATCGCAGCAATGGCAGCTATTCCGAACATGCGCGTTTATCTGCCGAGCGACCGCTTCCAGACAGCAAAACTGGTTGAGGCGCTCCTTACCGATGAAAAACCGGCTTATATCCGAGTGGGAAGAAATGCCGTTGCGGATATTTACAGCGAAGAAAATACCCCGTTTGAGATGGATAGGGCAACGGCTCTCTCGGAAGGCACCGATGTTTTACTGGTAGCCTGCGGTGAGATGGTCCGCCCGGCGCTCGATGCGGCTGCTATGCTGAAAGAAGAGGGAATCAGCGCAGGACTGCTCGATATGTACTGTGTGAAACCGCTGGACAAAGAGGGCCTGGTAGAAGCTGCAAAGAAGGCAAAAGTTGTCATTTCGATCGAAGAGCACGCTCCATTCGGCGGTCTTGGATCGATGGTGAGCCAGGTGGTCGGTGCGGAATGCCCGCGCAAAGTCATTCCTATGTCTCTGCCGGATGCGCCGGTGATTACGGGAACTTCCAAAGAAGTATTTGACTATTATGGATTGAATGCCGAGGGCATTGCAAAAAAAGCGAAAGAATTACTGGCTTAATCAGAAATGGAATCAGCGGTGAATGTGATAGCCCGCAGGGAACTGTAAACTGCCGCAGGTCTGCGTATGCCATGTTCCTGCGTGCCTGGGCGGAAGAAAATCCGGGAACGCAGGAACTTTTTCTATATAACCAGGAACAAATCGTTCTGCGGAAATAATCAGGAATAAATCGTTCTGCGGAAGATGTTGGAATGTGTGGTAATCGCCAAAGATCTTGCCTATAGGGGCAGGGTGAACGCTGCGATAATAAACAATGACGCATTGTATGCTGAAAAACAGGGTGTATTCAGCGTTATTCGAGAAGGGGATCTGGATATTTATAAAATTTTAGGAACGGAGCTGGAAAAATGGAGAAAAGGTATATCATCGGAATTGACCAGAGCACGCAGGGAACGAAAGCGCTGCTCTTTGATGGGGAGGGACATTTACTCCGCCGTACCGACCTGCCGCATCGGCAGATCGTCAATGAAAAGGGATGGGTGTCCCATGATCTGAATGAGATTTACCGAAATACAGTACAGACGGTAAAAACGCTGGTGACAGAGTCCGGTGTTGCACCGGAAACAATCGCCGGAATCGGCATCAGCAATCAGCGTGAGACGACGGCGATCTGGGATAAGGCGACCGGGGAACCACTGGAAGAGGCCATTGTATGGCAGTGCGGACGCGCAAGCGGGATTACGCAGGAGATTGCGGAGCAGGGGCACGCAGAGGAGATCCGCGAGGCGACGGGTCTGCAGCTTTCGGCTTATTTTCCTGCTGCAAAGATGGCGTGGCTGCTTCGAAACGGCGGAGAAGAAAGACAGAAACGTGCTGCAGACGGGGAGCTCTGCCTTGGCACCATCGACAGCTGGCTGGTTTACAAGCTGACGGGAGATCATGCATTTAAGACGGATTTTTCAAATGCGTCGAGAACGCAGTTGTTTAATCTGAAAACACTGGCGTGGGATGAGAAGATCTGCGAGATGTTCGGGATTCCGGCTTGTGCGCTGGCCAGGGTGTGCGATTCCGATGCGGTGTATGGAACCACGACGATGGAAGGATTGTTTTCCGAGCCGGTTCCGATCTGTGGTGTATTAGGCGACTCTCATGCGGCTCTGTTCGGACAGGGCTGTTTAAAACCGGGGATGATCAAGGCAACGTACGGAACGGGTTCTTCGCTGATGATGAACATTGGAGACAAGCCGATTAAAAGCAGTCACGGCGTTGTGACTTCGCTTGCGTGGGGAAGAGGCGGCAAGGTGGACTATGTGCTGGAAGGCAACCTGAACTACACCGGAGCTGTGATTACCTGGCTGAAGGATGACCTGAAGCTGATTTCTTCGGCAAAAGAGACGGAAGGACTGGCAGGGGAGGCAAATCCGGCAGACCGCACGTATCTGGTTCCGGCATTTACCGGGCTTGGCGCGCCGTACTGGGATGAGAAAGCAACGGCATCGATCAGCGGAATTACCCGCACCACAGGAAAAGCTGAGGTGGTAAAAGCGGCACTCGATTGCATTGCCTACCAGATCACCGACCTTGTCCGTGCGATGGAGCAGGATACCGGCATGCGGATCGAGGAACTCCGTGTAGACGGCGGCCCGACACGAAACGGATATCTGATGCAGTTCCAGAGTGATATTACGAATAAACGCGTAAATATTCCGGACGCGGAGGAGCTTTCCGGGATTGGAGCGGCTTATATGGCGGGTATTTCGGCAGGTGTGTATGATCTGGAGAAGCTCGCGGGAAATATGAAACGAAGTGTGTATGAACCGAAGATGGACGATGAAATCCGGGAGAAAAAATATGCCGGATGGAAAGCGGCGGTCGACGGGGTATTAAGTAAATAGGGGACGGACGGTGTAAAAGGCCTCCCGCCCCACAGAGCACAAGTCCCCGGACAGGCACTGTTTCGGAGGGCAAGAGGCTCTGTGCGGCGGGAGATTTTTTGCGCCTGACGGTGGGATGACGAAGGGGGGGACGCGGGCATTACTGTGCACTCGGCAAATACGCGTTTGTGATAAGAAAACGAAGACGCATACGTGCGTGATTGAGAAATTTGAAAAATAAAATAATCTACAAACAAAAAGGAACGATTTGGATAGAACGTTCCTTTTTTGCATATAGAGAATAAATTGTACAGAAATAAAAGGCGCTGTATAAACAGCGCGTAGTGCTGGTAGAATGCGAGAAAACAACAAGAAAAAGAGGATTAAACTTGTAGTTCAATGAAGAAAAGAATAGATGTGGTATAGTATCAAGAAAAGGGGATTTCGCATGAATGAAATTTCAATAGAAGATGTATAGAGCGTGTCTGAAAAATCATTTCCGCAAACTGGGACTCGCAGCTTGCGAAAAGCCTTTTTCAGACACGCTCTAGAGTGTATATTATGCAAAAAAGAGGAGGGACAAGAGTTTGTCCGGTAAAAAACAGGAAGTATGGTAAGATAAGCTGGTAATGGAGAACGTATGCAGATTCGTATGGATGAAAAAGGGAGGATTCTGTTTATGGCTACTTACGTTATTTCTGATATTCACGGTGAGTATGAGAGATTTATGGAGCTGCTGGAAGAAATCGAGTTGAAAGATACAGATACGCTCTATATTCTGGGGGATGTTTTAGACCGGGGTGAGCATCCGATTAAGGTGATATTGAAACTGATGGAAATGCCGAATGCGTTCTGTATCGTGGGGAACCATGAGGTGATGGCGCTGGAATGTCTGCGGTTTCTCTGTCAGGAAATCACAGATCTTGCCATCGAGGAAGTGGATGCTGAACTGCTGGACAACCTGGTTCGCTGGAAGTATAACGGCGGTGATTCTACGATCCGGGAATTCCGGGCGCTGGATCCGGAGATGCGGGAGGAAGTGCTGAATTTTCTGGAGGATTTCAGTCTGTATGAGGAGCTTACAGTGGGAGAAAAACAGTATCTGCTGGTGCATGGAGGGCTGGGTGGATTCACACCGGAAAAGAGGATCGAGGAATATTCCCTGCACGATCTTGTATGGGCCAGACCAGATTATCAGAAGGAATACTTTGCGGATACAAATCTGGTAACAGGACATACACCGACGCAGACGATTCCGGAAAATGATAATCCCGGGTATATTTATAAAAAATATCACCACATCGCCATCGACTGCGGCGCATGCTTCCCGGGAGGGAGGCTGGCGGCAATCTGTCTGGAAACGGGGGAAGAGTTTTACAGTTCGGACAACAACAGGTGAACGATTTTAGACGTTCCATGATGCTAGTATCAGAAGACCGGGATCCGGAACCAGCAGAACAAGCGGGAAGATTTTTGAAACAGGACATGCCAAAACACAAGCAGGAAAGCCGTTTTTGGAAAAAATGAGCGGATTACGAAAGCTTTGAAGATTGCAGGAACAGCATGAAAGTTGTGAAAGAAAAGGAGTAATTTTGGATGCACTATATTATTACAGATATACATAACGACAGCTGGCGGTTCATGAAATTGCTGGAAAAAATGGATCTCAAAGAGGACGATCACCTGTACCTGCTTGGTGATTTGTTTGACCGCTGCAAGGATCATCCAGACCCGGCAGGCGTGTATTTTCAGGTACTGAAGCTGGGGAAAAAATGTACTGTGATCCGCGGCAACCACGATCATTGGCTTGCCAATTACATTTTCCGCTATTACGGAATGGATGAGAGAGACCGCGCCCTCCTGCAGCCGTATCCGTACAATTCCTTCCATCTTTTACAGGAACGCCTGTCGGAAGTTGATTTAAAGCAGCTCGCAGAGCGCATCCTTTCCTGGCCGGTACAGGTGGAAATCGAGGTAGACAGTCAGCCGTATCTGCTTGCCCATGCCTGTACGGCAGAACCGGGGAAATGGAAACTGGACAACTATTATCTGATGGGAGATTTGTGGTACAAGGTTTTTCTTCATGAGGGAGTGCATGGATATATTTCCGTCTGTGGTCATCAGAACATGGGAAATGGATCCATCTGGAAGAATAAAAAAGAAAACGTTTATCTGTGTGACTGCGGCTGCGGTTTCGAGAATGGAAGACTGGGATGCCTTTGCCTGGAAACGAAAGAAACTTTCTATGTATAAACAAACAGAGGAAAAGCGATGAAACGATATATGATGTCTGACATTCACGGATTTCTGGAGGCGTTCGAGGCAGCTCTGAGAAAAACAGACCTTTCGGGGAAAAACCAGCTGATTCTGCTGGGCGATTACATAGATTATGGGCCAGATGGCCGGGCGGTGCTGGAAAAAGTCAGGGCATTGCAGGAAAAATATGGTTCGGAAAAAGTCATTGCCCTGATGGGAAATCATGAAAAAGCACTGCTGGACTGGCTGGAAGAATATGCAGATGTCAACCGGCATATCGGCAGTGTGGAACAATATCGCAGTCGGGAATGGCTGGCATCGGATGCAGATGGAGATTATGAAACACTGCACAGCTTTCTGAAAGAAGAACATTTTCGAGAATTTCTGGAAAAAGAAGCACACCTCTCAGAGGATTCCAGAAATGCAGAAGCAGTACGGCTGATGCTCGAAGATGCGTGGGAACTGATTACCTGGATGTGCCATCTTCCTTATTTTTATGAAACAGAGCGCCAGATTCTGGTGCACGCCGGAATTGCCGAATGGGGCGGTAAAGACTGGCTGTGCGTGACCAGCGAGGAGCTGATGGTGGGGAAAAGAACGGTAAGCCGCGGAGTATTCTATAAGGATGTGATTGCAGGTCACATCTCCACGGCAAAAATCAGTGGAAACAGAATATATGACAGTATCTGGCATGACGGTCAGAGTCATTATTATCTCGACGGAACCACCTGGCGGAGTGGAAAAATTCCGGTGCTGGAATATGACAGTGAAACTGGAAAATACAGAGAAATATGGTGAGACACGTTGTAATGCAGCACAGTAAGATCAAGGCAGGGCAGAAAAAGTGATTTAGTCAAATTAAGCAAGTGGTAAAGTGGATTGCGGATATCCGCTTTGAAAAGATACAGGATCGAAACAGAAGGGAGTACATCAGATGCATTTACCAATCAGTGTGACACAGGATGAATTATTAGAAGTTTTGCTTCAGGTTGCGCCGGTACGGCCGGTCTTTATCTGGGGTGCACCCGGCATCGGAAAATCCGCGTTAGTGGAAAAATTCGCAGACGAAGTCGGCCTGCCGTGCGTGTCGCTCCTCGGAAGCCAGCTCGCGCCGGAGGATATCATTGGCATTCCGCAGATCCGGGGCGAGACATCGGAATTCCTTCCGCCGAAAATGATCGCCAGAAAAGAGCCATATGTCCTGTTCCTGGACGAACTCAACGCCTGTACGCAGGAAGTGCAGAAAGCCTTCTATTCCCTGATCCATGAGCGGCGGATCGGAGAATACCATCTTCCGGAGGGAAGCATTGTGATCGGAGCAGGAAACCGTGCCGAGGACAGCGCGATCGTAAAAACGATGTCGTCCGCCCTTTTAAACCGTATGTTCCATGTGCAGCTGAAAGCGGATGTGGGACAGTGGATCAAGTGGGCGCAGGCAGAAGGACTCCATCCGTGGGTCATTGACTATATCATTCAGCGGCCGGATCACCTCTTTTCCGAACCGCCGAAAACCGAAGAACCGTTTTCCACCCCGCGTTCCTGGAACATGCTGAGCGATGCGTTGAAGGAATACCGGGCCGGGGAGCAGGATATTTCGCAGGAAACATTAAAAATGATGGCGTACGCCTGCCTCTTGGAACAGCATGCGGGGATGTTTCTTGCTTACACAAAAACACTGCGCAACACACATCTCCTGGATGACATTATCGCGCAGAAAGCAAAATGGCCGGACAAGCCGGAAAACCGGGATGTGCTGTATTTTCTCGCACAGTCCTTCCGCGCCAGACTGCTTGCAGAACTGCCGAAAAGCAAACAGGGAATTTCCGGCGGCATGCTTTCCTTTGCGTACCGCGCCAAGGGCATGATCAAAGAACTCGCAGTGATCAATTTTGAAATCGCCCAGATGACCGTCGCAGCTGATGGAGCGGAGGCACTGCCGGACTGGTTTATGATGGAAATCATCCGTGATCTGCCGCGGCTCGTCGGATGAAAAAAGGAAGGAGAAAAGGATGCCATACGTTCGAAGCAGGTATTACCGCGAAGAAGAAAAGCCGGCCGGGTACCGCAGAGTGGAGGCCGGCTTTGGTTTGCTGGAAAAAAATACACTGTTCCATCAACTGGATGGGTACATCACTGCAAAGCCCTCCCATCTGAATGCAAAAGGAAGTCTGGCCTGTGTTACGAAAGATGGAAATATCTACGTCAACATGCGGGCGAACCTGTCGCCGGAACAATGGTGCTATGTGATGGCACACAACCTTCTGCACCTGGCGTTCGGCCACTTTGACAAAGCGAGCATCCCTTCCGACTGCGAATTTGTCCCGGCACTCTGGAACAAAGCCTGTGATATCTACATTACCAGATTCCTTTATGACATCCGCCTCGGCGAGCCGATCTGCGCAGATCCGGCGGAAGCATATCCGATCAAACTGAACAGCGAGCAGAAAATTTATGAATATCTGTTGAAGCACCAGGATAATGGTGCGCAGATCTGCGGGACAAACTCTGAAAAATTAAAGGATATGATCGGGGTAGAACGGCCGATCGTTTATAAAAAGGGAGAAAGAAATGCATATGCTGAAAAATTTTCCTATGCAGTCACTCATTCCATCAAATCTGCACTCTGCGATGCGGGAGGATACGATCTTAAAACGAAAAAGAATACCGTCATTTCCAGAGCAGCAGAATGGTTCCTGTCCCATTATCCGCTGCTCGGAGGTCTTGCAGCTACATTTAAAATTGTGGAGGACATTGAAATGTGCCATCGGTATGAAATCCATATTGCAGCGGTTGACGCAGAGCAGGGAATCATTTATGCCAATCCGTCGTGCGGATTTTCGGAGGAAGAGTGGATTTTTGTTCTCGCGCATGAATATCTCCATGCCGGACTGCAGCACCAGAAACGGTGCAATGGGCGTGACTTCTTTCTGTGGAACATCGCCTGCGACTACGTCATCAACGACTGGCTGCACGAAATGGAGATCGGCAGAATGCCGCCGGATGGGCTGTTGTATGATGAAACACTTCACAACAAATCGGCAGAAAGTATCTATGATCTGATCGTGAAAGAGATCCGAAAGTACAAAAAACGAAACACCTTTCGGGGCTTTGGCAGAGGTGATATGTTTAACGGAAACAGACCGTATTTTACTGGAAGAGAAAATGGGGTCAGCCTGGATGAACTGCTGAAAAACGCACTGCGGGAGGGATTGGATTACCATCAGGAGCACAATCGTGGTTTCCTGCCGGCCGGGCTGGTGCAGGAAATCAGGGCGCTTGCGATGCCGGTCATTCCCTGGGATGCCGCGCTGGCGAAGTGGTTTGACGTACAGTTTCCACCGCTGGAAAAACACCGCACCTATGCGCGGCCGAGCAGACGGCAGGGTGCCACGCCGGATATTCCAAGGTCAGGATATGCGTATTACGAGCAGGATCTGGAGAGCCGGACCTTCGGTGTGGTCGTGGACACGTCCGGTTCCATGAGTGCAAAACAGATCGGTATGGCACTCGGCTCCATCGCCAGCTATGCCGCGGCGAAAGATGTTCCGTTCGTGAGAATCATTTTCTGTGATGCCAAAGCGACGGATGCGGGATATCTGGCACCGGAAGATATTGCCGGCCGGGTAAAAGTCACGGGACGAGGAGGAACCATACTGCAGCCGGGCGTGGATTGTCTGGAACAGGCGAACGATTTTCCAAAGGACGGGCCGATTCTGATTATTACGGACGGGGAGATTGAGAATGACCTGAAGGTAAGACGAGAGCATGCATTTCTGCTTCCGAGAGGAAACCGGCTACCGTTCCGGGCACGGGGAGAAGTGTTTTATTTTCGGGAATAGTGCGGCGTAGTCTGTGTCTCTGCAAGAAACGATAGCAGCGGCAGAGAAAGCGGACAGAATTTGCGGATGATGTTTTGCGATACCTTAGAGAACAGAAACAGAGAACACGAGAGGAGACGCTGAGAATGAGCATTGTCATTACAGGCGATACCCATGGCACCTTTGATATTGGAAAAGTTGTACGCTATTTTAACGAGCACGAAGACGAGTACACCCAGGATGACTATCTGATCATCTGCGGAGATGTCGGCATCTGCGGCTTTTCTGCAGCATACGAAGCGAATACGAGAGCCGTTTTCCGAAGTCTGCCGGTGACGACACTGTTTATCGACGGAAATCATGAGAACTTCGAACAACTGAATTCCTACGCCGTGGAGCAGTGGAACGGCGGAAAGGTGCATATCATTGAGGACAACATGATCCATCTGATGCGCGGACAGATCTTTACGATTGACGGGCTGAAATTCTTTACCTTCGGAGGTGCTTACAGCATCGACAAAATGTCCCGCGCGGAGGGAATTTCGTGGTTCCCGGAAGAAATTCCGTCACGGGAAGAGTACGAAGAAGGATGGAAAAATCTGGAAAAAGAAGATTTCCAGGTGGACTACATACTGACCCACACAGCCCCAAGAGATGTGGCCGCGGCAATGGGGTATGGAGAGTTGTCTGACGATGAGGTGGAACTTCGTCAGTATCTGCAGCGCGTGGCGGATGAGACAGAGTTTCAGAAATGGTATTTCGGGCACTTTCATGAAGATGCGGAAGTGGAAGAGGTGTTTGTGTGTCTGTATGATGAGGTTGTGGAGTTGAGTTAGGACAGGATCTTGTCCTGAAAAAAATAAGAAGCATGGTAAGATAAAATAGAAGCAGAGAACAGCCAGAAAATGCACGTCGAACCATAAAAATCTGCTTTGAAAAAAGAAAAGTTAATTGTGTTCTTCTGACGGGGCGTCCATGTGATCCAGCGCATACTCACACGCCTGAATTACAAAACTGGAAAAGGTAATGTCCTGGTCAGAATCGGAAATTGCCTGTTCGATCTGATCGATCAGGTGAATGGGGAAACGGATGGTTTTGTTTTCCGTTTCCTTGCGGTTGCCTTTTAACTGAAATGCCATATCAAACTCCATTCTGCTGCCGGAGAATATAAGAACGGAGCATGCTTCCGGATCTTATGTGGAAACTACGGGCAGCATAAAACATAACAAAGGTGTTTCAAAAAAAGGTTCGACAAAAAATAAATTTTTCGAATCTGCGAAATCGAAAAATGAAGAAAAAGCTGTTTTGGGGACAGCTTATTTCAGTGCGCTTTTTCTGGCTGTATTCTGATTTTAAAGAGTACTGGAAGCCCAGTCTGTTTTATTGTATTGCATAATAATGATGAAATATGCATTGCAAAATGCATGACAAAATATATTGCAAATAAAGGGAGGATGTATTACACTAAAAGAAATACAACAGAAGAAGGAGGAAAATGAAATGTTCATTGCTCTGCTCAGCTAATGATTGAGATGCAGAGCAAGAAAAGCCGCCTTTCCATTGACGGAAGGCACCAAGGATCCTGAAGACAGCATAAGCGGCAGATATTCAGAGAAAAAGGATCGAAATTTTACATTTACGAGGGAGAAGACGTATGAAAGTGTGGAAGAAATTACAAGTTGTCTTTCTGGCACTGCTTTTATGCACCGGAATGATGACACAGCCTGCTCTTGCAGCATCGCTGCTTCAGGATGGAATAGAAGCAGCCTTGACAACAGACAAAGAAACTTACCAGCAGGGTGAAGAAATCAAAGTTACTTTAACTGTAACCAATACAAATGATACAGCAGTAACGAATCTGTCACTGGAAAATATTTTGCCGGAAAATTTTGTGCTGGCCGAAAATGCGGAGACAACAAAAAAGATGGAATCTCTGCAGGCTGGAGAAACCGTTACGTTGACAACGGTTTGTACGGTAAAAGCATCAGATGATAAGAAGGATGATGAAAATAAGGAAAATCCTTCTGGAGATGACAAAAAGAATCCGACAGATAATGAAAAGCCAGGAAATGGAAACGTAGCAAATGACACGAAGAATCCTGGTACGACAACGGGCAGCAAGGATTCCGGAACGACATTAACAAAAGATCAGGGAACTGGAAACGCAAAGCAAAATGGCCAGTCCTTAAAGGCTGAGAAACTGAAATCTGCACCGAAAATGGGTGACAACACCAAAATTATTGTTTGGGTTGTACTGCTGGTGCTGGCAGGAGCAGCCGTTGTTGTTGCACTGAAGAAAAAAAACAGAAGAAATAAAATGTTGGCGTGGTTTCTGTGCCTGATTATGACGGGAAGCACCGTTGCAGGCGTATTTCCGGAACGGGCAAGAGCAGAAGCACAAAGTGTAAACATAGGAAAGGTCATGGAGCTTTCCAAGAATATTCTTGTGGATCAGACTACCGTGGAGCTGAAAGCAAAAGTTGAATATACCTACGTGAAGTCAGATGATCCATCGGACGATACCAAAACATATACACGCGGTGAGTGGGTGCAGATGCTCGCTGAAAAGGTTGAAATGAACCTGGATACAGATCCGGATTCCTTAAACCATTATTATGCGGATACGGCAGGAAATGCGTATGAAGCAGCAATCGAAATTGCAGAGAAATATGGAATCCTGCCGCCACCGGATATCGAAGATCTGGAGCAGGATATCCCGTTTTTCTATCCAGATGAACCGGCAACACGCGAATTTGCGGCTTATACGGCAGTACATGCAATGGGATTCAATGGAATACATTCGTATGATACGAACAGTTGGACGGATTGGGATAGTATTACATATCAAAATGAAGCAGCAATTGCAGTAGGGAAAGGATTTTTGGAATTAAATACAGAAAACCAGTTCCAGCCGCATGCGTTGCTCTCCAAGAAAGATGTTAAATCGATTTTCTGTGAAATTGATGAAATCAGACAGGAAGACACAACAATTGGTGAAGAGCCGCATGATAATACACAGTACGTAGATGGTGTATTGAAAAAAGAACTGGAAAATATCACAGATTATACAGTTGTAGAGAATGCGGATGGAACCTATACAGTTACACTTCCGAAAACAACCGAGACAGAAAAAATCGGAGAAGGAAGTGTTATGATCCTTCCTGCGAATGAAGTTTATATTTCAGGTATCGCGCTCAAAGCAACTACGGTAACAGAGGATGGCGAGAAACTGATTCTGACATGCATAAAGCCAGAATTATGGGAAGTGGTCAGCAAAATTGATTTTGTCGGAGGCGGTACAGCACTTATCGGAGGAGCTGCCGACACGGATGAATATGGAATTGCAACACAGGCTAATATAGGAGCAGGTGGTGTTATTGATGTTGGCTACGAAAAGAATTTTGAATTTAATATTGGTTCGAATGATGAAGGAAAAGGAAAAATTGATTTTGAAATTCCTGAAATTCTGTGCGTTGTAAATGTTGACGTTGGAGTAAATGGTGTTTCGGTAAATGAACTTAAACTTGCTGTCACGGAAAATGCAAATGAAGATATTACGGCGGAAAAAGAATTTGCTGACAGTGGTCAGGTAGAATTAATGCGTTTTCCAATTACAATAGGGGCTACCGGTTTTACCTTTGATGTTGTACTTTTCTGTTCATACAAAGCAGATGGATCCTTACATATTTCATATAGCGTTGAATCAACACAGGGATTTGAATATAAAGATGGAACATGGAGAGGCATTTTCGATTTTCATCATGGTGTTGATACCCTTGAGGTAAAGGGAAATATGGAAGGCGGTATTGGCATAAAAGGTCTGTTGACTTTGTACAGTGTTTTTGATTTAGCAGGCTATTATGCAGATTTAGGCTTAGGCGTTGAGGCAGAATTTGCATACCATGATTTAGAAAATGGAAGTCTCGCATGCGAGGATATCAAGGTATATCCATACTCAACAAATGGACTCGATACAGATTCCCTGCTTGGAGATGTATTGAAGAAATATTTCGATTTTGATCTGGAATTCAAACCGCTTCAAAATGATGAAAACAACAACTTGAGAATAAAAATGCATAAGGAAAATGGAGTCCGCGTTGAAAAATGTACGTACGCCAGCGGCGGTATCACAGGATATGTTTACTCGGGCAAAACACGTTTGCCGATAGAAAACGCGAGAGTCAGAATTTCCAGAAAAGTCAGAGCAGGCAGCGGCAATGGTGGAAACAGCGTAGCCGGAGGCGGCAGTGGAGGCGGAAGCCATGGAGCCTGGAGCCTTGAAACAGAAGAAAATGAAATTGCTGTTTTTTCAGGAGGAGCTGGAGCCTGGAGAGAGGAAGGAACAGAAACAGAAAGAATTCTCTATACCGATGTGTTTGGCAAGTACAGCACCAAAAATCTGCAGGATGGAACTTATGAAATTACAGTATCCGCAACGTCTTATCAGACGTACAAGGTTGCGGAAGTTCTGGTTCAGAACAGTGAAATCAGATATGTAGAAGATATCTATATGGTGGAGCGCCATGATGATTTTAATACAGGCTCTGTAGAGGGAACGATAACCGATGCAGTCACGGGAGATGGTATTACAGAAACAGCCTACATTGTACGCAAAGGCTGGAACAATCAAACGGGTGATGCTGTGACAGAAGGAGTATTTGAAAATGCAGGCTATACTCTTTCAATGGAAAATGGAAATTATACGCTTGAAATCAGCAAAGAAGGCTATGTGACGAATTACAAAAATATCACAGTAGCGGGAGACCAGATTGAAACAGCAAATATTGTTCTTGTACCGGGAGATGGGGACGGTGAAACCGCAGGAGAATTCCGCATCGTATTAACCTGGGGCGAAGAGCCGTGGGATCTGGATTCTCATCTTGCATGCTACTCGTCGGACAAACCGTATCATATCTGGTTCGGACAGACAGATTTCGAAGGAAATTCTGTTGGAAACTTAGACGTAGATGATACAAGTAGTTATGGTCCGGAAACCATTACAGTACGTAACGTAAAAGCAGACGAAAAGTTCAGCTACTTCGTACACGATTATACCAACAGTTACAGTGAAGTGGCCAATGAAATGTCTCTTTCCGGAGCAAAAGTTCAGGTTTACCTCGAAGGCAAAAACATTGCAACATACACGATTCCGACAAATCAGCCAGGAACCTTATGGCATGTTTTCGATTTCGATGGAGCGACCAAAACCATTAAATCTGTAAACACGCTTGAATATCAGAATGACCCATACACCATCGGCGGAATTGATCAGGAAATGGATGATGTGGATGACACAGAAGAGATTGAAATGTACGCTGGAAAGGTACGAAACAAAAAACAGCCAGAGCAGAAAGTGGTTGTTGAGGAAACTCCATTACCGGAAACAACATCAGAGAGCGTGATTTCAGAGTCGGAAGCAGAAAAACCTGGTGAAGCAGTATCCAAATCAGAATCAGAGCCAGATGATGAAAACGTGGCAGAAGATGAAACGGTAACTCCGTAATACAAAGAAGCTTAAAATGTGGTGAATCAGTAAATCTGGTGCACCACATTTTAAACGAATCAAGCAAGTAGCGAAGCGGATTGCGAATATTCGCTTTGACAGGCAGAATAAGGAGCAGGTACAGATGAAAAAATGGATCCGCGCAGTATTGGCAGGCACAATCATTCTGGCATTGATTCTGTTTGGAATTTTTGCTGCTCAAAGTACACAGAAGAGTACAAAGCCGGAACAGAATCCGGAAGAACAGAATACAAGTGTATCGGAAAACAGCACATCGGATGAGAACACAGCAGAAAACAGTACGGATGATCCTGACATCATTGTAAAAGACAATGTAAAGGTGATTACCAATGAGATGAAATCAGAAGATCAGCCAACGGAAGTTTCTGACAACAGTCTCACCTTTGAAAAAGATCCTGGTTACCAGACCGGAGATGTTCTTGTTGCGGGAGAAATCAGTGCAGCGCCTTCTGGATTTATTCGAAAAGTAGTGCAGAAAGAAAAAACGAATCAGGGTTACCGGGTAGAAACAGAGCCGGCGACCCTGCTGGATGTATTCGAAAAGGCACATATTATCAAACAGTTCCGGCTGACGGAGGATGGTGCAAGTGAAACAGGAAATAACAGCGCTTATACCATTAAAAGACTGTCCGAAGATGAATCGGAAGAAGAGACAGAGGAAGAAAACAGTGATTACGATTACAGTGTCTCAATCAATGTTGAAGAAGAACCCGTTCAGTTTTCCGGAGAGGCAGGATGGGGATGCTGGCTGGAACTTCAGATTGATATCGAAGACGGTGAAGTCCAGTGTGGAATTGCAGTAAGGAGCAAAGCCGGTATTGCCCTGGAATGCGGCGCAAACAGCGAGAAAGAATTTGAAAAGGAAAAAACCGTTTACGAACGAAAACTGCCGAATATCGAGTTCAACGCCGGTATTGTACCGATTGTTATTACAAATCATCTGGAAGCCGTTGTCGGGGCAGCGGGAAGTCTGGAGGGCGGCATTCACAGCTCTTACGGTGCAACAGCCGACAGCACCCTGGGATTCCAGTATGACAGCAGAACAGGCAAAGTAGAAGAAGTCAAAGAAGGAAATCTGAATTCAGACGGACTTGAGTGGAGTACGGTTGAGGTGAACGGTAGGCTGGAAGCATACATTGCCATCCGGCCGAGCGCAAAATTATATGACAGCGCTGGCCTGAATCTTTCCGGCGGAGCAGTTGGAAAAGCAGAAGGCCAGGCAAAGGTATCCATGAAGGACGACCTGGGTGGATATGCGGGCTCACTGGAGCTTTCCATCAGCCCGAGAATCAAAGGAAAAGCAGTGGTTGATATCCCGGTCATTGATAAAAAAATGCAGGAAACAGATCTTTTTGACCGGACCTTTGATCCAATCTGGTCAAAACACTGGGAGTCAAGTGCAGACTGGCAGAAGGATATGGAATGGACGGAAACTGGGGAGCAGGGAGATATCTATGTTACACGGTATGGAGAAGTAAATCAGTGTGACAGCACGGCATTCCAGTTTGAAATCCCAAAAGGCTGGGAAATTCAGACGGAGGAAGTTGGCGGTTCCATGGATGCGGTCAGAGAAAACGTTGTTCTGACAAACGATAGAGGTGTTACCGTTTCGTTTTGGTACTGCCAAGGCGCGCTTGGCGGCTATTCGCGTGATATGCTGAAGGCACAGGTTTCACAGGCAGACACTTCTAATTTTGTGCCTGGATATCCATGGGGAACCGATCGTGACTGTTCAGATCTTGGCGAATTTATGGTAGCACGAGTACATATCACAGGCGAGATGATGGCTGGTATTGATGATGATTATGTTCCTGTAGACAGCACGTTGTTCGCAGTGATACCGACATCCCGTCTTGGCGAGATTGAATTTGCAGGTCAGGCTGGGGACGTAGACGAATTTTCTTTTGACTATCCGACACCAGTTGCATTTATCGCAGAAGCACCAGACGGTACATTTACAGAAAAAGAAGAAGAACAGGTGATTCGCATTTTGAAGAGCTTTAAAGTGGCTGAATTAGATTAAGAGGTACCCCGGAGGGCAGGAAGAGATGAACTGTGTTCCGGGGTATTTCAACATCACGTAAGATAAGATGGAAGGAAAGTACTATTTTAAAATCTTGTGAGATCAAAGAGTGGGGATTTTTTGGAAATTACATAAAAAGAAATAGTAAAGAGAAACGAGCTGCGATATAATGAATGTGATGAAAAATGAGTAACGAAGAATCAATAAAAATATGGAAAAGAACATAGAAAACATGGATTTTTCGGGAAACAAAAAGAAAAAGGGAGGAGTGTTTCGAGATGGAAACAAAGAACAAAAACAAAAAGAAAGCCATCATGCTTGCTGTAATTGGTATTGCGATTGTCTGCATTTGTGTCATCGGAGTTTTTGCAAAGAAAGCGTATGACCGCCATCAGGAGGAGCTTCGTTTACAGGCGATTGAAACAAAAAACAGTGAGATTGATGAGGAATATCAGAGATTTGAAAAAGGAGAAGACAGAGATAAAAAACTGGAAGCATTGAAACAAGAGATGGAGAGTGCGGAAAAATATAAAAAGACAGAAGGCGCTTATAAGGAATGCTCTGTACACTATGAAAAAATCATTGCGCAGATGAAGAATTCCTTTGTATCCGAATATGACGACACGATCAAAATAATTGCGGATAAAATTGGTGATGATGTTGAAAAAGTGGACGATAAGGAAGCACTCAAAAACGCTACCAGCGAATTTACGACATTCAAAGATACCTTGAAAAATGACTTCGAAAATTATAATACCGTTGAGCAGGACAGATTTGACAAATATAACAGTACGATTGATGATTATGTAATAAAATACAATGACAGAGTAACTGCTATTGAAAAAGCCGAGGAAGAAGCTCGTAAGAAAGCTGAAGAGGAAGCAAAGAAGAAAGCAGAAGAAGAGGCTGCTGCCAAAGCTGCTCAGGAAGAAGCAGAAAGAAAAGCTGCTGAAGAAGCTGCTGAACAAAGTTCCGGATCATCTTCAAGTGGTTCTAGTTACTATGACGACAGCAATGATTATAGTTACAGCAGTGGAAATTCCAGTTCTGGCTATAGCGATTCTGGTTCTGGTAGTGATTCCAGTGGTGGATTGAGTTCATCTGATGGAAGCTCAAGTAGCGGAAGCGGAATTCCTTCTGGCGCAAATTATGGTTGGGCTGAAGATGGGGCTGGAAGAGTTGAAAATTATTATGATCCATCTACAGGAGATACATGGGATGCAAATGGTAACTATAGTGGAAATATGAACGATTGGCTTTGGGACTAATATTTATTTCCTTTTACTGCCTTTAACACTTTTTGAGAGAACCATTCAGAACCAATATAAGATCATAAAAAATTGGACAGATTAGAAACCGATAAGAACCATTGCCAAAGCAAATAAAACCCGTTAAAATAGAGATCAGAACATAAGCACAGCCGCAGGTGTCAAAAGCCGCAAAAGTTGGAAAGGAAGGTTTCAAGATGAGAAAACCAAAACTCCCGACCGGGATTGACAACTTTAAAAAGATTCGCAATGGAAATTACTATTATGTAGATAAAACTTCCCTTGTAGAACAGATTTTAAATAACGGAAGTGAGGTCACGCTTTTTACGCGCCCACGCCGTTTTGGAAAATCCCTGAATATGAGTATGATTCAGCATTTCTTTGAAATTGGAACGGATCCAGCACTTTTTGACGGCTTGAAGATTTCTAAGAATACAGAGATTTGTGAACAATATATGGGAAAATATCCCGTTATTTCCATCAGCTTAAAAGGAATTGATGCCGATTCCTATGAAAAAGCCCGTGCGCAGCTCATAAAAACAATCAATCGTGAGGCAAGAAGATTTCAATTTCTTCTGGAAAGCGACAAATTGAGCCAGGTTGATAAAGCACTTTTTTCAGAACTTCTGACAAGAAATATGGAAGAAGACACCATTACCAGCAGTCTTCAGGAACTGACAGAACTGTTGGAAGTTCACTATGAACAGCAAGTGGTTGTCCTGATTGACGAATACGATGTTCCGATGGCAAAAGCCCATGAAAATGGATATTATGATGAAATGGTATTGCTGCTTCGAAATATGTTCGGAAATGTTCTGAAAACAAACAGCAGTCTCGCTTTTGCCGTTTTGACGGGCTGCCTGCGCATTGCAAAAGAAAGCATCTTTACCGGACTGAACAATTTCAAAGTATATTCGATTACAAATACAGAATTTGATGAAACCTTCGGTTTTACAGATGAAGAAGTAAAGACCATGCTGCATGACTATGAAATGGATGACCGATACGACGAGGTAAAAGAGTGGTATGACGGATACCGATTCGGAAAAGCAGATGTGTACTGTCCGTGGGATGTTGTGAATTACTGCAATGATCATATCCATAATCCAGAGGCCGAGCCGGAAAATTACTGGATGAATACAAGCGGGAACAGTGTGATTCATCATTTTATAGACAGTATCAACGAGCCGGATATGCTCACAAAAACAGAACTGGAATGGCTGATAAACGGAAAAACAGTGATCAAACCAATCGATGAAATGGTTACCTACAATGACCTGTATTCGACCATGGATCACCTGTGGAGTACACTTTTCATGACTGGATACCTGACACAGCGCGGAAGAGAAAGCGATGGCCGCTATTGCCTTGCAATTCCAAACCGGGAAATTCGAAATATCATAACAGAACGGATTCTTACACTATTTCAGCAGGAAGTGAAAAAAGACGGGAAAATGGCAGAACAGTTCTGCCAGGCACTCTTTGACGGAAAAGCAGCAGAGGTGGAAAGACTTTTGAATTTGTATTTGCAGAAGACAGTCAGCGTACGCGATACCTTTGTGCGGAAATCACTGAAAGAAAATTTCTATCATGGAATTCTGCTTGGAATCTTAAGCTATAAAAATGACTGGCGTGTATCTTCCAATCGAGAATCGGGAGAAGGATTCAGCGATATTGTGATTGAAACGGGAGATGCAGAAACAGGAATTGTGATAGAAGTGAAGTATACAGATGAGAAAAAAGATCTGGAAAGAGATTGCCGGAAGGCATTGGAGCAGATTCGAGATAAAGATTATACACAGACACTGTGGCAGGATGGCTATAAGAAAATGGTGCAGTATGGGATTTCATTTCATTTGAAACAGTGTTGTGTGATGGAAGAAGAGATGCAGCGCAAGCGGAATCGAGATGGGGATCTGAATAGTTATAATTTGTTATAAAATTCAGGGCAGAGATATTGCCCTGAATTTTATATACGGACAAGTTTCTGTCAACATTTTCCGTTCGACATGAGATAAAATGGCAATATTCAAAAGAAAAGGCCTATCATGAGGAGAAAAAAGATGGAAGAAAAGACAGTAAACATGGCAGAAAATATTCGCGTTACATTCACCGGATTCCACTACATAAAGGATGATGATTATCCAAATGACTTCGAGGTATACTTACTGATCCTGAAAGACAACAGCTTATCAGCAGGCTGCTGGGATACAGGATTATATGCCACGGAAGGCGGCAAGCAGCTAGGTGCATTCCGACAGGCAAGGGGCTGCTTTATCGATGCGGACTATGTAAAAGCCTGGACGAAGCTGGAGGATAAGGTGTATAATTTTCAGCAGAACAGCATTGTGTGACTGGGATACGAGAGGAGAATTGCAATGGACAGAAGAAGTAATAATATCGCGATCTTTCAGGACTCCATGGATTTGATAAAAGCAAACCAGAAGCTCCAGCAGGCAGTTCAGTTTTCGATTCAGAACCAAAAGCTGTATGTTCCATCGCAGGCAATTGCACTTCCAGAACCTGGAAAATTATCTTGCAAAACGATTGTTTCATCTAAAAGAAGCTTTGAAGCCGCCTCTGCATATGCAAAAGCCGGAAAACGAGTCTGTGTCCTGAATTTCGCCTCTGCAACCAACCCCGGCGGCGGTGTAACACGGGGAAGTACGGCGCAGGAAGAATGCCTTTGCCGATGCAGCACACTGTATCCATGCCTGGACACAGAAACGATGTGGCATCAGTTCTATCAACCGCACCGAAAAGCAGGCGATCCACTTTATAATGATGATCTTCTGTACACACCAGAAGTCGTCGTATTTAAGAACGATATCGCTGCACCGGAACGAATGGAAGAAAAAGACTGGTATCAGGTAGACATCATTACCTGCGCAGCCCCGAATCTCCGAAAGAAACCAAGCAATGCCATGAACCCGTCTGCAGGAAATGCGCCGGTTAAGATTAGTGAGAAAGCACTGTACGAACTTCAGATGCAAAGGCTGGAACGTGTTTTTCAGGCGGCAGCATCGAACGGAGCGGAAGTTCTGATTTTAGGAGCGTTTGGCTGCGGCGCTTTCTGCAACCCGCCAAGAATTGTAGCACATGCATTTCGGAGTGCACAGGAAAAATATGCATCCTATTTTGAAACGATAGAATATGCGGTGTTCTGCGGCAGAAATGATACGTTGAATTATGATGCATTCAATATGGTGCTTGGAAGTAGAAAATAGAATCTAAATGGTGTTCTGAAAGAACACAAAAGCGAACAGAAGATACGGGCGTATGAAAAGCACAAACAACAAAAATGAGAGGGACGGCTGTAGAATATGAAAGTTCTGAACTTCGAGGACAGTGTTTATAAGGCGAATGCAATTCGAAAAATATTAGGTAACCGCTGTGGTGTGGCATCGGTTGAGCAGGTGTCTAATGTGGAAGATGGTCTGAAGATGTTGAAAGATGCAGAAAACGCAGGAGAGCCGTTCGATCTGATTATCACAGATATGCATTTTCCAATGAGGTCAGGATCCATCAGCGACACAGAAGCGGGAGAAAAATTAGTTCGGATTCTACAGGAGCGGGGAAATCAAACCAACATTATCGTATGTTCCTCAAGGAATATGAAACTTCCAGGTATGTATGGATGTATCTGGTATTCGGAAATCAGCGACTGGGAAGAAGAACTTTGTGATCTTGTAAGAGAGATGGAAAAAAGTAAATGATTTATGCGATGAGTGATATTCACGGACAATATGAGCTGTTCAGGAACCTGATGGAGCAGATAACTCTTGGAAAAGATGATATACTCTATGTACTTGGTGACGTAGTCGACCGGGGGCCGGATTCCATGAAGATCTTGAAATATATGATGGCAAATCCTAATATCATTCCCATTATGGGCAACCATGAGCTCATGGCTCTTCCGTGTCTGAAACTTCTGGTACCGGGACTTTCGAATGGCTTTCTTCATAAACTGTCATCACAGGCACGTCAGTCTTTTGCAGAATGGACGTTGAACGGCGGAATCAGCACAATTCAGGAGTTCTTGAAACTTCCGCAGGAAGAGCGTCGACAGGTAGTGGAATATATAGAATCATTTCGTCTGTATGGGAAGAAAATCATAAATAATGGGGAATATTGGCTGATTCACGCAGGGCTGGAACATTTTTCGGAATCAAGGCGGCTTGAGGAGTATTCCGTGGAAGAACTTGTGTGGAAAAGAACCGATTTTGACATCACATATTTCAAAAACATTACTGTGGTAAGCGGACACACCCCTACGCAGAATATTCTTGGAAACAGCAGACCCGGATATATCTTTAAGAAAAATAATCATATTGCGATTGACTGCGGAGCAGGCGGAAATAATGGAAGACTGGCGGTGATTTGCCTGGATACAGGGGAAGAATATTATGCAAAATAAGATGCATCAGAACAAATTAGGCGGACAGAAGAGAAATACTTTATGGTGGAAAATATGAGAACAGTATTATGATAAAGTTGTAGAGAAATTTCTTGTTTTCGCTTGCAGAATAACGGAAAGTGCGACATAATTTGTTGTGGTCAAGCTTTTTTGTGAGAAAAAGTCTGTAAATAAGATTCTTCTATGATATGCAAGGGTGGCAAGCCTGAAAATCAGGCTTCTCACCCTTGTTTTATATATAACAGTTGTTGAATGGCATGTCAAGAGCAGGCGGTTTTCCGCCCGTCTTATTCGCCTGTTTATTCGTTACTCTGGGAGGCGTCCTTCGTACATAATACTTTCTACACTTTGAATTATACAGGAAGCTATTCAGCTCTTTTTTGTGACAGGAGCCAATATAAGATCATAAAAAATTGGATAGATTGGATAGATTAGGCTTTTTTCGACTGGTGGAGAGGTGGTTTGTATGGTAAAATAGAATCTAAGAAATTGGCAGTTGTTGTGCTAAAAAATGCCGTATTTCTGCAGCTTATGGCGTTTCGTAAACGCCTAGAATTTGAAAAAGAGAAAGGTTGATAAAATGACATTAGAACAATATATGAGAGAACTATGGCTGATGGATAAACAGTATGGACAAGAGGAAGAATTATATCCACTAATTAATATGCTTTTGAGAGATGGTGTGAACACGGAAAACCTTTCGATACGTGATGTTCATAAGAGTGAAAGAATCAAGGCGGATAATGAGAAGAATGTTAAGTCAAGAAAATATATAGATGGGTTTGGAAGTTTTCCAGATCTTGCGATTTTTGATGAAAGTTTTCCAGAGGGAAAGGAACCTAAAATTGATGAGGTAGAAAACACAATTTTAAAAAATATATATGGTTGCGTGGAAGCAAAGTGCATTGGCAAAGACCTCATAGAATGCCTAGACACAAACACAATTGATATAAGTTGTGATAAGAAGAAAAAATATTATGTAAATAAAAAAAATACAAGTTCTTTGAATAAATCGAATGGTGAAGCAAATGATGCAGGACAATTATTGGGAGAGTTATTATGGTATGGAAAAGTTCTATATACAAATGGAGTGATATGGAAATATTATAAACTTTCTCAAAAATCAGGAAAAAAGATTAATGCTTTACGGGGAAAATGGTTTACTGCTGATAGAAATAATGGTGATACTTCCCAAAACGGAATGCACCCGCATAAAGAGTGGAATGAAGAACGTAAAACATGGATTTTTGAACAGTGTAAAGAGGAAAATTTGGAGATTACAATTAAATCAGAGGAAATCGGAAATTTAACAGAAATATATGAAAAGATAAAAGATAAACCGAGTATACCAACATTTGATTCCCAAGATTCCCAAGAATGGAAAAATTTTAAAACAAACCTTGCAGCAATTGATTGGACTGAAGTTATTTTTTAGTGTAACAGGAGCTAATAGCCCTACTAACCAAAGAGGAGTAATATCATGCCAGACATTAGACAAAAAATTATAACGATTAATGCCCAGGCTTTTTTCAACTTTTGTTCAAAGAGGCCTGGCGAAGAAAAAGAACGGTTCAAGCTTTATCTTGAGAATTATTCGTTGCGAAGATACGTTATAAAACAGGAAGACGAGCGAGAAGACTGTGCGCTATTTTATCAATTCTGCAAAGAAATAGAATCTGTATGGCGTGATAAAGAGAAGCAATCTTTTAAACGTACAGATAAAACATTATATGACAAGTTAGTGATTGTAGATTTTGGTAAAATATTTCAGCCACTTGATAAAGAGAATGCTGGGGCATGGAAGATAGAGAACCAAAAAGTTTTGCTGAACGATTCAAAAGATCTTGTAAAAAATGGATTTGATATGTATTTTGAAGGTTTTGAAAATCCGGTCCATATGGTTGCTTTTGATAAGAGCGGAAGCATGAGCCGGAATAGTCGTATTTCGTTTATTGATGAAGATTTTTATGAAGGATTGAATACACGTCTTAACTTAGGAATGGATTTTTCAAAGATATCGGTAATTGAAAGTAAATATTACGCATACAGAGGTTTATATCTTTCTTCTTCTAAAAGAGTTAAACATCCAAAGTTTGTGATAAATCCGGAGGCTATTGTAATAATAAAGGATGTACGAACAAAGAGGGATAATCCTGAAATGCCAGTTACAAGGTATAATTATGAAAAAAAAGTTCCATTAGCAACTACAGAAATTAAAGTAGTAAAAGATGCAGATTTTAGAGAAGTGTTGCAATGCAATTTTCAGAAACCTCAAATAAAAGATTTTGAGTATGTGGATATCCCATTCGATGGTTCTGGTTTTATTACGCCGGAATATGCTTCTTACATTAATGAAGCATTGAACATAAAAGGAGCCACTTCCTTTCAGATTAGGTTACCGTTTATGAAGGGAATGCTTCATGAAGTGGATGTGCATGAGTTTTTAGAGACTTATAACGGAAAAAAAGGTGAACAGTTGTATGAAGATGCTTTTGGTATAAAGAGAGATTTGAGCAAGGCTCATATTTTTATCACAGAAAGTATGTTTAAAGGTATGAAATGGATCCGACAGTATTTGGATAGTGCATCTGATAAAGCTAATAATATGGATCCTATGGTATTCTATTGTGATGCAATGAAAAAATATGATCATGCATTGTATATTTCAGGGACAAATTTACCTTACGGAAACTCCCAATATACACATCTGAGCTATCAGATGATCAATACACTGCATTTTACGGAAGGGCAATTTAAAAAGATTGTAAAAAGACATTGTTTTTTTATACAAAATCCTATCGAGTATCTGAAAGATTGCGAAGAAATGACAGTGGATGATGATGATAACAATATCCAAGAGGAGGATAGTGATACACAGGAGAATGATGAGGAAACGATAGTTATAAGACAGATATCTAATTGGAAACGGGCGTTATTTAAGAATTCTGCTTTAAAAAGCGACGGATATATAAAATCACAATTAAAAAATGTACAGAAAGGACTTTTAACAAAGCTTGCAACAGGAAAATTAGTTGTGGAAGGACAGAATCGATATCTGTGCAGAGATTTACTGCCATTGCTTGCGAGTTTATTGGAGGATGAGAACGTTATATCTAAATTCTGGCCCAAATATAGATATTTTCGTTTTTATCTGCCTGTAGGTACACAGAGTGGTTGTTGGGAAGATTTGAAGTTAAATTGTGATTCTTATTATGCATTCTTTCGGAGTCCGCATTTGTCAAGAAATGAACAAGTAATAATGAAGCGTTTTGAAATGACTACAGAGGATTTATATGCAGACAGGGTCAACTATAACTCTTTCAAAGGACATATTGAATTATATGATAAGTATTTTAAGAAGCTGACTGGTATTGTCATGGTTCCGAGGGGATCATCGGCTCCGCTATGTCTGGGAGGTGCCGATTTTGACGGGGATCTGGTCAATGTTGTGGCGAATCAGGATGTAGTAGAAGCGGTTGCATCTGGAGCATATGAGGCTGGAAATTATCTGGGTTATAGAACGAATAGATTAGTACCGTATTTTAAGCGAACACTTCCGGTTATTAAAATACCTACTTCTAAAGGAAATCCAGTTACAATTCAGAAGCATGTTCCGTTTTTTCATATCCAGAATACATTTTCTAATCGGATTGGACAAATATCCGATGCTGCAATTGCTATCGGGCAGATAGAATATGAGAGAAATCAGAAATTACCAAGCAAAGACGAATCAGGTTTGGTATTTACCTCAAATAGTCCCACATGTGCAAAATGTACGATATTAACAGGGTTGGAGATTGATGCGGCTAAAAACGGCCTACATCCTGATTTAGACATTGTACTTAAAGCAGGGATTGATAAGAGTGCTTATATTATATTTTTGAGAGACATAGAAAAGTTGCGGGGAGAAGAAGGGTATAATCTTGATAATCTGTCAATGACTCGGAAAAATATTGTGGGAAAAAGATGTCTTTGCGTGTCTGCAAAAAATTGTAAAACACAAGCTACGTTTGAAATTCAGGATGGTGGTACATATATCAACGAATTACCATTATATTTTGAAGAAGGACTAAAACAATATAAAAAGAAGAAAGAAACGAAAAGGGTACAGTTCTTTAAATATTCAAAAAAAATCTCAGATACAGACAAAGAAAACATTGAAAGATTCAAATTAAGATGTCAAGGGATTTTAAATTCGTATGCGTTTTATGTAAATAAGTTTTTGCGAGTCTTAAAGAATGAAAAGAAAGATACTTTTTATGCACCGGAGAATCTGCAAACAATCTTATTTGAAATATATGATGAAGAAAATGTAATAAAAATTCAAAGAACAGTGCTTCCATGTATACAGAAAAAAATAGAAGCATGTTTAAGTAATGATAATATGATTGAAGATATGAGAGATCGCTTGAATCAGATGCAGTGGTTATTACAACCAATGCAAAATAGAGGAAAAGCATTAGAACAGATTATAGGTAATGGATTTAATGCTCAAAGTTTGAAAAAAGAAGAACAGGAAGTTCTGTTTCATTTTGAACAACGGGGATATAAAACTTTATGGAATGTACTTACTTTAATAGAAGGTCCAAAAGTTACACCGTTTAAGACTTTAAAAGAGAGAGTTGAAAAAAATAGAACAGAAATGCAAGAATTGGATAAATCATTAGAAAAAGATCTGGAAAGTATTGTTCAAGGATTTTATGAAAAAAATGAGACAGATCCGAAAAACAAATTATATGGGGTATGTCTTCAGAAACTTAAACAAATAGTGACGGAAACCCAAGAGTTACCTTTGAAATTAAAGATTGCAACATTATATGAAATTACAAAGAAGTCAGAAGATTATGGCAGATTTTTTTGGGAAGTATTTGAATGGAAAGAGATGGAACCATATATAGAAGAGGCAAAAGAAGATGTTAAATGAAATTTTAGAATTTGAAGCATATGTAAAGGCTCCGGAATCTGCTGACCCCAGAATTCAGCCTAAAATGTTAACTAAAAATTATGAAAGTGATGATTTGAATGGAATTGGAGGAATTCTTGTAATTCTTGCAAGAGGTTTTATTTTTGGATTTGAAACAGAACAAAAGATTTATAACGAAGATGGACTTGTTAATGAGAACATCTTAAATGATACAAAGTACATTTTACTTCAATGGTGTGGATTTGATCTTAATGTTTTAGAATCCAAAGAAAAAGCAATCAATGATGATTTGGAAAATCATAGACAGTGTATTTTAGAATGGCAAAAAACATATCCGGAAGCGGATGGATGGTTAAAAAAATATTGGTTACACCATTGTCCGGAAAAAAAGAAAGAACAGTGGGAAAACGTCGAAAGTGAGTGGAACAAAAAGTTATGCAGTAAGAATAAGGAGTATAGTCAAAAGCAAATTACTTTAACTTCAGTAATAGCCATTGCGTTGGAACGTGGCCCATTGCGGAAAAGATATATGACATTAAGAAAAGATACATCCGAAAAGCCGGAAAAAGATCCGAAGAAGCGTTTTGGGTATTTATATAGTAGGATAGAGCCGCATAAAGATGGATCGGGAACAAGTATTCACGAAACAACACGGGAACAAATATTAAAGAATATTGCAGCATATCTTATAGGTAAAGAATATCATCCGAAAAATCAAAGGTTTATTCTATTAGATAGAGGACGACTTATGGGGTGGTATGGGAAGGATGATTATGGTTATGCTGATGAAGCATGGTATAGGCCAAGAGTTATCTGGGAAGAAAAACAGATTATGGAGGCTCATAGTGGGGATAGAGGATGGAACTTCATCAAATTATCTATAAACCAGGAGTTTCTGGAACATTTTGAATTTCAATTAATCAGCGAAGAACAGATTGCTGATATAGACAAATCTGGATACTGGATTTTGGAAGATATAGGACATGGAACCAAGAGCTTAAAGTGTCTGGAATACTATTAAATAATACCCCAAAGAAAAAATAATTGCAGAAAAAGATCAGATATACTTAACAGATATCTGGTCTTTTTATATTGCGCTACGTTCAGTGGAAGTTGCTGATAATGGAGTAGATGGGAGTTTTATTTTTAAACATAAAAGAAAAGAGGTGGCAAGAAGAGATGTATAATGAAAATGAAGAAATTGAGAAAGAGTTGACATTATCTCAGTATATCGATGAACTGGACATTCCAGAAGAAGTCTTAGAAGACAATGTATTTGGATTGTAAAGAAAAAATCCAAAAGGACGATTTATGCATTTTTATAAACAGATTGCGGTGGATATTCTGGAGACTATGGAGATGTGCTTCTGACATCAGATAACGGAGCTTTGAACCGTCGGGTATAGGGAAAGTAGCAAGTTAGAAGAAATAAGATGCAGCTACCTTTATGGTGGCTGTATTTTATTGGTTGCAAATGGAGAAGAATATGACCTTACCCAAAAAGTGTTTTTGGCAGAGACAAAAAGTAGGTTATTGCAAAATGTCATGTATGTAGATTGTTGCAAACAGACCTTGGGGGCTACACCCCCAAGGTCTGTGAAATCAACGAATGCGGCAAATTAGAACCTCCATTTACCCCATCCGTTGATTTCGTCAGAGGATTTGATACTGACTACTTTTCGGGAAAAATAAAAAAATGGAGGACATCCAACATGTTAAATTCTAAGTTATTTGAAAATCCAGAATATGAAGAACTGCAGTTAAATCTGAATGTGTATTTAAGGGCACAGCGATATGCAGATGAATACGAGTGCCCACATTGCGGCTTCAAAGGCGGTCTGGTCGTGAGTCAATCTGATTGCGACAAATATGAATGCATGAACTGCGGTCATCAAGGCAGCTTCGATCAGGAAATTGCTGATCGAAATGATGTGGAGAGTGAGTGGTTGTCATCGTACACAGAAGAAGAGCGAGAAGAAGTATACGATAAGGACTGCAGTGAATGGTGATAAAAACACCAGATAATTAAAACAATAAAAATAAAACTCCCGGAAAAGCAGTCGGATAGATTTGATCTATTCGGCTGCTTTTTTGCAAGGGCAGGGAAAGGAGAACACAAATGGGCAAAAAACATAAGAACTTTGTAGTATTTCTGGATGTCGATGGCGTCCTGAATACCAGAACCACCGTCCGGCAAACCCCAAAAGGATATCAGGGAATTGACGATGCGCGCGTGGAGGTTCTGGCAAAGACAATCAGCAAGTTTGGCGGAGCGGATATCGTTCTGTCATCTGACTGGAAGGAACTAGAACCCACAGATGAAGATTACAGATATCTGTTTTCCAAGCTCGCCCGATATGGCCTGATTATATCGGGACACACGCAGGAAAGGATGTACAAAAGAGGTGCCGGAATTGCAGCATACCTGGAAGAACATCCAGAGATCAAAGAATATGTGATTCTGGATGATTGCAGATTTGATTTCCAGAGTTATCCAAAACTTTGGGAGCGGCTGTTACTTACCGAGGGGATAGAGCATGCTCGGTTCGCAGCCGGAACGCCGGCTGTGGAGACGATGGTATTTCTGGATTATGTAAAATTATTTTAATCAAATGGAGGAAAAGCAAATGAAGAGCAAAGTAATTGGATGGAACATCAATCAGCGCAGTGGTATGGGAAAGGGGATTCCACAGTTTGTGATCGATGAACTGATCGACCAGAATGCAGACATTATTGTGTTAACAGAACTGTTTCAGCACAGCACGATTGGCTATTTCTGGGCTGAGATGGAGAGAGCCGGATATCAGCACGCAGTCACACAGAATAATGGAACAAATGAAGTTGGAATTCTCTGGAAGAGGGACGTATATACTTTTCATGCAGTGGATGATTCGGTGGTTACAACGATGAAAAACAATCATCCGAATTTCTTACTGGTGGATCTGGAAGACCAGGACGGACAGCTTCTTACCATTGCCGGATTTCGGATTCGAATGGTGGATTACAGCCAGCGTGCCGAAGAACTGGAATTTGTTGTGAATAAGGCAAAGGAAAAGAAACATCCAGTGCTTATGATTGCAGACTGCAATAACCTGCGGCGGGAGACGACGGAGGCAAGCTGGAATCTGCAAGTGGTTGACCATATTCTTTCACAGGGTGGATTCGAGAGACACACGCCATGCGGTCAAAGCATCTTTGAGGAACACGCAGACAGAGGATATGCATATGAATTTGCAGAAGATCATTTGATTACACGCGATATTGTAGTTGAGCTTGGAGATTATGACAGAGAATTTGTAAGGCGCGATCGGATTGCGTATCTGTGGGGGAAAGATTTTCAAACCTATGATAAAGAACACAGCCGAAGAGTATCCGTGGAACCTGGATTTCCGGACCATGCGATCGTAAAGGGATATCTTAGTACAGAGAAAGATCAGAAAAAGTAAATCTGATGAAGCTGTAGACTATAAAGATAACACCCCCGGAAAAGTGTGACCGTTGTGTAGCAAGATGTTTGCTGATGCAGCGGTTACACTTTTTATGGGGCAAAAGGAAAGGAGGAGAATGAAAATGTTAGGAAAACTGCTTACCTTTTTGCTCACACTGTTCCTACCCTTTTTAGAAGGAACAAATATTGTATGATAAAATCGCGGATTAAAGAAAAAGGAGGAAGCGAAATGATGAAATTTGATAATGCAAAATATAGAACCGTACTCAATCTGATCAAGAAAACGGGCGAATTCAAGGGGAAAGCAGTACCCAGTAAGGCAAGGCTTCATGAGATGATTGGCGACGCACTTGGGATATCACATAATACGGTAAAGGACTGGGAAAGAGCAACATCAAATGGGCCAGATCCGAGAATTCCAGGCTTGCTGGAACAGCTGGAAGCATATCTGGAATTACCGGAGGGTGGACTGCGGGAAAGAACAGCTGAACCAATTAAACTGAATGAAGAGGAGAGAAAGATCATGAATACAACAACTGATTTTCAGAAACAGCAGATTATGGAGTGCTATGAAAGACTCAGAAAATTTGTCAGCGACATGGATATTGAGGATGAAAACGTATATTACGACATTCGCAATATGATCGAGGTGAAGAAAATTGCATTGCCGACAGCAGTATACAAGGCAATGATGAACTTCATGGATCAGGTCGTTGAACCATATGTATTTGAAGATACGACGGAGATCTTTTCCGAAGAGGAAGCAAAGCGCAATGAGAAAGGAATTGTGGAAATAAAGTCGGAGCAGGCATTTCAAAAGCTGATGGTTCGATTTATGGAGAAGCTGTCAGAACTGGATGAGAAGATCGAAACGTTTGCAGAGAGTGAGTTAAAGCCTTATCTCGAACGATAAGGCCGTGAAACAGGGCGGAGAGATATTGTCGATTTCGGTCGGGATATCTCTCCCACAACAAAGACAAGATCAGAAGAAAAAAGTTGGAGGGACAAAATGGGAAAACAAATTCAATTTACTAAGAAAGATGCTTATCATACCCCGGGCAAGGCAAAACGGGAGCGGATTAAAGTTACAACCATTCAGAAAGCCCATCTGCTGAAGAAATTCTCGAATGTCCTGCGGGATAACAAGGATGGTATCAGTTTCTGGTTCAATACAGAAAGATTCATGACAACGGCAAGAAGATATAATTTTGTAGCCTCCAGCATCCTGCGGGATATAGAATTATCAGAATATATTGAAGAGGATGAATCAGTGAGCCTCAAGACAATACGGAGATTGTTAAACTATTGTCAATACCCGGAGGAAGAGGAGCTTATGGTTGGAATTCAGGCGATCAAACATATTGGCAAGGCGTTATACGGGGATGAAGATGCCTTCCTGGAGGTCATTGACGAGGAAAGTCTGTGCTGCATGGCAGAGCAATATCTGGCAATGTAAGAGCCATAAATTTCAGAGTGCGGAAGTTCGGACAAAAGTCTGACACCAGAAGGACAGTGAGTCATGATAAGATACTGCACAGAACTTCAGTCTGTGCAGTATCTGGACCCACATGCAGTATCAGTACAGGAGGAAGAGCATATGAAAAAAGAGAGCATGGAAGTCGTAGGAAGAATTGTAAAACGCGAGAGGGAGCTATTTGGCATTCGTGTAATAAAAAAGGACAACACATCAAAAGTGCGTCAGATGTACCCGGAAGCATGGCACATGTTTTACTTGTTAGAGAATGAAAATAATCTGGTTCCGCCGCTGGAAATCCAAGGCACGATGGAGGTGCTGAAAAATGATCAGATCCGCCTGCTGTGGTTCATTCATCCCATCATGATCAATGAGTGGAATATGGAGAACTGCATTTTGTTTGCCAATGAAGTAAACAGAGAGCTTGGCAACGGCGGCCGTTTCTGGGTAGATACGGAGTATTTTGATTTTGCGTATGAAGAGCGTTTTGAAGAAGAAATGCTGCAGCTTAGTGGGATGAATGTATTAGAACGGCATATGTTCGAATGGCCGCTTGGACAGTTCCGGGATATTCACATTCCGCTTATGATGCTTCTGCAGGGAAAATGGGGAGCTGAAACAGCCATTCGGTTTATCAAAGAACTCAGAGAAAATGGTTTCGTCGAAAATGAAAAATACGATCTGTTTCCGGATGCGTGATTTGAGAGCTGTTTTGGAAATGCAGCGAAATAAATGAGTACAAAGAATGGAGAAAGAAAAATGGCTAAAAAAGTGGATTACAAAAAATATAACTGCGTATTAGAGATGAGCAAATGGATGGGAAGCACACCGAAAGCCTTTAAAGCGGCAATCCTGAAAGAGGCTGTGCGCCAGAATGCGAACAGCGGTGGGAAGGTGGAAAAGAAGGAAATAAGAGCATGCAGAGCCGAAAAGCATAAGAAAAGGACATGTAAATAAAAATATGGTGGAGGCGAAAGATATGACGACAATTATCTGTGAGATGGATTCTATGGAGTTGTGTGTCTGGAAGGAAAAGCATCTGCAAAGGGCATGCAGCGGAGATGAATGGATTTTCTGGGAGAAAGAAAAAGAACCGGAAGGCATCCGGGTGAATTTTGATGTGACGCATGCATATGAGATATTCAGCTGTCTGGGCAGGTATTGGGGCGATTTCAATTCTTGCCCGGACAGCGAAACCATGGGACGGGTGGCAAAAAGATGGGAAGAAAAATATGGATTAAAGCTGGTGGAGCTTTCGCATGATACGCTGACCTTTCAAAGTGATCGTCGGATTTCGAAAAAGGAGGCGGTCGAGATTACAGAAGAAACGGTGGAGCTTTGTGCAGAAATTGTAAACGGAAAAGAAAATCAGCAGATCGAGACAATCAGCAGAACAGGGAGGATTACATTATGGTGGGATTAGTGCATAGCTTAAAAAATAAAAAAGAGGTTTTTATGAATGTAAATGATCTGGCAAAACAAGTTTCTTCAATCATCACACCGCAAACCGACAATTTTTACCGCGACATCCGCATCTATGGTCATTTCTTCCACAATACAAACGACACGATGTGGTGGGGCGATGTAGGAATGAAATTTCTGACGCGCGCTCCGTTTGATGTCCGGTGGCTGCGAGAGGAAAGATTAGACGATCCATATGGCGGATTTCTGTATGACGCCACGGTAGAAGATAAAGCCCTTATTATGTTTAAACATAAATACAACCAGGAAAAATATGATAAACCTGGGGCTGATTTTTCATCCTGTTCCTACGAATTTTTCTATTCCAATCATCCGTTTTTGCGAACCGGATTGTGGAGTGGAACCATGCGTCCACGCTATGCGTATGTTGTCGATTTGAAAAACAAAAGCTTCAAACTGGCATCCCAATGGAAAACAAAGGTACCGCCTTACGACACGAAAGAGAAGTACGAACGCACGGAGCTGAATGAAATTTACAACACGCTGCAAAAGGAACTGGATGGAATCGCAGATCAGGTGCAGGCAGAATATCTTGAGATGCAGCGGAAAGCAGCCAGAGCAGCGTATGTGAGGGCATGTTTTGATCCGGTTAACGGACGTGAGGATAAAGAAGCCTTAGAAGAATATTATCGTGCCGAGCAGGAATTTGTGAAAGCTTTGTATACCTTGGCGGAAGCTGTCCTGAAAAGAAAGGAATGCACAGTGATTTATGATTTTCTGTCGGAATCCGGTACACTGACCAATAACAGAATTTCTATGCTGGCATTTCTTGCGGCAATTGAGAAAACAAGAATCTGGTAATGGACAGAAACTTCCCGATGTAAAAGAAAGGCAACAGAAGAAGTGGCCAAAAGAGTGTCCACATGCAGGAACGGTTCCATGATAAGATAAGGCATACCCGGAAAGTAAACCACAAGTTCAATGCAACCGCCGGGAAAAAGTGGAATAATAGGAGTACATCAGAACACCGGCGAATGCATTCGAATACCGAACAGATCAGGAGGAACAACTCGATATGACGTTGAACGAACTTTTCGCAATTCAGGAAGCAGACGTAACAGGAGAATTATTACTGAAAGCCGGCTAGAGTGAGATCGCAGAAGAACCGGCGGAGATATTCCGGCGGAGCAGGCTGGTTCCTGACGGGGTGGAATCACATAAGGAATACAAAAGTTAAAAGAGAAATATGAGTGAGGTAGCTCAGCCATGGTAGAGCAGAGAAACCAAGCCGATCATGGGTGTGGTCGGTACAGCAAAAGATCTATTGTCGCTGGTTCGATTCCAGCCCTCACTCCTGAAGCATGAAAACTCACAGCCAATGTACAAAAGAATGGAGACGAGATCACAAATGAACACAGGATCCGCAATCGAAACTGAAAGATTATTCCTTCTCCCAAGCCGGACGGACAGAGACTCCGAGGCATTTTTACAAATGCTGCGGGATGATGGCGACTTCTACATATTCTGCGGAGTCAGCCCATCCGAAAAACATGTGATGGGGTTTGCCAACTATTTTGAGAGAACTGATCACGAGCTTTGCACCTATTCCATTTTTCCCAAACAGCAGAAAGACAAGTTTATCGGCTACGTAGGCGTACATAGAGAAATGGAAGACGAATACAAAATTGAATTTTATATCGCCAGAGAATACCGAAGAAACGGCTACTGTGAAGAAGCCAGCCGAGAGCTGATTAATCAGCTCTTTGGTGATGGGGTTTCTGCAAACGGAAAGAATCTTTTCGTCGATAAGCTGTATGTGACGACCCAGACAGAAAATGAACCAACGATCAGCCTGCTGCGGAAGCTGGGATTCAGAGAAGTAGAGGACGGCCCGATCATGGTTGTGCTGGGTAACATTTTCGAAAAAGAAGATAATTTTTTCGCACACGAAGTAGTAAAACTGGTACTGACAAAGGAGGAGTTTTCTGATGGCAATTAAATTTGAAGAACTGAGAAAATATGTTGCACGCAATGTCTGCTTATCCATCTGTTTTGAGGATGGTTATTACCACGATTATCTGATGCTGTCAGACATTCCAGAACAGAAATATGCTGGCTTTTACATCTATGGAGTCGGAATGGTGGATGTGGAATTTTCCAGAGATGTCTATATGGCTTTGCCGGAACCGGAAGGAGAATGCTGGTGCAGCAAAGATGATACAATGAAACCTGCGATGGAACTTATGATTTCGGAAGAACCGCGGGATATCAAACGGAGTGTGGAACAGAAGCTTTTGTTCCGTGACCTAAAACCGTATCTGCAGATCGGCAGACATTTTTCTATCGTAAATAGAAATGACGGGTCATCTGAATACTATGAATATCGGAGTGAGATACCGGAGAAATACGATGATATGTATGTGTACGGCATCGGAATGGAAGAGTGTCCGCATGCTGAAAAAACGTGGATGGATGTTCAGTATGAAACGGTTCACAGAAAGCAGATGGTGATTGTGCTTTCCAATCAGCCGAGAGAAGATCTGAGAACAGAATAAAAGAGAACTTTTTATGCAACGGAAAAAGGAAAGGAAGAGAGCCAGAGATATGGATAGAGATCACACGTTTGATTTACCAGATTTAACAGAAGACTTCTGGAAAACCGTTGTGTTTGCACAGGAGGATCCCCCTTCTGGAATGGGCGGCCCGGGATGTGTATGTCTGCTCAGCAAAGAGGGAAAAGAGTATATTTTCGGATTTGAAGAGACACCATTTTACAAAAGTACCGAGCTTTTCCCGATCTTTGAGACGACCGATGAAAGAATTGGTTATCGTCATAAATATAAAGCAGAAGATCACGGCTGGAAATATCTGGAGAAAGAAAATGCACTGATCCGGGAAGATATTCTGGATGAGTACAGCAAAGCGGCTGCGGAGGCGAAACGGGAAAAGGAAAATTTCTGGCATTTTTATGCCATCAATCTGGCCGGCCGGGCAATTGGCGTGGAGCATCTGGAACGATATGATTACATCGGAAGCGTTCTGTACAGGGAAAGAATGGATCGGGAAATGGCGGAACGCCGGAAAAAACGCGAGAAGGAGAAACTGACGGAGAACGAATTTAACTGGAAGCCGATGCATGTGAACAATATTCCGGACAATTCTGAGATGGGCGTTTACGCACTGTTGATGAGAAGGAATGACGGAAAAATCAAGGGTGTAAAATACTCGATTCTGTATCAGTACGAGGAGCACAGCCCGATGCTGATATACAGTGATGCAAAGGTGGAAGCCTATATTCTTTTCTACGCGGATTACGATGATATCATCGGTCCGTGGGATTATCATTCTGTCAGCAGACAGGAATGTGCAGAGCTTTACGGAAAAGAAAATCATTTTCCGCCGGAATTGGCATATTATGACTGGATTACGTTTTCAGATGGTGATATTCATAACTTCGGCAGATTTCTCCGCACATTCCAAAGTCTGGAAGAAGCTAAAGCATATGCGATGTATTATGCGAATGTGAACAGCGGCGGAATCAACAAGAAAACAATTCTGAAACAGGAGGAGGAATCCAGAATCGAAGATCATGTGAACCGTATTGCACATTACGAAGCATATCAGATGTATCGAAAATATTATAAAAAAATTCTGGATGCCATCAGCGAAGAAAACTGTTTCCCGGATTCCTGCAGCGGAGGCGGTGTGTATCTCCGAGAGGCTATTTTAAAGAAAGTACCGGAAATCACAGAAGAACAGCTCAGAATGATCTGGAGAGAACTTCCATTTGTACTCGAGAAGAGAACACAGGACTGGATCGAACGGGAAAGGCAGTTCAGCGAGAAGTATATCCGGGAGCAAAGGAAAGAGACAGAAGGAGTTTTTTAAGACAAGAACCTGTCCACATACGGGATACGGCAGGTGGTAAGATAGCAGATAGAAAGAGACAACAGCAGGATTACCGGTAGAGCTCACAAGGGAGGTATCATCGAATGATTCTTTACAAATACACGGCAGACTGTTCAAAACTGAATCTGGAACAGGAAGGTACAACGAAGGAAGGATATGAGGGCCTCTATCCCCGGCGAAGTGACATTGCGGAATGGAACAGTAAATTTTACACAGCCTACCGTACAGAAAAGAAGTTTTTCATTATGATCAGTGATATTCGGAAGGATAAGATGACGATTGTAGCTGAACTTGAAATGGAAGTGGATCCTCGGGAATGTGTGGATTATATTCGGAAGATACTGCCAGAAATGGAGCTGCTTGCATGTGAGGAAATCACAAGTGATGAGTTTTACAAAGAAATGGTCCGGACAGAACGGAATAACTGGACGGAGTGCTATATCCGGTCAATGAAAGAGGACTTAAAGCTTGCTACGGAACCGGAGCACAGCTATTATGAACCTGTTGCGTATCAGGTAAGTGAACGGATTTACACGTCCCAAGATATGAACAGACAAAAGCAGTCAGAACAGATGCAGGAAATTATGGCATCGGAGAGTTTCTATGAAGAGATGGAGCGGATTTATGCTCTGGAAAATGAAAAACGTTTTGTTGGGCATCCCGTGCATTATCTGATCACAGCCGGGGACAAAGCGGCTGCGGATGATATGATTGATATTCTGATTCCAGCCCTTCTGGAGAATCAGAGACTGCTGAGTGGCAGGGCTTATGATGTACAGAAGATGACACATAAAGCAGAACAGGAAGGAAATTTTGAAAATATTTTCTCCGGTGCCAAAGGTGGTACGGTGATCTTAAGTCTGGAAGGTGAAAAGAGTACCGGAATGTATGCCACCGGCAATTATGATCTGGCGAAAGCACTTGGGAATAAGCTGAATGAGTATGGAAATTCTACCTTATTTATCTTTGTAGATATTTCCGGAAACCGCAGTGTATCGGATGATACGATAGCGGAAATTCTTTCCAATGCGGATCTGATTCAAATTCAGGAAGGCCAGGGAGATCTGAAGCGGGCGTCTGCTTATCTGAAACGTCTGGCGGAGAAAACGGAGTATCACGATTACACGATAGACGAGCTGACGCAGTATCTCCCGAAAGAGAAGAAGCTGTATTCGGTTTCGGATATTTATAACGCTTACAACCGCTGGTATGGCCGCGGATTGAAAACCCATATCTACAAGGCCTATAAGGAAAAAGACCTGATCAAAATTGAGCTGAAAAAGAAGACAGATAAGCCTTACCTGGAGCTGCAGAAAATGGTAGGCCTGTCGGAGGTAAAGAAAGTGACAGACGAGATTCTGGCGGCGGCCAAGATGCAGAAAATGCGGAAACAGATGGGTCTTCCGGGGGTTCAGTCATCCATGCATATGCTGTTTTCCGGAAATCCAGGGACAGCAAAGACAACCGTGGCGCGTCTGCTATCCCAGGTCTTGAAGGAAGAGGAAGTGCTGAAATATGGCCACATTGTAGAGTGCGGCAGGCAGGATCTGGTCGGAAAGTACGTCGGCTGGACAGCACAGATTGTTGAGAGTAAATTTCAGGCGGCGCGTGGCGGCATTCTGTTTATCAATGAGGCGTATTCTCTTGTAGAAGACAACCGCACGTATGGCGCCGAGGCAATCAATACCATTGTGCAGGAGATGGAGAATTACCGGGATGAGGTCATTGTCATTTTTGCAGGATATCCGGAGAAGATGAAGGAGTTTCTGGAGCAGAATGAAGGTCTTGCAAGCCGCATTGCCTTTCACCTGAATTTCCCGGATTACTCGCCGGAAGAACTGACGCAGATTCTGGATCTGATGCTGGAAAAATCGGAATACCGGATGGACGAAAGAACAAGGGAAAAATGCTTTTCCATCTGCGCCGATGCATGCCGGGAAGAAAATTACGGCAATGGACGGTTTGTCAGAAACCTGCTGGACCACGCTATCATGCGCCAGGCAGACCGCCTCATTCGGGAACATCAGAATGGTACGCTGGAAAAAGAGGAGGCCTGTCTTCTGACGGCGGACGATTTCGAGATGATCGGCCTGAAAAAGAAACCGCAGAGCCGGCAGATCGGATTTTGTGCCGGGTGAACAGCATAAAAAATCAGCAAAAAAAATTAAACCAGCGGTTAAGTGCAGAAAACGAAAGCATGTGATACAGTATATACATGAAGATTGCGGGAGTGCAAAGCACGTAGCAATCTGGTATCAAAGGGGTCAAAAAACCTTTTGACCCCAACGTCTATATATAACAAAACACAGATATTCACAAAAAGACCAGAAAGGGGGAGTGAACACATGAAGTTAAGCGAGCTGTTGAATGTGTTGAAAACAGCAGAAACTGCGGAAGAGATGGATGTGAGACGAGAAGAAATCGCAGCGCTGATTCCGGCCGTACGAACCATGTTTGGCTATGATCAGAAGAACAGTGCACATCAGTATGACTTATGGATGCATTCCCTCCATGTGGTCTGCAATCTTCCGCGGAGGATGGAAAATGACATGGTCTATCTGGCGGCGCTGCTGCACGATATCGGAAAGCCGGAAGCGCAGTGCAGGGGAAAACGCGAGGGTGATCCGGACATGCATTACTACGGTCATCCCGAAAAAAGCATGGAAATCGTGCGCGACATCGTGGTCCCGGAGCTGGACCGGCAGGGGTATGTGATTCCGTGTTTCGATGTACAGGAGCTCCTGTATTATGTGAAGTATCATGATGACCACGTCAGTGTAAAATTAAAGCACGTCAGACGCCATACGAAAATGGCCAGCTTTGCGATGTTTCAAAACCTGATGCTGCTACAGCTGGCAGATGCCAAAGCACATATCCAGATCCCTGTTATCGCCGAACGGGCAGAAATCTGCGGACGGCTTGCCGGGGAGGAAGGCAGACTTCTCTATCAGAAAATTCTGGATGGGGAGTAGGCTGATGAGCCGAAGCTGTAAAAAAACGCCCGTCAGCAAAGGCCGATGCAAAAATTTCCGTTGGGCAAAGCGCGCGGCAAATAAGAGGGTTCGACGGGCGAAAACACTGTGGGGAAAATCAAAAGCATTTCGAAAAATTTCTGAGACATGGGATATCTGCGACTGGAAATTTTACGGTGAGAGACCCTGAAATCCGAATCGGGAAGAAAAAAAATCACTGGGGAAAATGCTATTACAGAAAATGATCTGGAAAAGATGCATGAAACCATGGATGAATTATGAATCAAGATCCCGAAAGGAAATCCTGAGCTGGGGACAGAAGACAGAAACACTAAAATAACAGAATAAGGCGGTAGTTTAACGGGCAAAACCTGTGCAGAAAAAAAGGTTTCATGTTTGTGGAACACACAGCAACTTTTTGAGGAGAATAGGGAGGCACAGAATGCAGGTTCAAGTCCTGCCCGCCTTACGCGAGTGAGGTAGCTTAAAAGAAAGAGCGCGAAAAAACGGTCATGTGCGTGACCGTAACGGCAAACTTTTTTCCAGTGGTAATGGCGAAGATGCCGGTTCAAATCCGGCCCTCACTCAGAAAAAAACAGAAGAGCAAACGAGAAAGAATGGAGTCCATAGATCCAGAAAAGGATGTCTGGAGAAAACAGTGGAACGAAGGAAAGGAGCGGCAGCGATGGATTTTGCAGAATGGATACGGGAGCAGGCGACAAAAACTTATACAGAAAATGGAGCAGTAGCACGGAACACAACCGGCGATGCGCGGCTGGATCTGTTTGCGACAATTGGATCCCTGCGCAGAGCGGATCCGGAAAGAATTGAGCTTCTGTTTGCGGAAGCATATCAGGCAGACCCGCTGTTCGCATTGAAAATCCTGTTTTATGCGCGTGATATCCGGGAAGGTCTCGGCGAGAGACGTGTCTTTCGGATTCTACTACAGTATCTTGCCGAGTACCATCCGCAGGCAGTTATTGCCAACCTTGATCTGATTGGTGTTTTCGGCCGTTTTGACGACTGGTACTGCCTGATCGGAACTGGCGTTGAGGACGAGATGTGGAGTGCCATGAAGCAGCAGCTGGAAGCAGATCTGAAAAACTTTCAGGAGAGAAAAAGCGTTTCCCTGCTTGCTAAATGGATCAAAACGGCAGACTCTAAAAATACGGAGACGAGAAAACTCGGCATTCTGACGGCGCAGAAACTCGGCTATCCTGTTTACAACTTCAAAAGAATCGTCCGTTCTCTGCGGAAATATATCGGTGTGCTGGAAGTGAAAATGTCAGAAAGAAAGTGGGAGGAGATCGTTTACCCGGAGGTCTCCGGAAGAGCCATGATGATTTACAGGAGCGCATTTCGAAAACATGATGAAAAGCGTTTTAACCAGTATCTGTCGAAGGCACTGGATGGAAAAGAAAAGATTCATGCGGAGACGCTGTACCCGTACGATCTCGTGGAAAAAGTTCTGTATGGACGTCAATGGAATCAGGTATTGGAGGCGCAGTGGAGGCAGCTGCCGGATTATGTGGCGCAGGAAACGAATGCAATTGTCATTGCAGATGTTTCCGGTTCCATGAGTGGAAGACCCTTGGCGACATCCATTGGTCTTGCTATTTACTTTGCAGAGCGGAACCGGGGCGCTTACCACAATCTTTTCATGACGTTCAGCCAGAAGCCGGAATTTGTTTCTCTGAGAGGGGAAACCTTGCTGCAGAAAATCAAATACGTCGAGCGTACGGAATGGGGGATGAATACTAATCTTCAGGCTGCATTTGAGCGGGTTCTGGAAACAGCGATGGATCACGATGTACCGCCGGAAGAAATGCCGAAAGCGCTGATCGTTGTATCTGACATGGAGATCGACAGATGCGGAGACCGCAATTGGATGTTTTATGATCATATGAAAGAAAAGTACGAGTATTGCGGCTACCAATTACCGAATATTATTTTCTGGAATGTAGACAGTCGAAACGATATTTTCCATGCCGACAGTCGGAGAAAAGGTGTCCAGCTATACAGCGGCCAGTCGGTTACGACATTCCAGAATCTCCTGAACAATATTGACAGCACGCCGGTTAAATCGATGGAAAAAGTGATTGAGAGCGAGCGGTACGCATGCGTCAGAATTGGAAATGCGGCATAAAAATGTTAAAGTTAGCAGTATGGATAGAAAGCTTTCAAAAGATGTAAAGCTGATATTGAAAAAAAGAATGCAGAAGAATAAAGGAAAAGAGGACACTATGGCATCAAGCATGATTCACTTGGCAATTGTACAGGAGATGAGAAAGAAAGTCTCGTTTCGAGATATCAACCGCCTGTTCCTTGGGGTGATTCTGCCGGATGGGGCGGTGGCGGGAAATAGCCATTTAAAGAAGAAAATCTGCGAAAATACCAGATACACATACGATCTCGAATGTTTCCGCGACAGATACGGGAAATACATGGAGAAGGATGATTTATATCTCGGCTATTATCTTCATCTGATCCAGGATATGCTGTATCGGAGATTTATGTATGGGGAGCATGGCTGGAATTCGAGCGTTCCTGGAAATGTAGAAAAACTGCATCGTGACTACGAGATATTAAATGAATATGTTTCGAAAAAATATGGACTTTTCCAGGAAATGATCCAGGAGCTGGATCTTACAGAAGAGCCATTGGCACAGCTTGCTGAATTCGATGTGAAAGGTCTTATAAAAGAAGTCCGCGGGGAATTCGTCCAGAGAAAAGAAGAGAAATTGTCCATCCTTACCAGACAAATGGCCAACGAGTACATCGTACGCGCGACGGAATTCTGCGTGGAAGAGCTAAAGGCACTGTCCAAAGGGAAATCAGGTCTGGACAGTACTGTGTGGAGCTGGGAAAAACCAGAAACCATATCACATGAAAAATTAAACCAGAAGTTAAATGCAAAAATCGAAAATATGTAATATAGTATATACAGAACAAAGCACGGACATTCACAAAAAGAACAGAGACGTGCAGAAAGCAGGAATGCAGCAGACACATTTATGAGTGCAGACCGCAGGCATACAATGTGGGATGTATGAAGCCATGGATGAATTATGAACCAAGGTCTCTGAAGGAAATCCTGAGCTTTAGAGAGAAGGCTGAGGCAGGAAAATAGCATCTCCACCGATGATATAAAGCAAGTCAGAGTGGAACAGCATTTGATACACATCAGTATCCACAAAAAATGTGGCTGAAAATAAGGCGGTAGTTTAACGGGCAAAACCTGTGCAGAAAAATGTTTCATGTTTGTGGAACGTACAGCAAATTTTTCGTAGAGGATAAGGCACAGAATGCAGGTTCAAGTCCTGCCCGCCTTATGCGATTGAGATAGCTCAAAAGAAAGGAGCGGCAGCGATGGAACAGATCATCGAAAGCGAGCGGTATGCGTGTGTCAGAACAGGGATGTGGAAGAAAAGATGTAAAGTTGTGATTGGAAAACAGGATGTAGGAGAATAAAAGAAAAACGGACGCTGCGTTTCAAAGATGAAGCAGTGTCCGTTTTTTACTATATGTAAGATACCGGGGTCAAAGGGGTCAAAAAGCCTTTTGACCCCAACATCTATTTAAGAAAAGTTGACAGTTGAAAAATTATCCAAAATACTCTCCCGCCAGTTCCTTAAACGCCGGCAGTGCCCGCTCAATCTGTGCGGTGGTAACGCAATAAGCAATCCGCACGAATCCCGGTGCACCGAAATCGTCGCCTGGTACCAGAAGAAGTTCGTACTTTTTCGCTTTCTCACAGAACGCATACGCATCCGGTTCCGGAGTTTTCATGAAGAGATAGAAAGCGCCGTCCGGGTGAACGCAGGTGAAGCCGTAGGCGGTTAATGAATCATACAGCAGATCGCGGTTTTTCTTGTAGACCGAAAGATCAGAAACCTGTCCTGCGCATTTGGCGATGACGTGTTGGATCAGGCTTGGTGCGCAGACGAAGCCGAGGGCGCGTCCGGCGCCGCAGACGGCTGCGTAGATGGTTCTTGCATCATCGACCTCATCCGGAACGAGAACGTAGCCGATACGCTCGCCCGGCAGGGAGAGGGATTTGCTGTAGGAGTAGCAGACCAGCGTGTTTTTGTAATATTTTGTCAGATACGGAACTTCCACGTCTCCGTAGACAAGCTCGCGGTACGGTTCATCAACGATCAGATAAATCGGATGACCGTATTCGGAAGATTTTGTTTCCAGAAAAGCAGCGAGCTTCTGAATGTTTTCTTCGGTGTAGACAACGCCGGACGGATTGTTCGGGGAATTGACGAAAACACCTTTGGTGTGCGCTGTGACAGCGGCCGAGAGGCGGTCAAAGTCGATCTGGAACGTGGAAGAATCAGCCGGCGTTTCGATCATGGCTGCGCCTGCAGATTCGATGAAAACACGGTATTCCGGAAAGTACGGGGTAAATACGATATACTCGTCGCCCGGAACGGTTAAAGCGCCAAGGACGATGCGGAGCGAAGCGGCTGCACCGCAGGTCATGTAGAAGTTGTCGGCATGGAACGCGGTACCAAAGCGTTTGTTCAGGTCGGCTGCAACGGCGGCGCGGGTATCGGCATCGCCCTGCGCGGAGGTGTAGCCGAAGAGATAGTAATCGTCTTTGGAATCGAGCAGCTCCTTGATGGTCTCATGAACGGAGGCCGGAGCCGGCACGTTTGGGTTTCCGATACTGAAATCAAAGACATTTTCGGAGCCGATCTCGGCAGCGCGTTTTTTACTGTATTCGAAAATCTCGCGGATTACCGATTTTTTTGTGCCGAGAGTTACCATTTTTTCTGAAATCATGTGTCAATCCTCCTGAAGTAAATTGTTTGCCGCTGTTTTAAATGAACTGTAAATATTATTCTTTTTTCTGCTTTTTCCTTATTTTAGCAGACAAAGACTGAATTGTAAATGCAGCATTTTCGGTCTCATGCTCCCGCAGGCTGAAAAGATGGCGGAGGCAGACCACGAGCGATACCAGCAGACTGCCGAGCCGCACGGACGGAAGAAAGCGGGAAATTTGTGCGGCAACGGCAAACCCGGAGAACGAAACGATCGAGCGCAGACTGTGTGGCTGGATAATGAGAATCAACGAAAACGTCAGATAAAACGCCGCCAGAAGAAGCGCCGGTCGCAGATACGGCAGGAGGCCGAGCAGCACGCCGAACGAGACAGAGATCGCCTTTCCGCCTTTCGCAGGCTGCAGAAACGGCCATGCGTGTCCGGCCACCGGGGCGAGCAGAATCAGGGCGAAAATCCAGGAACCCATCGAAACAGCGGAACTGTGCGCCGCCAGAAACACCGGCAGAAATCCCTTCCCGATATCGCACAGGACGCAGAGCAGCCCAATCCGCGGTCCGGCCACTGAAAAGGCGTTGAAGGCACCGGGATTCTGATCTTCATTCACAGTTCGGACATCCACGTGGCAGAAGTATTTTGGAATCAGGTACGAATACAGTACGCTGCCCGAGAGGTACCCGAAGAAACTATAAAACAGATAAGCAGTAAGCATCATAAGCAGTTACTCCGAAACTAATTTTTCCAAAAGGTGTGTAATTGACGTTCCCGCCTGCGGATGGCTGTTTTTTCGCTGGGCATCGCGCATCGCAATCTGACGTGCATCATCGTGGGCAAGCGAAATACCGGCCTCTGCCAGCTCTTTCTGATGTGCGCCGGTCACGGACATTCCGCGTGAGACAAAAAAAGCACGGTTTTTTGTTTCGCAACCCGGAATCGGATCAGTGTGGACGAGCGGAACGCGCCGCACAGCGGCCTCGGTACTGCTTAAGCCCCCAGGCTTTGTAAACAGCACATCGGCAGCGGCCATATATTCCGCAACGTGGCGTGTAAAACCGATGATATGTACATTTGGGTTCTTATGGAACTGCAGCCGGAGCGAACGCATCCGTTTTTTATTATTTCCGCAGATGATCACAGCCTGTTCGCCGTTTTCCAGCCGGGAAACGAGTTCATGTGCGAGCAGATGCACTTTGCCGAATCCCATACTGCCGCTCATGACGAGAAACAGCGGAGCATTCTCGGGAAGACCGAGATGGCGGCGCACATCCTCTTTGGATGCAGGGCGCGCAAATGCGGGCCGCACCGGAATACCGAGAGGAAGCAGTTTTTCTTCCGGGATACCGCAGGATGCAAACTCCGGGATCAGATCCTTGTGCGGAACCACATAGTAATCGCAGTTCGTCTCTTCCCAGAACGGAATGCACGCGTAATCGGTGGCAACGGCAACGCAGGGAATCGTCAGCCGTCCTTTCTGTTTCATCCAGGTCAGTGTTTCCGCCGGATAAAGATGTGTGGTGACAACGGCATTAAAATGGTTTTGATCAATATAATCTGCAAGCGCATTTCCAAGCCGCGCATTTGCATAGTAAACGGGGGATTTCCAGGGAAATTTCCGTACCAGCTCACCAAGCTGATAGAGTGCGCCGAAGCCGGCCGGAAAAACGGAGACAAGCTTCACATAAGCTCCGCCGACCAGTGCGGAGGTATGCTTTCGCCCGAGGCTCATCAGATCCAGAACCTCGGCTTCGTGGTGATAAAAATTCAGACTTTCTTTTAATGCAGAGGCCGCAGCATTGTGGCCACCGCCAGTATTGCAGGATAAAATCAGTACCTTCATAAGAAAACTCCATTCTTTTGTTGTATCCCGAAGAGAACCTGAAAAAGGGGATGCCGATGTTTTGTTTTCAGACACGCTTTAGTATAGAACGCTGTTATTTTTCGGACAATCCACAAAATGAGAAAAGTGTCTGATATAACAGAAAAGCGACAGGCAGCAGAAACACCGGGGAGACGCAGACGGAGCATCCACCTACGGATCAAGATATTGAGAGAAAGGAAAGAAACGACGGATGCCTGAAAAATTGGCAAAATAGAATAAAATCGAAAGAAAAAGAAACGAAAAACAGGATAAAATGCTGAAAAATCAATTGACATCCACTCCAAAACTTCGTATCATAAAGACAGAATGGGGCGCGTTCGGAAAGCAATCTGCGCACCGGAAAATACAGGAGGTAAGCTTAAAATGGGTAAATGGCAGAGAAGTCTTTACCAGCCGGTTCTGCCGCTGGGAAAAGACGGAAAAAGGGTAACAGGAAGCGCGGAACATATCGCACTTTCCAGAAAAGCAGCAGGCGAGGGTATGGTTCTGGTGAAAAACGAGAACGAGACATTGCCGCTCGCAAAAGGCACAAAAGTAGCTTTATTTGGAAAAGGAACGATTGATTACGTAAAAGGCGGCGGCGGAAGCGGTGACGTTACCGTTGCGTATATCCGCAACTTCTACGAAGGCATGAAGATCAAAGAGGCCGAGGGGGAGGTTTCTCTGTTCCATGAACTTCCGGAATTCTATGAGAAAAATGTAAAAGAACAGTATGCTGCAGGCGCTGTACCGGGCATGACAAGAGAGCCGGAAGTACCGGACGAGCTGGTAACAAAAGCGAAAGCATATACCGATACCGCAATCATCACCATCTGCCGTTTCTCCGGCGAGGGCTGGGACCGCAAATGCCAGATCAACGATGAAGGCTATGAGCTGTTTGAGGATGAGAAAAAACAGATCGAGCTGAGCGCCAGCATCTTCGAAAACGGCGACTTCTGCCTGACAAACGGCGAAGCAGCCATGGTAGAAAAAGTAAAAGCAAACTTTAAAAATGTCATCGTTGTCATGAACGTCGGCGGTATGGTTGATACCAGCTGGTTCAAAGACTGCAAAGAGATTCCGGCGGTGCTGATGGCATGGCAGGGCGGCATGGAAGGCGGCCTCGCGGCAGCGGACGTTGTAACAGGCGACGTCAACCCATCCGGTAAACTGGTTGATACCTACGCAGCAACCCTCGAGGATTATCCATCCACCGAGAACTTCCATAAATCCGTTTATTACGTGGATTACAACGAGGATATCTACGTTGGCTACCGTTATTTCGAGACGATTCCTGGCGCAGCGGAGAAGGTCAATTATCCGTTCGGCTTCGGCCTTTCCTACACCAGCTTTGAGACAGAAGTTCTGGGTGCAGAAGAGAAGGATGGAAAGATTGTTGTAAAAGCATCTGTTACCAACACTGGAAAACGTGCCGGAAAAGAAGTTGTACAGCTCTACTATGGCGCACCGCAGGGCAAGCTTGGCAAACCGGCCAAAGAGCTCGGCGCTTACCGGAAAACAAGACTGCTGCAGCCAGGCGAGACACAGAGAGTCGTTCTTTCCTTTACAGTGGAAGATATGGCATCTTTTGATGATCTTGGAAAGGTTGCAAAATCTGCCTATGTTCTTGAGGCAGGAAGCTACGTCTTCTACGTTGGAAACAATGTAAGAGATGCGAAGAAACTGGACTTCACCTACGATCTGGCAGAGGCAAAAGTGACTGCACAGTACACCAGCCTTGCTGCTCCGCATAAGCTGGAAAAACGTCTCCTTGCGGATGGAACCTACGAAGCGCTTCCGACCGATAACGGCCTTGTCGAGGAAGAAGGACTGGAGCGTCAGGATAAGCTGACTCTGGAAGGTTTCCTCCCGGCAGTCAAGGCACAGGAGAGAAAGAGTTTTGGCGAGCTTATGGAGGCAGCAAAGACGAATCCGAACCTGATGAATGTGGTCGAAGGAAAAGAAACGCTCGACGAGTTTGTAGATAAGCTTCCGACAGAAGCACTCATTCATCTGCTCGGCGGTCAGCCGAACACTGGAGTTGCCAACACGTTTGGCATGGGAAATCTGCCTGAGTACGGCATCCCGAATATCATGACCGCAGACGGACCGGCAGGCCTTCGCATTCAGCCGCAGTGTGGCGTCAACACGACCGCATGGCCGTGCGCAACATTGCTTGCCTGCACCTGGGATCCGGAGCTGATCGAAGAAATCGGTAAAGCCGGCGGAGAGGAAGTCAAAGAAAACAACATCGGCATCTGGCTGACCCCGGCTGTCAACATTCACAGAAGCCCGCTCTGCGGAAGAAACTTTGAGTATTATTCCGAGGATCCGCTTGTAGCCGGAAAATCCGGTGCGGCAATGGTACGCGGTATGCAGTCCGAGCATATCGGGGCAAGTGTGAAACACTTCTGCTGCAACAACAAAGAAACAAACCGAAAAGACAGCGATTCCCGCGTTTCCGAGCGTGCGCTGCGTGAGATTTACCTGAAAGCCTTCGAAATCATCGTAAAAGAGGCAGATCCATACACAATCATGTCGTCCTACAACCTGATCAACGGCGTTCAGGCATCTGAGAACAAGGATCTTTTGACCGGTATTCTGCGCGGTGAGTGGGACTTTAAGGGAATGGTAACGACCGACTGGTGGACACACGGCGAGCATTACCGCGAGACAAAAGCCGGAAATGATATCAAGATGGCAAATGGATACGAGGAGCGCGTACAGGAGGCATTTGAGAAGGGATACATCACCCGCGACGAAATCGCTCTTTGTGCAAAACGAATCCTGACCATGATTCTTCGCATGGACTGATGTGGATGCATGTGAATAAATAAAGAAAAGTGTGGATAACACATAAAAAAATCGTATGCTGTTGTGGAAAAAGCAACAGCATACGATTTTTTACTTTCCGGACAGGATTCTTTCCTGTTTACACGGCAATGATCTGTAGCAAGACTCTGGCGACCGCAGCGCAGTAAAAACGAGCGGAAACTACAGGAAAAAAACTGTTTTCAGGCGGCAGCCTTCTGTAGCTCTGCCATAATCTTAAATTCCCGCACGACCATAACGATGCTGACTGATGCGGCTGCAAGGTCTGCAATCGGTGCAGTGTACATCACGCCGTCAATGCCGAAGAGATACGGAAAAATCAGCAGCAGCGGAAGCAGGAAAATAATCTGTCTCGTCAGCGAAAGAAAAATACCCTTCTTCGGTGCTCCGATTGAGGTAAAGAAATTCGAGCTGACCGGCTGGATACCGTTCAGGAATGTGAAAAACAGGAAAATGCGGAAGTACCGCTCTGCAAAATGCAGGTACTCTTCTGAACCGGAACCAAAAATGCCGATAATCTGGCGCGGAAAGAACTGGAAGCAGAGGAAGGCGACAATGGAAATGGCAGTCGCCGCAAAAACTGCTTTTTTATAGGCGTCCTTCACGCGGTCATATTTCTGCGCACCGAAGTTGAAGCTGACAATCGGCTGAAGTCCCTGGGAAATGCCGATGACAAAGGAGAAGAACAGCATATTCACCTTTGAAATAATGCCGGCGCATGCAAGCGGAATGTCGCTTCCATAGACGGAATTGGAGCCGTAGTAGGTCAGTGTGTTGTTCATAACGATCTGAACAACCATCATTGCCACCTGATTGAATGCCGGAGTTGCACCAAGCGCAGCGATCCGTGCCCAGCAGGCCATGTTCGGCTTCAGATCGGAAAGAGAAAGCGGCAGCGTTTTAAAACCGCGCAGATAGAGGACAACAAGCGCGAACGATAAAATCTGTCCGGTGATTGTGGCGAGCGCTGCACCTGCCATGCCCATGTGGAAAACGAAGATGAACAGCGGGTCGAGAATCGTGTTGACGATCGCGCCGACCAGGTTGCACAGCATGGAAAATTTCGGACTGCCATCCGCGCGGATCAGGTTGGAGCCGCCGATTGTGACGATCAGAAACGGGAAGCCGATGGAGGTGATTCTGGTGTAAGTACAGGCGTAATCAATGACGTCCGGTGTTGCACCAAAGAGAAGCATCATCGGGCGCAGAAAAAGCTGAACGGCAACGCAGAGAATCACACCGAGGATTGCCAGCATGGAGATGGCACTTCCAACATAAGATTTCGCGTGCTCCGGCTCTCGTCTGCCCATGCAGAGATTGAAGTTTGCAGCACCGCCGATGCCGCAGAGCAGACCGATGGATGTGCAGACCATGCTGAGTGGGAACGCTACGTTGGTCGCTGCGTTTCCGAGCACGCCGATGCTGTGACCGATAAAGAGCTGGTCTACCATGTTATAGAGGGCGCTGACGAGCATCGCGATGACGCTCGGAATCGCAAAACGCCGCAAAAGAGAGCTGACCGGTTCCGAGCCGAGAGGATTTTCGGAAGGTTTCATAGAGGGTATCTCCTTTCAAATGAGGTAAAAGTTCATCGTTTGTATCGGGTGAAAATTCCCGGAAAAACTCCGAGACTATATAGTATACCATAGAAAGAAAACAGAAAACAAGAGGGTGACCGCTATTTTCAGGAAGTGTAACAGAATCGTAGCAGAACTCTCTGCATTTTTAAAAAAGAGATTGACAAAAATGAAATATTAACCTATATTGTAACAAGGTTAACAATTCAAAGACAGAAAGAATTGCATACAAGAACCTACGAGGAGGACTTACATTCATGAAAAAATCAAAACTTACAACAAAACAGATTGTACTGACCGGCATGATGACGGCAGTGCTTGCGGTACTGTCCATTGTGACGATTCCGCTTCCGACCGGCGTTCCGGTGACGCTGCAGACCTTTGCAATGGCATTTTGCGGCTACGTGCTTGGCTGGAAATTGGGAGGTGCATCGTCCGCTCTTTATCTGATCCTCGGCGCGATCGGCGTTCCGGTTTATGCCGGCATGAGCGGTGGCTTCGGCGCTCTTCTCGGACCGGCCGGCGGCTTTATTTTCGGATTTATTCCGATGGCAATGCTCTGCGGTGCCGGAATTAAAAAAGGCTTCCCGGGCAAACCATTCGTTCTTGGAATCGCAGGTCTTGCGGTATGTCACGCATTCGGTGTGGTACAGTTTTCCATTGTAACAGGAAACACGATCCCGGCTTCGTTCCTTGCAGTTTCCGTTCCGTACATCGTAAAAGATGTGATTTCCGTTGTAGTAGCTGAAATTCTCGGTGTAGCCGTTCGAAAAGCACTGTCAGCAGCTCATGTAATGAACTACGGAACCGCAGCATAATCACAGAGCGTTTCTGAAAAACCAAAAGATAAAAACAAGAGACAGGCATCCTGACAATCTGCCAGGTGTCTGTCTTTTTCTGTTTTGTCAAGCGGATATTCGCAATCCGCTTCGCTACTTGCCTGATTCGGTTAAAGTATTCCGCAGCAGCAGCGGTTATTTGAAAACGTGCAAAATGCATTTCATACAGTTTCAAAATTTTAATGAATTCCTAAGAAAGAGGCAAGAAGGCGTTAAGGGAGATATGGTAGGATAGAAAGCAGGAAAGAACAACAAAGGGGTTTGAAACCATGAGAAAAAGAACACGAAAACACCGGGGAACAGCGGGAAAAATGGTTGGAGGTTTTCTGGCATTTTTCTGCCTGATCCTGCTGACGGCCGGAATGTTCTGGGCAATCCAGGGATATGTTTCCTATCAGAAGGCAGTGAAGGAAAAGCCGCTCGCGCAGGCGGTAGAGGAAATCAGAAGCGAAGCACAGTGGGTTCCCCTGAAACAGGTGCCGGAGCTGTACAAAAAAGCGGTGCTTGCTGTCGAGGATCACCGGTATTACACACATCACGGGATAGACTGGATCAGCATGGCGCGCGCGGTTGTACATGACATCCGCGTGATGAAACCGGAGCAGGGAGGCAGTACTATCACACAGCAGCTGGTAAAAAACATGTATTACGATCAGAATAAGACACTTGCCAGAAAAGCGGCAGAGGCGTGGACAGCACTCTATGTGGAACGACAGCTCTCCAAGGAAGAAATTCTGGAGCTGTACATCAACACTATTTATTTCGGGGATGGCTATTACGGACTCAAAGAAGCATCGCGTGGTTATTTCGGAAAAGAGCCGCAGGATCTGACCGACAGCGAAGCCGTTCTCCTCGCCGGAATCCCGAATGCACCGTCCGCCTACGCGCCGTCGCGCCACGCGGATCTGGCGCTGCAGCGGGAAAAGCAGGTGCTGGCGGCAATGGTAAAATATGGATACCTGGAACAAAGTGAGACGGACAGCCTGCTGTGGGATGCGGCAGCCGATCCGGTTCTGGCACGATAGAAAGAAAAGTGAGGAAAAAAGAATGGGAAAACTGATCAGACTGGGGGCAACAGCGCTGTCCATGATTGGAATTTTGGTGATGATTCTCTGTGTGCAGGCGGCGATTTTATTTGTGAGGCTGTGCATCCGAAGAAAGCAGAAAAAAATTGAGCTGAAATAAGAGAAAGAAAAATGTGAGCAGAATTGCCGGAAGAAAAACGGTGATTCTGCTCGCGTTTTTTTCTGTGAGCAATCCGATTGCGTTTCCGCCGGGAAAAAGGTATAATGAAAAACAGGTAAAAAAATGGTAAAACAGACAGCTTTTGAGGAAAAATAAATGGAACAGAAAGACCGCGCAGAACGGATTTTAAAACAGATTCCCTATGAGATCGTGTATTCCGCCCGCAAAACGCTCGCCGTCCAGGTCAAAGCGGATGGAAGCGTGGTGGTGCGCGCACCGAAACGGATGGCAAAATACAAAATCGAAGCATTCTTAAAAGAAAAACAGGATTGGATTCACACACACCGGGAAAAAGCGTTGGCGGCCGCAGAGCAGAAAGCAGCGAACCGTCTGACGGAAGCAGAACGAAAAGCGGCGGTTAAACGTGCGGCGCAGATGCTGGCGGAAAAGACGGCACATTTTGCAAAAGAGATGGGCGTAACGTATGGCAGAATCACAATTCGTGAGCAGAAAACCCGCTGGGGCAGCTGCAGCAGCGCCGGAAACCTGAACTACAACTGGAAACTGGTGCTGATGCCGGAGCGCGTGATGGATTACGTCGTTATCCACGAGCTGGCGCACCAGAAAGAGATGAACCATTCCGCGCGGTTTTACGCGGTGGTGGCACAGCAGATGCCCGATTACAAAGTGTGGCAGAGCTGGCTGAAGGAGCATGGAAGAGAGTACTGAAAAAGAGAGGCAAAACAAATGATACTGACCGAAGAAAAAACATATATCATCAATGTGACGGAAGTCGATACCGACGCAGAGCTCGGTTTAAATAAGAAAGATATTATGATCAAATACACGAATCTGGAGCTGCTGCACGCGGTTCTTGCAAGCACGATGCCGTACGGCCGTCTGTCGGCGCGCTACCGCGGAAAACGGAAGGCGGAGCTGCAGTCACGGATTGCGATGGTGGAGAGTGTGCTCGAAACACGCGGCGACCAGCTGGTAAAAGCGGAGCAGATTATGTATCTCGACACGGCGGAGCGCAGTGCAATCTGTCATTATCTCGGCATCATCTACACGCGGCTGATTGCGCAGAAGCTGTACGGAATTGACTGTATGGTACCGCTGAACCTGATCGAGCAGCCGGGGGAGAAAAAATTTGTAAAATACAACGGTGCATACCGCCAGGATCTGATCGGATACGGAAAGCAGAACGCATGGAGCGTCTGGGAGCCGGTCGGCAGGAGCGAGAACAGCCAGGCGGCCTTTGGAAACGGATGCCGGGCGGCGTCGGAGATCGAGAAGATCAATGAAAATCCGCTGGCGAAGAGCGCGGCGTGCATGACGTATTACGAGAGAGGCTATCTGAATGCCGTTGTAAAAGAGCCGGAGCGGACCGGGGACGGGACACTTTGGTTTCCAGAGGAGAATTATTTCAAAGCATATTATCAGCCGCTTTTCGAGCTGTTTGCGGACGAACAGCTGGGTGAGCTGTACGGAAGCAGCGGCGGCTTTGAACTGGAGCTGACTCTGCCGTGGACGGAGGAAGGAAAACGCGGCTTCCGCCATCTGCAGATCGGAACGGATCAGGTGACGATTGCATTGATGCGGGAAGGGAAGTACGATCAGATCTTAAAGCGGATGGAAAACGTTTTGGATTTATCAAAAGAGCGCAGATTCTGCGGGAAAGACGGCATCTGGGTAGGCGCAGAGTAAATGTCATCGGAAGTGCCGAAGCTGCCGGGGATGATGGTACACAGATTCTGTGTGGGAAAAGCGAAAAAGAAAGGACAAGAGCAATGGCAAAAGAAATGGAAACTCTAAAGGACGAAGGGCTGCAGGGGAATGAAACGATAGAGGAAGCAATTCTGGGACTGCAAAAGGAGCCGACGCCGGAACTGCTGGCACATGTGCTGACGGTAATCCGCCGCAGAATGAAAGAGGGCGGACAGGCGATTCTTTCCGTGGAACCGCCATCCGGCGACGATCAGATCCGGATCGGAACGGTAAAGAGCGCAGACGGAAAAGTCTGGTGGGCCGCGTTTACGAGCTTTGATGAGGAATTAAAGGGCACCGGCAGCGTGAAATCTACGTTTCTCGTGAGCCTGGAACAGCTGATCCACATGGCATCCGAAACAAAGGAGATCAGCGGTGTGATTTTCAATCCGTGGAACCGCACGATCATGCTGGATCATACGCTGCTTTCGATTATCATCGGGGAAGAGAATGCGGGGCACTGAATTGCCGAAAGGAAAAAAGCAAGCACAGAAAGACTCCGAGGGTACATTATTATTTTAAGGAGGTTTTACATCATGGAGGGTTTTCAGGTAACAGAAATCGGGGAAAAAATTTACTGTATTTTGGACGCAGGAAATTCATCGTTCTATGTAGTAGAAGGTGAAGAAAAAGCGGCTGTCATTGATACCGGCATTACGGCAGGCACAAAGATTCTGCCGGTGATCCGTGAGCTGACGGACAAGCCGCTTCTGCTGGTCATCACGCATGCGCATCCGGATCACATGTATCACATGGATGAGTTTGATGAGGTGTACATGTGCCACGATGAAAAGAAGATGGATCCAGAGACGCTTGTGATGCTGACAGCGGGAAAATTAAAACCGTGGGAGGAGATTCATGACATCCGTACCGATTCCGTGATTCCGCTCGGCGGCACAGAGCTGGCCGTCTGTCAGACACCGGGCCATACGCCGGGCAGCGTCGTTGTGCTGGAGACGAAACAGAATTACCTGTTCACCGGAGATGCGATCGGAAGCGGCTGCGGTGTCTGGATGCAGGTGCCGGGCGGAACGAGCCTGGAAGAGTATTACGACGGGCTGGTCGGACTGATGGTGTGGCTTGTGAAGAGGGGCGGCCGCATGAAATTCTTCGGCGGTCATCACACGCAGGTGTTTGAATCGACGGCGCATCCGGTTTACAATCCGCTCAGCCTCGGTGTTCTCGCAGATCTCATCGACCTTGTGGATCAGGTGATCCACGGCGAAAACCTAGGACGGCCAAGCAATGCGAAGCCGTTTTCGAAAGAACAGGTCCGCTACGCGTCGTACGGCCGCGCAGAAATGCAGTACTGTGCATCGCGGATTCACCGAAAATAAGCGCGTGAAATCTTAAAACTTCCATAAGAAGAAAGGTTTTTGCCCGCGGCGGCTTGACAAAATAAAAAAACGCGATTATGATAAATGCAGTTTCTATTCCAACAGAAAAAGAAAAGGTTATGAGAAAGAGGAGTACATGGCAGACCCCAAAAGAGAGGACGGTTCACCGGCTGAAAGGCTGTCCGGGAAGGTGGTCATGGAAGGTAGCTTCTGAACCGGAGAGCTGAAAAGCACAGAAGATGTGATGACTAGGTTCTCACGCATGAGTCACGTTACAGACTCCGAAACGAGATACAAATTAAGGTGGTACCGCGGAATTTTCGCCCTTTGCATGCATGTTATGTGTATGTGAAGGGCGTTTTTGATTTAAGACAAGCCTCTGCGGGAATAAATACCACAATACACCAAACATAAAAGGAGGATCTCATGAGCAAAGAACTCGCAAAGACCTACGATCCGAAAGGACTCGAGGACAGACTGTATCAGAAATGGCTGGATAAAGGATATTTCCACGCCACTGTAAACCCGAACAAAAAACCGTTTACCATTATGATGCCGCCTCCGAACGTAACCGGACAGCTTCACATGGGCCATGCACTCGACAACACCATGCAGGATATTCTCTGCCGTTTCAAACGGATGGAGGGATATGAAGTCCTCTGGCAGCCGGGAACCGACCATGCGGCGATTGCAACCGAGGTAAAGGTTACCAATATGCTCAAAGAGCAGGGCATCGACAAAGATGAAATCGGACGCGAAAAATTCCTGGAGCACTGCTGGGAGTGGAAGAAAGAGTACGGCGGACGCATCAACAGCCAGTTAAGAAAGATCGGCTCCTCCGCAGACTGGGAGAGAGAACGCTTCACCATGGACGAGGGATGCTCCAAAGCCGTAGAAGAAGTATTCTGCCGTCTGTATGAAAAAGGATGGATCTACAAAGGAAGCCGCATCATCAACTGGTGCCCGGTATGCCAGACTTCCATCTCCGATGCAGAGGTTGAATATCAGGAGCAGGCAGGCCACTTCTGGCACATCAACTACCCGGTAGTTGGAGAAGAAGGCCGCTTCGTAGAAATCGCAACGACCCGTCCGGAGACTCTGCTCGGCGATACTGCCGTAGCTGTCAATCCGGAGGATGAAAGATACACCGATATTGTAGGAAAAATGCTGAAACTGCCGCTGACCGACCGTGAAATCCCGGTTATCGCAGATGCTTACGTAGACAAAGAGTTCGGAACCGGATGCGTAAAAATCACACCGGCACACGACCCGAACGATTTTGAGGTAGGAAAACGCCACAACCTCGAAGAGATCAACATCTTAAACGATGACGGAACCATGAACAACAAGTGCGGCAAATACGCCGGCATGGACCGCTACGAGGCAAGAAAAGCCATGGTAGAGGATCTCGAGAAGCTTGGCCTTCTGGTAAAGGTTCAGGATCACGTTCATAACGTAGGAACTCACGACAGATGTAAGACAACCGTAGAGCCGATGATCAAACCGCAGTGGTTTGTAAAAATGGCAGATATGGCAAAAGCTGCCAGCGAAGCAGAGAAGAACGGGGAAGTAAACTTCATCCCGGATCGTTTCAGCAAGATTTATCAGAACTGGCTGAACAATATCCACGACTGGTGTATTTCCCGTCAGCTCTGGTGGGGTCATCGTATCCCGGCCTATACCTGTGATGACTGTGGCGAGATCACGGTTGTAAGAGGCGGAATGCCGGAAAAATGCCCGAAATGCGGCAGCACCCATCTCACTCAGGACCCGGATACCCTGGACACCTGGTTCAGTTCTGCTCTGTGGCCGTTCTCCACGTTAGGATGGCCGGAGAAAACACCGGAATTTGATTACTTCTATCCGACCGACGTACTCGTAACCGGATACGACATCATCTTCTTCTGGGTTATCCGTATGGTATTCTCCGCACTGGAGCAGACCAAACAGGTTCCGTTCCACCACGTACTGATCCACGGACTCGTTCGTGATTCCCAGGGACGCAAGATGAGTAAATCCCTCGGAAACGGTATCGATCCGCTCGAAGTCATTGACAAATACGGTGCAGATGCTCTCCGTCTGACTTTGATGACCGGTAATGCACCTGGAAACGATATGCGTTTCTACTGGGAGCGTGTAGAAGCCAGCCGTAACTTCGCAAACAAAGTATGGAACGCTTCCAGGTTCATCATGATGAACCTGGAAAAAGCAGAAGTTCCGTCTGAAATGCCAAAAGACAAACTGACACTGGCAGATAAATGGATTCTTTCTAAGGTAAACACGCTGGCAACGGAAGTAACGGACAACATGGACCGCTACGAGCTCGGTATCGCCGTACAGAAGGTTTACGACTTTATCTGGGAGGAGTTCTGCGACTGGTACATCGAGATGGTAAAACCGCGTCTGTACAGCGAGACCGACGAGACGAAGGGCGCTGCACTGTGGACCTTAAAAACCGTTCTTGGCAATGCATTAAAGCTGCTGCATCCGTTTATGCCGTTCATCACAGAGGAAATCTACTGCACACTGAATCCGGACGAGGATTCCATCATGATCGCCGCATGGCCGAAAGAGACCGAAGACTTTGCATACGCAGAGGATGAGGCAGCCGTTGAGATGATGAAAGAGGCGGTAAGAAGCATCCGTGGTGTCCGCACCAGTATGAACGTACCGCCGTCAAAGAAAGCAAGCGTATTCGTTGTAACGGAAGATGCTGCTGTACAGGAAACCTTCAAAAACGGTGCTGTATTCTTCGGAACTCTGGCAGGAGCAAGCGAAGTTCACGTACAGGCAGACAAAGCCGGCATCGCAGACGATGCGGTATCCGCAGTGATCCCGCAGGCAACGATCTACATTCCGTTTGCCGAGCTGGTTGACCTGGAAAAAGAGATCGCCCGCCTTACGAAAGAGGAAGAGCGTCTGACAAAAGAGATCGCACGTTCCAACGGCATGCTTGGCAACCCGAACTTTATCAACAAAGCTCCGGAAGCAAAAGTTCAGGCAGAGAAAGAAAAACTGGCGAACTATCAGCAGATGATGGAGCAGGTTCAGACAAGATTGGAGCAGCTGAAAAAATAAATGAAAAAAGGAAAAAAACTGCATGGAAACAAGGAAACCGTAGTGAAAGTCTGCAACTGGCTCTCTTTGCCGCTGCAGGCCCTGGGATGCTGTATTCTGTATCTGGTGATTGAAGCATTTTCCCGCCATTCGCTGGCATCTGCATGGAGCTACATGGTGGAAAGCCCATGGGTCTTTTTGTACAATGCATTTTTGATCTTCACTACTTTTATGGTAGTTTATCTGTTCCGCAGACGTGTGCTGGTACGGCTGGTGATGAGCTGTTTCTGGCTGCTGCTCGGCATCATTAACGGTGTGATTCTGGCAAACCGCGTCACGCCGTTTACCGGACCGGACTTGCGGAATTTAAGTGACGGCGCAAAGGTCGTGACGAAGTATCTGTCGAAAGGTACCATGATCCTCGTCGTAGCAGCCCTTGTGGCATTATTGGCATTTTTTGTATGGGTCTGGATCAAAGGACCGAAATTTCAGGGGAAAATCCGCTGGTATCTGAATGTGCCGTTAATTGCTCTGGTAATTGTACTCTTTACGGGAGCAACGAATCTGGCGCTTGCAAAGCGTGTGCTTTCCAGCTATTTCGTCAACATCGCATTTGCCTACCAGGATTACGGCTATCCGTACTGTCTGGCAGTCACCCTGTTTGATACGGGAATTTCAGAGCCGAACGGCTATTCCGAACAGCTCGTGAAACAGATTGAGACGAGTGAAGGCGAACAAAAAGAGGATGATACGGTAAAACCGAATATTATCTTTTTGCAGCTGGAGTCCTTTTTCGATCCGGAGCTGGTTAATTTCCTCAACATTTCCGAGGATCCGATCCCGTATTACCGGCAGCTGATGAAGGATTATTCTTCCGGTTATCTCCGCGTGCCGGTGGTGGGAGCCGGAACAGCAAACACAGAGTTTGAAACTATTTCCGGCATGAGCCTCCGGTATTTCGGAGCGGGTGAGTATCCGTACAAATCGGTGCTTTCAGAGGAGACCTGTGAGAGTGCGCCGTATGTTTTAAAGAATCTTGGCTATGCGACCCATGCGATCCACAACAATGAAGCAAACTTCTATTCCAGAAGAAGTGTATTCTCACGTCTTGGTTTTGATACCTTTACCTCGGAGGAATATATGCCGGATATCTCGGATGTGACGGCGACAGGATGGGTAAAAGACCATATTCTGACAAAAGAGATCATAAAAACGCTCGATGCGACAGACGAACCGGATTATATCTATACGATTTCGGTACAGGGCCACGGTGATTATCCGACAGAGCCGGTGCTTGACGATCCGGAGATTACAGTGACAGGCGCGGAAGACCGGGAAAAAAATAATTATTCCTGGGAATATTATGTAAATCAGATTCATGAGATGGACATATTTGTCAAAGAGCTGACGACAAAGCTTGCGGATTATCCGGAGCCGGTGGTACTTGTGATGTACGGGGACCATCTGCCAACGATGGGACTGAAAGTAGAAGATCTGGAGAACCGCTATCTGTATCAGACCGAATACGTAATCTGGGATAATATGGGACTGAAAAGAAAACAGGAAAACATTGCTTCCTACCAGATTGCAGCAGAGGTTATGAACCGTGTGGGAATTCATGACGGAACCATTTTCCGGTATCATCAGACGAGACGGAATACGAAGAATTATCAGGTGGATCTCGAGGTGCTGCAGTATGATATGCTGTATGGAAAACGGTACGTTTACGGAGAAGACGGAGAGACACCGTATGAGCGTGTGAAGCTGCAGATGGGTGCTCTGCCGGTAACACTGGAACGAATTGAAAAATCCGGAGAAGATACCTGGTATTTTTACGGAGAAAACTTTACGGCATCGAGCCGTGTGGAAGTCAACGAGGAGATACAGGATACCGTTTATGTCAGCCCGTCGATTCTGATGGTGCATAGTCTGACCCTGGAAGACGGTGATCAGATTACAATCGCGCAGCAGAGCAACAGCTCGACGAAGAAGGTGCTGACAAGGACAGAGCCGATGATGTATGAAGAGCCAAAAACGGTATCTACACCGACGCCGACGCCGAACCCGGACAGCACGAAAACAGATGTGACGCAGGAAAATGCCAATACGAGCACTGCGCCGCAGGATGAACTGACGGCAGCGCCGTCCGGTGCGCCGGAGGGCGAAGGCGACAAGATTGAGCCGTCAAAAACAGAAAACAGCGATAAACCGGCCGAAGACGGCGGTCTGCAGAATTAAAAAGAGTGTCCGAAAGATCATACAGTGGGGCGGATTTTGACGTCCCACTGTATCTTTTTACGGGGAAAGTCGAAAAGTCGGGACAAAATTTTGAAAATTGCTATGGACATATCCGGTCACTCGATTATAATGATACTAGGGTTTGAAAGCAGCCCTAAAATACTGAAGAATGGTGAAATAAAGTGAATTATACAGAAGCAGTTGATTATATCGAAACAATACCGAAATTTACGGTGAAGCATCCGCCGGAACATACGAGGGAGCTTCTTTCGCGCCTTGGGAATCCGCAGGAAGGGATCAAAATTATCCATGTGGCGGGCACGAACGGAAAGGGAAGCGTCTGCGCGTACTTGAATGCGATGCTGCTTGCAGGCGGCAAAAAGACAGGACTTTTTACCTCCCCGCACCTTGTACGCATCAACGAGCGGTTCCAGATCAACGGGGAAGATGTGTCGGATGAGCAGTTTCTCGACGCATTTCTCAAAGTGGAAAAAGCAGCCAAAGAATACGAGGCGGAGGGCGAAGGCCATCCGAGCTATTTTGAGACGCTGTTCCTGATGGGAATGCTGATTTTCAAAGAAGCCGGCGTGGAATACCTGGTCATGGAGACCGGCCTTGGCGGACGGCTGGATGCGACAAATGTGGTCGAAAAGCCGCTGGCATGCATCATCACGTCCATCAGCCGCGACCACACCGAGTATCTCGGCGATACCCTCGAGGCGATTGCGGGAGAGAAAGCCGGCATCATCAAAGCCGGTGTCCCGGTAATCTACGACGCCAGCCAGCCAGGTCCGGCTTCTGTCATTGCCGCAAAGGCGAAAGAGATGGGAAGCCCGGCATGGCCGATGGAGCCGTCGTTCTATGAGATGAAAACACAGAGCCGCGAGGGCATCACCTTTACCTTTGCATACCCAGGCGGCGAAAAAGCAGAGCTTGCGATTCCGTACGTGGCAAAATACCAGATGATGAATGCAAGCCTTGCGTTCTACACGATGCATATTCTGCAGGACGTGCACGACATTCCTAAGAACGTGCTTGCGGAAGGCCTTTCGAAGATCAAATGGCCGTGCCGTATGGAAATGGCTGCGCCGGGCGTCATCATCGACGGCGCGCACAACGAGGACGGCATTGCACAGTTTGTCAGCACGGCAGGCTATTTTGCGAAAGAAAACGAGATCACGATTCTGTTCACGGCAGTTGCAGACAAGCACTATCATGAGATGATCGGTGAAATCTGCGAGGGCATCCATCCGTCCCATGTTGTTGCAACGCAGATCGACGGAAGCCGCGTCGTACCGGCGGAAGTGCTTGCAGAGGACTTCAGAAAAGCAGGATGCACGGATGTCTGCGCGGAACCGGAGATCGGGGCAGCGTATGAGAAGGCACTGGGCAAAAAGGGCAGCGGCATGCTGTTCTGCGTGGGTTCTCTGTATCTGGCGGGCGAACTGAAAGCATATCTTGCAAAGCGGAATGGTTAGCGAATACAGGAAGGAATTTTTTGTTTATGTTAAATTACGAAGAAGAACTGAAGAAGTTTAAACCGTGTCTCGATGTGGACGAGGTGGAGGATGCGATTTACAGCCGTGATCTGACGGATGTGATCGACATTTTGAAAGAAATGATGAAAAACGACAAGCCGGAACAGGAAAACGAGACAGAAGCGGAAAAGGAAGAGTAAGGTGCCGGAATGAACTGTATGAATTGTAAATCGGTTGTGGACGTCGGAATGGAGATCTGTCCCAACTGTGGTTTTAACCTGAGAGTACAGAGAAAATGTTTTTCTCTTTCGAATATGTACTACAATCTGGGCCTCGACAAGGCAGAGATCCGGGATCTTTCCGGAGCGATCGATATGCTGCGGCGGAGTCTGAAGTTTAACAAATACAACATCCATGCGCGGAACTTGTTAGGCCTTGTCTATTTTGAGACGGGTGAAGCGGTTGCGGCGTTAAGTGAGTGGATCATCAGCAAGAATATTATGCCGGAGAATAATGTGGCGACGGAGTATATTGCGACGCTGCAGGCGGAGCAGGCGAAGCTGGATATGATCAATCAGACGATCAAGAAATACAACAGTGCGCTGAAATGCTGCCGCGAGAACAATGAGGATGTGGCTGCAATCCAGCTGCGCAAGATTCTGAACCAGAATCCGAAGCTGATCAAGGGATATCATCTGCTGGCGCTGATTTATATTCACAAGGGTGAGTATGAGAAAGCGCGGAAGATTCTGAAAAAGGCGGCGAAAATTGACAAGACAAATTCGACGACGCTGCGTTTCCTGAAGGAGGTTGACTTCCAGACGGGTACGCAGACATCGCTGGAGCCGAGGCGGTTCGGACGCAGGGAGCGGACGGAAGAGCAGCGGGAGGACGAAAGAGAGCGGGTAGTAAGCGGCGATACGGTGATTATTCCGCCGACGTTCCGCGAGACATCGACGGCGGCTACCATGCTGAATATCGGCATTGGACTGATGCTCGGCGCACTGGTTGTGTGGTTTCTCGTCGGGCCGGCGAATACGCAGAGAATTAACCGCCAGGCGGATGAAAAGGTTGTGGAATACAGCGGAAAAATGGCGAGCCAGGAGGCGCAGCTGAATCAGCTTCAGAGCCAGGTGGATTCCCTGAACGAAACGACGGCATCTGCCCAGCAGCAGATCCAGACGGCACAGGACACGGTGGCTTCGTATGAAAACCTTTTGAAAGCAGTGGAAGCGCAGCAGCAGGGCAATACAAGCAATGCAACCAATGCACTGACGGAGGTCAACCCGGAGGCCCTCTCTGTAGATGCAAGAGCCGTTTACGATACGATCTACAAGAGCATGCAGTCGACGATGTTCCAGGAACTCTCAGATTCTGGCGTCAGTGCGTTTGATGATTCGAATTACACGGAGGCGATTGATAAGCTTTCGAAGGCTAAGAATATCAACGACAGTGACTATACGGTGCTTAACTATCTGGCGCATGCGTATCGGCTGAGTGGGGATACCGATAATGCGATTTCGGTGTTCCAGGAGATCATCGATAAGTTCCCGGGAACCCAGAAGGCTACTAAGGCCGAGCAGCAGATTGAGGCGCTGGGGGGGACTGTGAAGACGGAGGAATAGTGAGGACGGATGCCCGCGGGGCAGAATGCCGCAGGAGATGCGGCGCTGTTTCGTCGGGCTGATACCACTGACTACGCGGAGGGTGCGTGGGACGAAGGGCAAAAAAGTATAAAAGTGAGAAGATAAAACACAAAAGATGAAATTCGCTTTACGGCGAAAAATCTTTTGTGTTTTTTATTTTATGACAGGAAAAGGGGAGGATGGGAAATGGATAATCGTGTTTGGGTGAAGGATGCGGTGATGACGATTCGGCTTCCGGAAGAGGTGGATCATTTTGTGGCTGACCGGCTTCGGGAGGAGGCGGGGGAGATTTTGGTGGAGAGGAATGTGAGGGAGGTGGTGTTTGATTTTCGGAAGACGGTGTTTATGGACAGTTCGGGGATTGGACTGGTGATGGGGAGGTTTCGGGAGATGGAGCTGATTGGCGGGAAGGTGAGAGCGGTGCATGTGGGAGAGCGGATGCGGAGGATTCTGGTGATGTCGGGGGTGACGCGGGTGATTGAGGTGGAAGAGGAGAAGACGTGGAAGTAGGTTTTGGACGGGGAGTGGGCAGAAAGGGGAATGGGATGATGCGAGAAAGGATGAAAACAGAAGAGAAGATGCGGTGGAATACGATGACGCTGGAATTTGAGAGCCGTCCCTGCAATGAGAGTTTTGCGCGGGTGTCTGCGGCGGCGTTTCTGGCGCAGCTGAATCCGACGGTGGAGGAAGTGGCGGATGTCAAGACGGCGATTTCGGAGGCGGTTACGAATGCGATGATTCACGGATACCGGCAGGAAAAAGGGAAAATTCAGATGAAGTGTGTGCTGGATCTGGAGGAGAAGGTGTTTCAGGTGACGGTAAAAGATACCGGCGTCGGGATCGAAAATGTGGAGAAGGCGATGGAGCCGATGTTTACGACCTGCCCGGAGCTGGAGCGGTCGGGGATGGGGTTTTCGTTTATGGAGGCGTTTATGGATGAGCTGGAAGTAAGGTCGCATCCGGGATGGGGGACGGAAGTGGTGATGAAACGGAAAATCGGTGTGCATCCGGAAATGTAAGGGCCGGATCGGAAGTCATAGGAGTCAGAATGCATGGAACATACGCTTGCCCTGATCGAAAAGGCACACGAAGGGGATAAAGCGGCAAGGGATACACTGGCAGAGGAAAATATGGGACTGGTCTGGAGCATGGTGAGGCGGTTTGCAAACCGCGGGGTGGAGATGGAGGATCTGTGCCAGATCGGGAGCATTGGGCTGTTGAAGGCGATTGATAAATTTGATCCTTCGTTTGAAGTCTGTTTTTCGACGTATGCGGTTCCGATGATTGCGGGGGAGATCCGGCGGTTTCTGCGGTCGGAGGGGATGGTGAAGGTGAGCCGCCCGATCCGGGAACTGGCGTGGAAAGCGTATGCGGTGCGGGAGCGGCTGGAGCGGGAGAACGGGCGCGATCCGACGCTGGCGGAGATAGCGGGGGAGCTTGATGTTACCGTGGAGGAAATCGTGGAGGCGATGGAGTCCGGCGCGGAGGTGGAATCGCTGCAGAAGACCATCTATCAGGGGGAAAACCACGATATTTCTCTGATGGACCGCATTCCGGAAAAAGAGAACGGGCAGGAAAAGCTGCTGAACCGGATTTTCTTGGAAGAGCTGTTGGGACGACTGCCCGCGAAGGAGCGGCAGCTCATCTACATGCGCTATTTTCAGGACATGACGCAGGCGCAGATCGCCGGAAAACTGGGGATTTCGCAGGTGCAGGTGTCGCGGATGGAAAAGAAGATTCTGCGGCAGATGCGGATGGAAAAGGTCTGACAAAAATACAAATCCGGCGGAAGGGCGCTTTTCTTGGGAAAGGCAGAGAAAAGCGCCTGAAACCCGGGCGGATAAAGGAAGAAAAGAAAGGCGAAGCGGGGAAAGGCGGCAGAAAGTTTAAAAATATTCACTGGAATATCGGAGGAAGGTGTGCTACAATGAGCGAAATACGAAGAAAGGCAGGTGGAAGAACATGGATTATCTGACAGAAAATGTGGCGGTCAATCTGAAACGGATCCGGCAGTCGAAAGGGATGAGTCTCGACCATGTCTCAGAGCAGACCGGGGTCAGCAAGAGTATGCTCTCGCAGATCGAAAAGGGAACGGCGAACCCGTCGCTTGGCGTGCTTGGGAAGATTACGAGCGGCCTGCGGATTGAATTTCAGGAGCTGATTGCAACGCCGCTGGTGGATAGTTATCTTGTGACACCGGAGGATCTGGTTCCGACGAAAGAGCTGGAGGGGCAGTACACTGTGTGGACGTGCTTTCCGTATGAGGACACGCGGCTTGTGGAAATCTACCGCATCGACATCGAACCGGGCGGAACGTATGTGAGCGGCGGCCACGGAGAGAAAACAAGAGAGTACCTGGTGGTGACAGACGGCGTGATGACAGTGGAGTGCAATGGAAAAGAGCATGAGATCCACCTGAAGCAGGCATTCCGTTTCGAGACAGACCAGACCCACATCTACCGCAACAGAGGGACGGAGAAGACGAGCTGCATGTGTTTCTTTCTCGACTATCACTAAAAGCCGCAGAATAACAGGCTTTCTTTTTTTGAATGAACTGTTCAATATAATGGACAAAAATTCGCTGGAACATCAGAATAAAAAACAACGGATATGAAAAAAATACGGCGGAAGACGAAAAAGCATCAAAAAAGAATAGAAAAATCGGGCATTAAAGAAAAAACAAAAATAAAAAACTTTTTAAAAAAAGTAATTGACAAATATAGGGAGTGGTGCTATTGTATGGTTGTACAAAATAATAAACGAAAAACAAAGCAAAGACGCTTACCAACGAGTAGTCTTTGCTTTTTTGTTTTTTATTTAAAAAATCTTTTCAACGCTATGGGAGGATAACACTATGAGATTAAAAGACACAGGATTAACGGTTCAGGACATCAAAGACAAAGTAAACAAGTACATGATCGAGACCTACGAGCGTTTCGATTTCCTTGCAGAAACCGCAGAGGGGATGTACATGTACGACGAAAACGGAACGCCGTATCTTGACTTTTACGCAGGCATCGCCGTAAACAACGCTGGAAACAGAAACCCGAAAGTTGTTGCTGCAGCAAAAGAGCAGCTCGACGATATCATGCATACCTTCAACTATCCATACACCATCCCGCAGGCACTGCTTGCTGAGAAAGTCTGCGAGACCATCGGCATGGACAAGATCTTCTATCAGAACTCCGGTACCGAGGCGAACGAGGCCATGATCAAAATGGCAAGAAAGTACGGCATCGAGAAATACGGCCCGAACCGTTACCACATCGTAACCGCAAAGATGGGCTTCCATGGAAGAACCTTCGGTGCCATGTCTGCAACCGGTCAGCCGGGCAACGGATGCCAGGTTGGATTCGGACCGATGACCTACGGATTCTCCTACGCACCGTACAATGATCTGCAGGCCTTCAAAGATGCATGTACCGAAAACACCATCGCCATCATGGTTGAGCCGGTACAGGGCGAAGGCGGTGTTCATCCGGCAACGAAAGAGTTCATGCAGGGACTCCGGACGTTCTGTGATGAGAACGACATGCTGCTTCTGATTGATGAAGTACAGACCGGCTGGTGCAGAACCGGTGCGGTAATGTCTTACATGAACTACGGCATCAAACCGGATATCGTATCCATGGCAAAAGGTCTTGGCGGCGGAATGCCGATTGGCGCAATCTGCGCAACAGCTGAAGTAGCAAAAGCCTTTACCCCGGGATCTCACGGAACTACCTTCGGCGGCCATCCAGTCAGCTGTGCAGCAGCACTGGCAGAAGTCAACGAACTGATTGACCGCGACCTTGCCGGAAATGCAAAGAAAGTCGGTGATTACTTCGCAGAAAAATTAGCAAAACTGCCGCATGTCAAAGAAGTCAGACATCAGGGACTGCTGGTCGGCGTAGAGTTTGATGATACCATCAGCGGCGTAGAAGTCAAACATGGCTGCCTTGACCGCCATCTGCTGATCACCGCCATCGGAGCGCACATCATTCGTCTGATCCCTCCGCTTATCGTAACCGAGGAGGACTGCGACAAGGCAGTTGCTATCATCGAAGAAACCGTAAAAGCTCTGGAAAAATAAAGAATTCTTATAGAAACAAAGAAAATCTCATAGCGTGAAAAGAACAGGACAAGGACGTCAAAAAGCAAAGAACCATGCTTCGCCCCTGTCCTGTTTTTCTTTTCATTCTGTGAATCGGAAACAACAGGTAAAACAGAGAAATTAAATGTGAGAGGAAAACGGTATGGGACATCTGGTTATCACAATCGGCTGCGAGTACGGAGCCAAAGGAAATGCCATCGGCAGGAAAATTGCGGAGGATCTCGGAATTAAGTTCTACGACCGCGAGCTGGTGGATCAGATTATTGAAGAAGTCGGAATTCCGAAAGACATCATGAACCGTGTAGAAGAGGGCGGTACGATTGCCGGAAAAGGAGCCGAGGGCGATGTCCGTGGATCCTTCTCTAAATATGCGGACCTGACCGAGCGTGCGATTCATGTACAGAAGCAGATCATCCGGAAACTGGCAGAAAAAGAAGCCTGCGTCATCATCGGACGATCCGCGGATTACATCTTAAAGGACAGCAAAGATATCAAGCTCCTCCGGGCTTTTATCTATGCACCGGATGAGATCCGCATTCAGAATATCATGAAGAGCCACAGCCTTTCCGAGAGCGATGCAAAAATTCTGCTGCTCGAGAAGGACAAACGGTATCACAAGCGTCATCTGGCGCTGACCGGCAGCAATCGCGGAGACCGGCACAACCGAGACATTCTGATCAACAGTGCATTCCTTGGTGTGGAGGGCACAGCGGAATATCTCGAGGAACTGATTCAGAAGAAATACGGAAGCGGGGAGGAATAAGCCATGGAACAGAAAAAATCAGAATTTGACAAAGTATTAGGTGCATGGGATATTCTCGTCATCGCTTTCGGAGCCATGATCGGCTGGGGCTGGGTCGTATCCTCAGGAAGCTGGATTCAGAAAGGCGGCGTTGTCGGAGCTTCAATTGCGTTTGCGATCGGCGGTGTCATGATCTTTTTCATCGGACTGACTTACGCAGAACTGACTGCAGCGATGCCGCAGTGCGGCGGCGAGCACGTCTTCAGCTACAAGGCGATGGGCCCGAACGGTTCGTTCATCTGTACCTGGGCGATTATTTTAGGATACGTCAGTGTTACGTGTTTCGAGGCGTGCGCCTTCCCAACCATCATCACATATCTGTGGCCGGGATTCCTGAAAGGCTATATGTACAGCGTGGCAGGATTTGATATCTATGCTTCCTGGGTAGCCGTAGCCGTTATTGTAGCGTTCCTCATTACACTGATCAATGTACTGGGCGCAAAAACAGCAGCCGTTCTGCAGACGGTCCTTACCTGTATCATCGGCGGCGCTGGTATCCTTCTGATTGTGGCATCCGTGATCAACGGAGATTCCAGCAATCTGCAGGGACAGATGTTCGTCGGCGAGAGCACCGGAACGATGTTCCAGAACATCATCAAAGTTGCTGTTGTTACCCCGTTCTTCTTCATCGGCTTTGACGTTATCCCGCAGGCAGCAGAGGAAATCAACGTTCCGTTAAAGAAAATCGGTAAAATGATGATTCTCTCCGTTGTACTCGCTGTTGTTTTCTATTCCTGTGTTATCCTGGCTGTCGGCTATGTGCTGAACCCGTCCGAAATCCTGAGCTCGGAAGCAGGAACCGGACTTGTCACAGCAGATGCGATGGCGAAAGCGTTCGGTACAGCGGTTATGGCAAAAGTCATCATCGTCGGCGGTATGTGCGGTATCATCACATCCTGGAACTCCTTTATGATCGGCGGTTCCCGTGCTCTGTACTCTATGGCTGAATCCTACATGATTCCGCCGATGTTCGCAAAGCTTCATCCGCAGCACAAAACTCCGATCAACGCCCTGTTCCTGATCGGCGCGCTGACTATGCTGGCTCCGTTTGCAGGACGAGGCATGATGGTGTGGATCTGTGATGCAGGTAACTTTGGATGCTGTCTTGCCTACTGTATGGTATCTCTTTCTTTCCTGATCCTGCGGAAGAAAGAGCCGGATATGCCGCGTCCGTACCGTGTTCCGGCATACAAATTTGTTGGAACGATGGCAGTTCTGATGTCCGGATGCATGGTGCTTGTTTACTGCATTCCTGGTTCCGGCGGAACACTGGTATGGCAGGAGTGGCTGATGGTAGGCGGCTGGAGCCTCCTCGGTGTTGTATTCTTTGCAGTCTGCAAGTTCAAATATAAAGAGAAGTTCGGCAGCCTGATCGAGCTGATCTCCGACGAGGACGCAGCGTCCCTGATGCCGGAGGCAGACGATGCGGAACTCGACGTTGTTATCGATGCAGCAATCGACCGTGTTCTTGCCAAAATGGCTGGCTGAAGCTGAGATAGGATAAAACAAAGCGTGTCGGAAAGAAAAATTTTCGGCACGCTTTCTGAAAGAAAGGGGAAAAATAAGATGAATCCATTCGAATTTTCGATTCCACAGAATATTATTGTCGGAGCAGGAACGCTTGCCAAACTGCCGGAGTGTGCCAAGAAGATGGGCGGAACCCATGCGATGATTCTTTCCGGTCCTACCCTGAAAAAAATGGGCGTTGTGGATAAAGCAGCGGACAGCCTGAAAGCGGCAGGCATCGCAGCCGATATTTTCACAGATATTGAGGCGAATCCGTCTGTGACGACAGTAGAAAAAGCAACCGAGAGCTATCTTGCTTCCGGCGCAGACTTTCTCGTAGCACTCGGCGGCGGTTCTCCGATGGATGTAGCAAAGGCCGTCGGTGTGACGGCAAAATACGGCGGAAGCATTACGGAATACGAAGGCGCACACAAAGTGCCGGGAAAAATTGTCCCGCTGATTGCCATTCCGACGACTGCGGGAACCGGCTCCGAGGTGACCGCATTTTCCGTGATCACCGACCACAGCAGAGATTACAAGCTGACCGTATTTAGCTATGAACTTCTTCCAGAGTACGCGATTCTCGATCCGGAACTTTTAACTTCCGCTCCGGCATCCGTTGCGGCAGCGTGCGGTATTGATGCTTTTATCCATGCGGAGGAGGCTTATATTTCCACAGCCGCATCTCCGTTCTCCGATGCCATGGCAGAAAAAGCGATGGAATTGATCGGTAAAAATATCCGCCGTTTCGTGGCGCGCAGAACCGATCTCGAAGCCGCAGAGGCGATGCAGACCGGTTCGCTGTTCGCGGGTATTGCATTTTCCTACGCAAGACTTGGAAATGTCCATGCAATGAGTCATCCTGTGAGCGCCTTCTTCGATGTGCCGCACGGCGTGGCAAATGCCGTTCTGCTTCCGGTCATCGCAGAGTACAATGCACTGGCAGACCATGGAAGATATCTGAAGATCTACAACTACATCAGCGAAATCCCGGCATACGCCGATGAATTTGAGCCGATGATGCTGGTCGGCGCGATCCGCGAGCTGACCGCAGCCATCGGAATCCCGGCCAGCCTGACCGATGCGATCCGCCAGGCGGCAAAGGGAAAAGAAGTGACAGCAGAGGAGATCGAGAGCAAAATCGTGCCGATGGCGGTAGATGCGATGAAGAGCGGAAACATCGCCGTCAACCCGAGAGCGTCCCGTCAGCAGGACATCGAGGCGCTGTACCGGAAAGCACTGTAGGAGAGAAATCTAATATAGATATAGAAGAAACCGTAAAGGGCGATGCTGTGAAAAGTATGTACAGCATCGTCCTTTTTCTGCTTGTATTCCGAAAATATGTGCTGTAAAATAAATTTATCGTGCTGTTCTTACAAAACAGAGCAGCGAGGGGTGGATTTTTTTATTAAATCTTACTATTGGAGGAAGCAAAACATGGAAAATAATGTATTGCAGCAATTAAAAGAAAATATCGCAAAGGTCATGATCGGAAACGAGCGCACGATCGAGCTTGTCCTGACCTGCCTTGTTGCCAAAGGTCATATCCTGCTCGAGGATGTCCCAGGGACAGGAAAAACGGTCATGGCGAAATCCCTTGCGAAATCCGTCGAGGCAGAGTTCGGCCGCATCCAGTTCACACCGGACTTACTGCCGTCCGATGTTACCGGTCTCAATTATTTTGATGCCAAAAGCGGAGAGTTCGTCTTTTCGAAAGGCCCTGCCTTCTGCAACATTCTGCTTGCCGATGAGATCAACCGTGCAACGCCGAAGACGCAGAGCAGCCTTCTCGAGTGCATGGCTGAACGCCAGATCACCGTGGACGGTGTGACACGGCCGCTCGAGGAGCCGTTCCTCGTCATCGCCACGCAGAACCCGCTCGAGACGCTCGGAACCTTCCCGCTGCCGGAGGCGCAGATGGACCGTTTTTTAATGAAACTTTCGATGGAAGCATTAAGCCCGGCGGAAGAGACGCAGATGATCGCCCGTTTCCTGACCGAGGAGCCGCTCGCCGAGCTGTCGTCTGTCTGCCCAAAAGAAGAAATCCGTACCCTGCAGGAGGCGTGTAAAGAAGTCTACCTGCATCCGGAACTGGTACAGTATCTCGTCCGCATCGTACAGGAGACGAGAGTCAACAGCAAGATTGCAAGCGGTGTGAGCCCGCGTGGAACACTCGCATTTTTACGTGCCGTACAGGGCCACGCGCTGGTGCAGGGACGAAACTACGTTGTGCCGGAGGACTTCAAGACCGTGGCTGTTCCGGTACTCGCACACCGTCTCACCATGCAGATCGGCGCAGACGACGGAAGAGCCGCAGAATCGGTGATCGAGGAAATTTTAAACCGCATCGATCTGCCGACCGAAAACTGGTCAGGAAGGTAACGGACTATGCTTCTTTTATTACTATTTGGAATGGCGCTCGCCTGGTTTCTGCAGAAAAAGCTGTACCAGAAAAACTGGCAGAAAAATCTGAAAATCCAGGTCAGCTTCCAGGATTCCGCGATCTATGAGGGCGAGGAGAGTACGTTAAAAGAGGTCATCGTAAACGACAAACTGCTGCCGATTCCGGCACTCGAGCTTGGCATTTCGATGAGCCGCAATCTGGAATTCGACCGCGAGGCAAAAGCAAACGCGAGCATCACCGACCAGAGCTACAAACGCGATGTCTTTTCGTTCCTGTTTCATCAGCAGATCACGAGAACACTGCCGTTTCAGGCGAAAAAACGAGGATTCTACGAGATCACCGGTGCGCATGCCGTAGCGTACGATCTTTTTTTCCGGGAGGGTCTTTACAGCGATTACCCGCAGCAGACACAGATGTACGTTTACCCGCGCCAGGTCGATACTGCACGGATTCAGATGATCTGCCGTGCCGTGTCGGGCATGGTTCTGTCACGGAATCGCCTGTACGAGGACCCGTTTGAATTTTCCGGTATCCGCGATTACCGGAAAGAAGACCCGATGAACCGCATCAACTGGAAATCGTCGGCACGGATGGGAGATCTGATGGTCAACCAGTTTGACGCGACGACGAGCGTGGAAGTTACGGTGCTTCTCGATATCGAGGACGCCAACATTCTGCGCGAGGAAGCGCAGGTCGAGGAGAGCATCCGCATCACGTCTTCGCTTGCGGCGCGGATGGTGAAAAACAAGATGAATCTGTGGGTGAAGAGCAATGCGAAAGATGAGGAGACCGGCGAGGAGCTGCGTGTCCATCTGGCAGCGGGCGCCGGAAAAACAGCGGAGCTGAACCGGAAACTGGCGTGCGTGCAGCTTGGGGGCAATCTCACAGGCAGCGCGGAGTTTCTGCACAAAGAGGCGGAAAAAGAGCTCACCGGCCACACCTACGTTGTCGTATCCAAAAACAGAACCGATGAGGTCCGTGAGGCGCTTCATCTGCTCTCCGGTGCGCAGAACCAGGTGCTGTGGGTGATTCCGTATCTGCCGGGCGAAGAAGTTCCGTCGGAGCAGAACCGTGCGTACACCGCAATCGGCTGGGAGGTGAAACCATGGAAATAAAAAAGACACCGGTACAGATCCCGCTGACCTGGCTTCATGTCTGGCTTTTATTCGCCGGCATCTATGGCTTTGCCGCCGGTTTTCTGGAGCTGACGGGAAGGGAGGCGCTGTATTTCTGCGCCATATCCTTATTGCTGCTGATTCCGGCCGCCGCAAGCTGGATTCTGATCCGGAAAACGAAAGCACTCTGGCAGTTTCTGCTTGGCGGAATTGCGGTCTGCGCGGTGACGTATCTGGCAGCGAAATTTTTCTGTTCCCTGTTCAGTGTGCAGGCGGCAGCGGTAATTGAAGCGGCTGTGGCGGCAAACGATGGAAAAAACAAGTTTGAGAACGGTATTTCTCCTGCATTTCTGGAGAGCCTTTCCGGCGTGATGACGGGTCTTATGGCCGCTGTGATTTTCCTGATCCGCGGCTATGTCAGAATCCGCAAAGGCCAGTTAAAGAAAGCAGCGCAGGAACTGCCGGCCGGCTCAATGCCGCTGGCGGATATGGAAGTGTGGGAGATCCCGACGCTCCTCGATGAGCCAAAGCCCCTTCATTTTCTCTGGTTTATGATACAGTATGTGATCGGTGTGCTGATGAAAATGCCGTTCTACTGGCATCTGATCTACTGGTTTTTCTTTGCAGATGTATTCCTGTGCTTCTTCTGCCAGTACCTCGACGGCATGCACGGGTTCATCCGTGACCATCAGAAAATCGCCAATCTCCCGGTGGAGATGATGCAGCGGACGGGAAAACTGATCCTGAAAATTGCAGTACTCCTTCTGGTACTGTTCGTGCTCCCATCGGCGCTCTACGGAAAGGATCCGATTGCGGAGGCGATCGCAGGTTATGAGCCGAAAGAGCTGGAAAGCGATCTTACGATCGAAACACCGGAGGTCGAGGCGCCGCAGGGCATGGAGCAGGCCGATCTGTCCGATATGCTGGGGGACAAAGAGTACAAACCGATGCCGCAGTGGATCCAGAATCTTTTTACGGCGGTCATGTATCTTGTGATGGTTGCCGTCGGAATCGCGGTTCTGCGGGCGATTTACCAGAGCGTAAAAAATGCGGGAAAAGCCTTCTCAGAGGATGAGGAGGACGAAGTTCTCTTCCTGCATCAGGGAAACGACGAACGGGAAAATCTGCCGTGGCGGCGGGAAAAGAAAGAGGGCTATCTCTCCCCGAATATGCGTATCCGCCGGCAGTATAAAAAAACGATCAAAAAAGCCGGAAAATACCAGCCGACCGGAGCCGAAACCCCGGCGGAGCTGGAAGAGAGAAACGAGCTTTCCGGCGACAGCATGAGACGGCTGCACGACGGCTATGAAAAAGCCCGTTACAGCCGCGAGGGCTGCACAAAAGAAGAGGCGGAAGCGCTGCGGAACTGATTTAAAACCAGTTCCCGGCAGCGGTCCACAGCCAATAGAGAAAGCCGAGCAGCCAGCTTGCAAAGACACCGTACAGAATGACAGGTCCGGCGATGGTGAAAATTTTCGCACCGATGCCGAAGACCTGTCCTTCTTTTTTATATTCAATCGCAGGAGCTGCAACCGAGTTGGCAAAGCCGGTGATCGGGACGAGCGCACCGCAGCCGGCAAAGGTGACGATTTTCTGATAGATGTTGAGGCCGGTTAAAATCACACTGCTAAGGATCAGAATCAGCGAGCACCAGGAGCCGGCGTCATCTTTGCTGAGCGAGAACTGCGTTTTGCCGATATGGAGCAGAATCTGCCCCACGACACAGATCAGACCGCCGACGATAAAGGCTTTTGCCATATTGCAGAAGAGATTCTGCTTTGGCGTCACCTCTTTGACAAACTGTTCGTATTCTTTTTTTGCCCGTTCACTTTTTAAACTCTGCATCACATCTTACCTCCAGTTCTTATTGAAATCCATTTGCAAAATAATAGAGAGAGCCCGCGATTTTCCCTGCCGCCATGCAGAGAATTACAAACGACAGTCCGCGCGTCAGTCCGATCCGGCGGCAGAGGATCGAAAACAGGTTGACGACTTCGCCGAGCGCGATGATCCAGCTTCCCAGATAAATGCCCGCAAAAAGCCAGAACACACCGGCCGTCCAGGAGGGCAGGGAAAACGAGAAGGTGCCAAGCGAGAAAAGATCGCCGAACAGCGCCCCGGCCATACAGCAGCATTCGTAAAAACGCAGGCTCTCTGCTGTCTTTGTGATGCCGGCGTACCGTGTCACGATGCCAAGGCCGATCACAAGCGCGACAAGGCCGCTCGCGATGAAAAAGCCAAGGCTAAGACCGGCTGTGATCAGCAGGATCTCTGGCAGGATTCGCATGAAAAGCCTCCTTTCCTTTACCGGAGCGGTCGTTCTGTTCGATAATGGTCGTATCGATATCATCCTCGTAGACCCGCATTTCCACCTCGAGCGGCGTCGGGTCCTGCGTGAATTTCCGCCGTCCGAAATGGTTGAAATAGAGCACGACGCCAAGGCCGATGCCGATGGAATATGAAATTTCCAGCACCGAAAATCCGGGCGTCATCTGCGGGAGAAAACGGGTGTAAACATCCAAAAACAGCTCGCGGACGCCGATGTCGGTGTGGAAGGTCATAATGGAAAACGCAGTTCCGATAAACGTAAGGATGCCGACCAGAATCGTTTTGCACCAGCTGATCCAGGTGTTTTTCTGACGCGGATCCTCGTACGTTAAAATAAAATTCGGCTCGCCGATGTGGGTGACATCGACGTGCTCCTCGGCCTCCGTGACGAGGCGGACGAGGGTGGAGGCGGAGCAGACGTAGCGTCCGTATCCGTCATCGGGAAGATGCGCCACGCGGCGGACCTGATTGCGGGCGAGGACAGCGCCGTCTGAACAGGAAAGCTGCGCCACATCGCCGAGCGTCACGACGGGACTGGTGATTTTGATATTCCGCTCCGTCTGAAGATACAGCATTTCACTCATGAAAAACATTCCTCTAAAAGTTTCTGAAACAGGATTTTTGTGCTACAGCGTACAGAGTTCCCTAAAACAGGAAAATCATGCGTAAGAATGGAAAAAACGGAAATACTGAAGGTCAGAAATGGTAAGACGCAAAATAAGAAAACGGAGGAATTTGCCGATGAGACAGATGACAGGAAAGCAGAGCATCTCGTTTGCCAAAGCCGTCTATATCGAGGGCAGCGCGGCGATTGTAGGAGAAAAGGAAAAGGATGGACCGCTGGGCGAATACTTTTCGCACACGCTTTCGGACCCGATGTGCGGGCAGGAGAGCTGGGAGGAGGGCGAGAGTGAACTGCAGCTTGCCACCGCGAAGCTGGCAATGCAGAAAGCCAATGTGAGGCCGGAGCAGATCCGCATGATTTTTGCGGGCGATCTTCTGGCACAGTCAATCGCATCATCGTTCGGCCTGGTGGATCTGAACTGCCCGCTCTACGGCCTGTTCGGTGCCTGCTCGACGATGGGAGAGGCGCTTTCGCTTGGCGCGATGGCAGTCGCGGGAGGATACGGTGACCGGGTGCTGGCGGTGACATCGAGCCACTTTGGAACGGCGGAGAAGGAGTTCCGTTTTCCGCTCGCCTACGGAAACCAGCGCCCGCCGTCCGCGAGCTGGACGGTGACGGGAAGCGGCGCGTGTGTGCTTGGAAAAACGAAGAGCAGAGTGAAAATCACGGGCGCTACGACGGGAAAAATCATTGATTACGGGCTGAAAGACAACCAGAACATGGGCGCCTGCATGGCCCCCGCTGCGTGCGATACGATTGCACAGAACCTCGTCGATTTCAACCGGGAACCGGCCGATTACGACCGCATTGTGACGGGAGATCTCGGCGTTGTGGGGCGGGAAATTCTGCTGGAGCTGCTGAAGAAAAAAGGATACGATATCTCGGAACAGCACAGTGACTGCGGCATGCTGATCTTCGATCCGGCAAAACAGGACACCGGTGCGGGCGGAAGCGGCTGCGGCTGTGCGGCATCGGTGCTGGCGGAGTATCTGCTGCCGAAGCTGGAAAACGGAGAGTGGAAGAGGATTCTGTTTGTACCGACTGGTGCGCTGATGTCGAAGGTCAGCTTTCAGGAGGGCAGCAGCGTGCCTGGTATTGCACAGGCGGTTGTAATCGAGCGGGAGGAGGATGTGTAAAATGGGAACGTTTATGGAATATTTCAATGCCTTCTGGGTCGGCGGCCTCATTTGTGCCCTGTGCCAGATTCTGCTCGACCGCACGAAAATGCTACCGGGAAGAATTATGGTAACGCTTGTGTGCACGGGCGCGGTGTTGAGCTTTCTGGGACTCTACGATCCATTTGCAGAATACGCCGGGGCAGGCGCGTCGGTGCCGCTGCTCGGATTCGGGCATCTTTTGTTTCAGGGAGTAAAAGATGCCGTAAAAGAAAGCGGATTTTTAGGATTGTTCCAGGGCGGATTAAAGGCGGGGGCTGTCGGAACATCAGCGGCGTTGATTTTCGCGTATCTTGCAAGCTGGATTTTCCAGCCGAAGATGAAAAAATAGCAGGTGAAAAATTGCGCAGAAGCAGGCGGAATGATATAATAAAGAAAAATGCCGCAGAAAAAAGCAGAATCGCAGCGGCAGGACGAATACAGAAAAAGCGGGTGTTTTGCGGAAAAAACATCAAAACACCCGCGACAGGAAGAAAGGAAGTCTGCAATGAAGACAAGAGAAGAAGCGCTATCCTATGGCCTTTCCTTCCCGGACACATATCAGGAAGCGCCGTTTCACGATGACAACTGGCAGCTCATCCGCGTGAAAGGAAGCAAAAAGGCATTTCTGTGGGTCTATGAAAAGGACGGAATCATTCAGCTGAATGTAAAAGCAAACCCGGAATGGCGGGACTACTGGCGCGATGCATTCGCGTCAGTTATCCCGGGATATCATCAGAACAAAGAACATTGGAACACGATTCTCCTCGACGGAACCGTACCCGATGACGCTGTGCGTACCATGATCGCCGAGAGCTACGACATCATCACGGACAGCCCGACCAAAAGAATCTATGAGGCGGTAAAGCAGATTCCGCGCGGAAAAGTGGCGACATACGGCCAGATAGCAGCGCTTGCAGGCGAGCCGAAGATGGCGCGTGCCGTGGGAAACGCCTTACATAAAAACACAGATCCGGAGCACATTCCATGCTACCGTGTGGTAAACTCCAAAGGCGAACTGGCCGCGGAATTTGTCTTCGGCGGCGCCGGGAAACAGGCGGATATGCTGGAGGCAGACGGCATTGTGCTGGAAAACGGCCGCGTCAATTTAAAGAAGTACGGCATCAACGTGGAAGAGATGCTGGCACAGCGGGAGCTGGAGCAAAACTGAAAAAACAGGATGCACAAAACAGCGAAAGACCGGAACGGCAGAGGAAAATGTCCGTTTCGGTCTTTCATTATGTTTGGCTTATAAAATTAGAAAATACAATTATTTCGCATTGAATACATACTTATCCATACGGTCAAATGCCTCTTTCACAAGCACATGCGGCAGTGCCAGATTCAGGCGGATCGCATACGGTCTGTGGAACGGCCGTCCGTCCTGCCAGATCACGCCGACAGCAACACCGGCTTTCAGCAGCGTATCCATATCGGTATCATGCTCCTTGCACCACTCCTCGCAGTCGAGGTACAGCATGTACGTTCCTTCTGGTTTGGAAAGCTTCACGCCCTTGAAATGCTCGAGAATGTAGTTGTACGCATAATCCGCATTCGATTTCAGCACTTCGCGCAGTTCATCCACCCACTGGTATCCCTCCGGCCGGTAAGCGCCGATCAGCGCATGAACAGAGAGTACGTTCGGAGAATTGTAGTGAGAAAGGGACGAAGCCTTCTCCACACGGTCGCGCAGCAGGCGGTTGTAGATGATGTGGTAGGAGCCTACAAGGCCAGCCAGGTTAAAGGTCTTGGACGGTGCATAAAGTGCGATGGTGCGCTCGCGTGCATCCTTCGAAACGGACTGCGTCGGGATATGTTTGAAGCCCGGCAGTGTCAGGTCAGACCAGATCTCATCGGAGATGACAACGCATTCATTTGCTTTGTAAATTTCCATCGCCTTTTCAATTTCCTCGCGCTCCCAGACACGGCCTGTCGGGTTGTGCGGAGAGCAGAAAATCGCGAAATGAATGTTGTGTTCTTTTAACTTGCGGTCCATATCGGCGTAGTCCATACGCCATACGCCGTTCTCATCCTGAACAAGATCGGAGAGAACGATATTGCGTCCGCAGTTCTCAAGAACACCGGTAAAACCGATGTATGTCGGGGAATGCAGAAGAATGGATTCGCCCGGGGATGTAAAAGCGGCAGCAGCCGAAGCAACACAGCCGAGCACGCCGTTCTCATAGCCGATCGCCTCACGCGGCAGATCTTCCACACCGTTGCGCTCTTTCTGCCAGCGGATGATGCTGTCAAAATATGCATCCGGCAGATTAAAGTAGCCAAAATGCGGTTCGTTGACTCTCGCGTGAATTGCTTCCTGAATGGTCGGAAGAGACGGGAAGTTCATGTCGGCCACCCACATCGGGATGCGGGAGAAGCCCTCTTTGACTTCCGCACCCGGAATCGGGATCTGATCGACAGCGATCGAATCGTGGCCGCTGCGGTTCATCAGAGATGTAAAATCGTATTTCATTGGTAAAAACCCTCCTTTGTGTTTGCTGTGCTCTCGAAGTAAAACCAAAAGCACATGGAAAACCGGATGCAGCTTCCTTTCCTCGCTGAAAGAAAAACCTGCAGCCGGCTGAATACAAATATTATAACACGGAGGGGAATTTTCGTAAACAAAAGAATGCTTTATTCGGCACCATTTATTCCGCGCCGATCCAGTTATCGCGGTTGATTGCTTCCGTGTGGCTGGTGCTTTCGTTCATGATTTTCTGCAGATCCGGCCGGTCATAGTTGACAATGCCCTTTCCGAGATATTCATGGCTGCCGCGCCGGAAGACGCTGACGACATCGCCTTTCTTAAAATCGCCTTCGACTGCCACGATGCCTTTGGGAAGCAGGCTCTTTGCCTGAACAGCAAGTGCTTCTGCGGCACCCTCATCGACGTAGAGGTTGCCCGCACTCGGCGCATAGAATGCCATCCACTGCAGACGCGTTTTCATGTTGTGGCCGCTGGCGGTAAAGTACGTTCCTTTTGCGGTTCCTTTCACCGCACGCACAATGTTGTTTTCCTCCGCCGAGGAGCAGATCAGAACCGGCACACCGGCTCTTGTGGCAAGCGAAGCGGCGGAGAGCTTCGTTGTCATGCCTCCCGTTCCGTTGCCCGATCCCGCACCGCCTGCCGCAGCAGTGAGCTCCGGCGTGATCTCATTTACCACGTCGATATGGCGCGCATTCGGGTCACTCTTTGGATTGGCAGTGTAGAGCCCGTCGATATCGGTCAGCAGAATCAGAAGCGATGCATGCAGCATCGCAGCCACCTGGGCGGAGAGCGTGTCGTTGTCGCCGACCTTCAGCTCCTCAATCGCGATCGTATCGTTCTCATTGATGATCGGAATCGCACCGCGCCCGAGCAGGACGGAGAGGGAGCCGAAGATGTTTTTATAGCGGCGGCGGTCCTCAAAGTCACTGCGGTTCAAAAGAATCTGCGCACACGGAATCTGGTACGCCATCAGATTTTTCGTGTATTCCTCCATCAGAAGGCCCTGGCCGACAGCAGCGGCAGCCTGTTTATCGGCAATTTTCGTCGGCCGTTTTTTAAAGCCGAGACGGGAAAAGCCTGCGGCGATCGCACCGGAGGAAACGAGAATCACATGGTGGCCTGCCGTCTGCAGCGCGGCAAGCTGGGTCGTAATGTTCCGTATTTTTTCAGCATCCATGGTTCCGTCTGAGAGTGTCAGGGAGCTGGTGCCGACTTTCACAACTATCGTCTGTTTTTCCATCATGAAAACCTCAAATGTAAGAAATGATAAGAAACGTTGTTTACGGGTGACAAAACATCAATTACAGACACTTTAACACAGTACTGTGTGAGAGTCAAGAAGATGCGGAATGGTCGTTACATTTTTCGTGAAAGATCTGCAAAAAGATAGAAATTTGTTGCTGGAATTCTGAAAAAGTATGGTAGAATAGAAAACGAGAAAAAGGTGTGTGCAGAAATACATTTTTCCTGAAAAACAAAAGAAGCGGAAAGAAGTCCGGCACACGACGGAGGGAGTCAAAGATGGAGGAAAAAACAGAAGAAAGAGGCAGAGGCTGCATGACAACGTTGTGCTACATCGAAAAGGATGACAGCTATCTGATGATGCACCGCACGGTGAAAAAGAACGATGTCAACAAGGACAAGTGGATCGGCGTCGGCGGCCATGCGGAACTTGGCGAAAGCCCGGAGGAATGCCTGCTGCGTGAAGTAAAAGAGGAAACCGGCTACACGCTGACGAGCTGGCGTTTCCGCGGTCTCGTTACCTTTGTGACAGAGGCAGAAAACAGCAAAACGGTGGAGTACATGGAGTATATGTGTCTCTACACGGCAGACGGATTCACGGGAGAACCGACTGCATGTGATGAGGGCGAACTCGCCTGGGTGAAAAAAGAGGACGTCCTGCACCTGAATCTGTGGGAGGGAGACAAAATCTTTTTCCGCCTTCTGAATGAAGACGAGCCGTTTTTCTCCCTGAAGCTGCGGTATGTGGGCGACACGCTCGCAGAAGCGGTGCTGAACGGAAAACAGATGGAACTTTTTGAGGAGCGCTCAGGCGACGGCACGCCGACCGGAACCATCGTAGAGCGCGGCGTGGCGCACAGTGAGGGACGGTGTCACGGAACGGCACATATCTGGATTGCACGGGCGAATGAGAAGAGCGGCTGTGAGGTACTGCTGCAGAAAAGGAGTGCCTGGAAAGATTCGAATCCGGGCTGCTACGATATTTCAAGCGCCGGCCATCTCTCGGCGGGCGATACGTATTTGGAAGGGGCTCTGCGGGAAATCGGCGAGGAGCTCGGCATCCACGCAGAGGCAGAGGAGCTGAGGGATCTTGGCCTGCTGGAAAAAGTATCACACGGTGTTTTTTACGGAAAACCGTTCCACGATCATGAGGTCAGCGCCGTGTATCTTTACACGAAGCCGGTCGAGGCGGAAAAACTGCATCTACAGGAGTCGGAAGTAGAAGCAGTCCGCTGGATGGATCTCAAAGAGTGCCAGAAGGCGGTAAGAGAAGGAAGCATTCCCAACTGTATTGATATACGGGAACTGGAAATGATTGAAAAAGCGTGGTTCGCCGGAGAAAAAACAAAAGATGAGGCAGAAAAAGAGGCAGCAGCCACCGCTGAAAAATAAAAAGAAATGCATGAAAAAAGTCACCGGTTCGAAATAGAACATGGTGACTTTTTTAGATATCGCGTAAATGAAATTTGTTTTTTTATTTCGCTGCTGCCTTTACCTGGCTAAACAGTCCGGATTTCTGAAGAGCCGGACGCAGTGCCATGTAGATGACAACGGAAGCGATGGTGGAAAGTACGGCGTTGATGGAAGTTGCCGCTACGTTCCAGCTTAAGGTAACCTCTGCTGCCGGTTTTCCAAGAAGAACCAGTTTGTAGAAGTAACCGATGAGCGGATCGAAGATCACATTGAACAGAAGTCCGCCGATGGCTGCAAGCAGTGCCCATTTGAAGATCTGTTTCTGATCGGTCTGCTCGTTGATTTTACCGATTTTGTGTGCGATCAGTCCTGCGATGAGGCCGATGCAGAATTTTAAGATGAAGGTCTTTGGTGCGTATACCACATAGACCGGATCGAGAAGATCTCCGATGGTCATGCCGATCGCACCGCCGATTCCGCCGTAAACACCGCCGAGAATCAGTGCACCGAGCACACAGACAGCGTTTCCGAAATGGATCGAGGTGGCATCTCCGCCTGGCAGCCAGATTTTGAACTGCAGGAAGGTGAAGACAACGTAGGAAAGGGCTGCAAAGACACCTGTCATTGCGATTTTCCAGACTTTTTCATTTTTCATAACAACTCACTCCTTTGGTATCTGGAACTTTCGTTCCTTGATTGCACCCTATTATAGGGAGTGGTGGCATGAAGAAAAAGTTCCAATTCCGGATTTTTTGACCAGACCAGTTATTTCCGGTACGATTTCATTTTTTCGTGTTCTTCTTTTAATTCTCTGTAGAGCTGCAGCGAATTCCACGCCTGGTTCTGCGTTGTGACGATGGCTTTGAGGGCGATCGGCGGCACTTTTTTCCGGCGCATTTCGGTGAGAAAAAGATCGAGTTTCCGCTCGGAAAAGCCGGCCATGACCATCATTGGTTCATCAAATCCGGCGCCGTCATAGGCTTCGGGGGATTCTGCAAATGCTTTATTTCCGGCAAGAAATCCGATCGACTGGAGATACTGTTCCGGTTCCACAATGCGCACGCGGATACCGAGCTTTAAGAGAACCGGCTTTAAAAGCACAGCTGTTTTCGTTCCTTTGATCTGATATAAGAGTACGGTTTCCATGAGAAAAATCCTTTCCACGGGCAGATTTCCGGATCAAATGCGCGGATGCCCAGAACTATGATATAAGAAATGTTTTGGAAAAACAATACTTTTATGGTATCATAGGAACGTACAATTCAGAACACGATAAATTTTGAGATAAAAGAGAAAGGAAACCAATAAAATGTGGATAGCAGATGGATGGAAAGATTATGAAGTGCTGGATACGTCCGGCGGAGAAAAACTGGAGCGGTGGGGAGATTACCTTCTGGTAAGACCAGACCCGCAGGTCATCTGGAACACGAAAAAAGAAAATCCGGGCTGGAAAAAGAAAAACGGTCATTATCACAGAAGCAGCAAGGGCGGCGGAGAATGGGAGTTTTTCCATCTGCCGGAGCAGTGGGAGATCAACTATAAAGACCTGACCTTCCGCCTGAAACCGTTCAGCTTCAAACACACCGGCCTTTTCCCGGAGCAGGCAACGAACTGGGACTGGTTCGGCGATCTGATCCGCCGTGCCAACCGCCCGATTAAAGTGCTGAACCTGTTCGCCTACACGGGAGGCGCAACGCTCGCAGCGGCCGCAGCAGGCGCAAGCGTCACACATGTCGATGCATCCAAAGGCATGGTCAACTGGGCAAAAGAGAACGCTGCCGTGTCCGGCCTTTCGGACAAGCCGATCCGCTGGCTTGTGGATGACTGCACCAAATTTGTCGAGCGCGAGATCCGCAGAGGTAACCACTACGACGCGATCATCATGGACCCGCCGTCCTACGGAAGAGGACCAAAGGGCGAGATCTGGAAAATCGAGGAGTCGATTCATCCGTTCATCAAGCTCTGCACGCAGCTCTTAAGCGATGACCCGCTGTTCTTCCTTGTGAATTCTTACACGACAGGACTTGCACCGGCTGTCCTGACGTACATGATTTCCCTGGAATTAAAACAGTACAAAGGCCACGTAGAAGCACAGGAAATCGGCCTTCCGGTCAAGTCGACCGGCCTTGTTCTGCCGTGCGGTGCATCGGGAAGATGGCAGTCTGACAACGTTTAAAACATCTTTTGGCAGCGGACGTATGTCCGTCATACGAAAAACATTTGGCTGAATTGCAGGAAATGAAGTATAAAACTGCAAAAAGTGGGATAAAATGCCGAAAAGTGCATAAAACATGCAAGTTCTCCTTGACAGAAACTCATGATCTGGTAAAATGGTCTTTAGTTGAGCAAGAAACCTGAAAAACGGGTAAGGAAAGTACAAGGGAGGACATTTCATGAAACCGTATATCGAATGGACCAAAGAAGAATTAGTTGCCGAGAAAGCCAGACTGGAGCAGGAATTTGCAGATGTAAAAGCAAAAGGCCTCAATCTGAATATTTCCAGAGGAAAACCTGCAGCAGCCCAGTTAGATCTCACGGAAGGAATGCTTACCGTTCTCTCGAAAAATGAAGACACCTTCGCAGAAGATGGAACCGACTGCCGGAACTACGGCGTGCTGACCGGTATTCCGGAAGCAAGAAAACTGATCGGAGATATCTGTGAGGTTCCGGCGGAAAACGTCATCGTTTACGGAAACGCCAGCCTTACCATTATGTTTGATACCGTAGCACGTTCGTTCCTGAAGGGCGTTGCAGGCTGCACTCCGTGGAACAAGCTGGACAAAGTAAAATTCCTCTGTCCGGTACCGGGCTATGACCGTCACTTCGGTGTAACCGAGTACTTCGGCGTTGAGATGATCAATGTTCCGATGATGCCAGAAGGACCGGACATGGACATGGTAGAAAAACTCGTTGCAGAAGATGACGCCATCAAGGGAATCTGGTGTGTACCGAAATACTCCAACCCGCAGGGCTACACCTACTCCGATGAGACTGTCAGAAGATTTGCAAACCTGAAACCGGCAGCCAAAGACTTCCGTATTTTCTGGGATAATGCTTATATCATCCATCACCTGTATGATGACAGACAGGATCACCTGCTGAACATCATCGAGGAGTGCGAGAAAGCCGGAAATCCGGATATGGTCTATGAGTTCGTATCCACCTCGAAAGTAAGCTATCCGGGAGCCGGAATTGCAGCTCTCATTTCTTCTGAGGCAAACATCAAAGAGGCACAGGAGTACATGAACTTCCAGATCATCGGTCATGATAAACTGAATCAGCTGCGCCATGTAAAATTCTTCCAGAACCTGGACGGCGTGATGAATCAGATGAAAAAGCATGCTGAGATCTTAAGACCGAAATTCGAGGCAATTCTGCAGGTAATGGATCAGGAGCTGAGCGGCCTTGGCATCGCTTCCTGGACAAAACCGAACGGCGGATACTTCATCTCCTTCGATGCGATGGAGGGATGCGCAAAGAAGATCGTTGCAAAGGCAAAAGAGGCCGGTCTTACCATGACAGGCGCGGGCGCAACGTATCCATATCACAACGATCCGCAGGATTCCAACATCCGTATTGCACCGTCCTTCCCGACACCGGAAGAGCTGGAAATCGCAGGTCAGGTATTCGTGCTGAGTGTCAAACTGGTCAGCGTGGATAAGATTCTGGAAAGCAAATAACAGATAAGTAAAAATACAAAAGCCGGATTCTCCCGGGGGACACAGTTTTTGTGAACTCTGGTGTGGGAGTTCCGGCTTTTTTCTATATAGAAAGTTAAAAAGAAATTTTCTATGGGACAGAAAGGAAAAACATGAAAAAGAAAGTAATAGGAATTGCCGCAGGACTCATACTCCTTGCGGCCGCAGGCGGTTACGCGGGCGTGGGGCATTACTATGCATCCCACTTTTTCCCGAAAACCGCGATCAACGGACTGAACTGCGCAGGGCTGACCGCAGAGCAGGTCAAAGAGGAAATTCAGAAGCACATTGTGGATTATACACTTGGCATTACCGAGCGCGGTGGAAAAACAGAGACATTAAGCGGCACGGAGATCGGCCTCACGTATGTGGACGACCACGCGGTGGAAAAACTGCTGGAGTCCCAGAATACTCTTGCATGGCCTGCATTCTATTGGAAAGAGAAAGAAAACCAGGTGGCGGCGGACTCTGTCTATGACAAAGAAATGGTGCAGGAAAAACTGCAGACGATGGAAGGGTTTCAGGAAGAACAGCAGGAAGCGCCGACGGATGCGTATCTGACGGATGACGGAACCTCGTACGTCATTGTGCCGGAAACAGAGGGCGCGCAGGTGGACTATGAGAAGGCGGAGCAGGCTGTCATCGAGGCGCTGGATGCCGGAGCGGCGAGCGTGGATCTGGAAGAAAAAGATGTTTACCGGAAACCGGGCATTACGCAGGATGATGAAGCATTGAATAGGGAAATGGCGGAACTGAACCACCTGACAGCGGCGCGGATCACGTATGCAATCGGTGAAAACAGCTATGCCATAGACCGGGCAACCTTACAGAGCTGGCTCGTACAGGGGGAAGATGGAACCTACACGATTTCGCAGGACGAAGCGGCAGCTTTTGTGCGCCATATGGCGTATGAGACGGACACCTTCGGGCTGGCGCATACCTTCAAAACGAGTCTTGGCGCGACCATTAACCTGAATGCGGGCGGCGATTACGGCTGGTGCATCAATAAGGAGGAGACGATGCAGGCACTTCTGCAGGCGATCGAGGACGAAACACAGGGAAATCTCGACCCGGTTTACCTCTATACGGCCAATGACCGCTCGGCAAATGATATCGGAAATACATACGTCGAGGTGTGCATTTCCCAGCAGAAAATGTGGTGCTACAAGGATGGCGTTCTGGTGACGGAAACACCGGTCACAACGGGCAATCATGCGACGGGCTATGATACACCGGCGGGCAGCGTCTGGGCAGTGGATGCGAAGAAAAGTGACTGTGATTTCAAGCTCTATCCGAGCCATGTCATGTTCTGGCTTCCGTTTAACGGCGACGTCGGAATCCACGATGCGAGCTGGCGTACCGAGTACGGCGGGGACATCTATCTGACGAACGGATCCCACGGATGTGTGAATACTCCATACACAGAAGCAGAAAAAGTGTTCAATGCTATTGAAATTGGTGACCCGGTTATCGTATACTATAGCCTGGACGATGTAACAGGGCCGCAGCCCACACAAAAGAACAGTCTATAAAGATAAAGGAGATTAAAATAGATGAAGATAGTAGTATTAGCTGGAGGAACCAGCACAGAACGTTCGGTATCCATCACTTCCGGAACTATGGTATGTAAGGCACTCCGCGAGAAAAATCATCAGGCAGTTCTTGTTGATATTTTCTGCGGGATCGAAGTGAACGGAAATCTGGAAGAGGCATTTGCAGAAGAGAACTATGATGTAGACAAAGCAGCAGAGTACATGCACAGCTTTGATGAAAAATTAGATGAGATGATCGCATCCCGCCGCAGATTCTTTGGCAGAAACGTGCTGGAGCTCTGCGAGGCAGCAGACGTTGTTTTCCTTGCCCTGCACGGCGCAAACGGAGAGGACGGAAAGGTACAGGCAACGTTTGATCTGCTCGGCATTCCGTACACCGGAACCGGCTATTTAAGCAGTGCCCTTGCGATGGATAAATCCATCACCAAACAGTTTTTCCGTGCACACAACGTGCCGACCCCGAACGGCGTTACCCTGAAAAAAGGCCAGGAGAGCGAGCCGCTTTCCAGCTTCGGACTGGAGCTTCCGGTTGTTGTAAAACCGTGCTGCGGCGGATCCAGCGTCGGTGTTTATATCGCGCATACGAACGAGGAATACTGGCAGGCCATGAAGGATGCTTTCTCCTATGAGCCGGAAGTTGTTGTTGAGGAATATATTGAGGGAAGAGAGTTCTCTGTCGGTGTTGTAGACGGAAAAGCATATCCGATCATCGAGATCGCGCCGATCGAAGGCTTTTATGATTACACGAACAAATACAAAGCCGGAGCTACTGTTGATACCTGCCCGGCCGTACTGACGGAGGAGCAGACGAAAGAAATGCAGAAGCACGCAGAGGACGGAGTAGCTGCCCTTGGTATCGAAAATTACTGCCGTCTTGATTTTATGATGCGCAAAGACGGAAGAATGTACTGCCTCGAGGCAAATACCCTCCCGGGCATGACGCCGACGAGCCTTCTGCCGCAGGAGGCGCAGGTACTCGGCATTTCCTATCCGGAACTCTGCGAGCTGCTGATCCAGCTTTCTCTCAGAAAAAGAGGTAACAACGCATGAAAAATATGACACTTGCGCACATCACAGAGGTGTGCGGCGGAATCTACTTCGGACCGGAAGAAAAGAAAACAGCGGAAGTCACGGATATCGTGACGGACAGCCGGAAAGCGGGAGAGGGAAGCCTCTTCGTTGCAATTCCGGGTGAGCGTGTGGACGGCCATAAATTTATCCCAAATGTGGCTGCTCAAGGCGCACTTGCTGTCATTTCCGAGCAGAAACTTGAAACACCGCCATGCCCGTATATCCTCGTGAAGGATTCCATGGAGGCCATTAAAGCAATGGCAGAATACTATATGCAGCAGCTCAATATTCCGGTTGTCGGCATTACGGGAAGCGTTGGAAAGACCAGCACAAAAGAGACGATCGCGTCGGTGCTGGCGCAGAAATACTGTGTGCTGAAAACGGATGCGAACTTTAACAATGAACTGGGACTGTCACTTACTGTTTTCCGCCTGCGCGAGGAGGATGAGATGGCGGTTCTCGAGATGGGAATCGACGATTTCGGCCAGATGCACCGTCTGGCGAAGATCGCGCGCCCGGAGACTGCAGTCATCACGAATATCGGCTGGTGCCATCTGGAAAATCTGAAGACGCGAGATGGTATTTTACAGGCAAAAACCGAGATCTTTGATCATCTGCGTGAGAACGGGCACATTATCATCAATGGGGACGATGATAAGCTGTCTACTGTTGGAACGGTTCACGGCATCAAGCCGGTTCATTTCGGATTGGATGAAAAGAACGAATATTATGCCGATGAGATCGAGAGCCAGGGCTTCCGCGGCATTTCCTGCCGGATTCATACCCCGCAGGGGAGCTTTTCTGCACTGATTCCGATTCCGGGACGCCATATGGTTTACAATGCGCTGGCCGGAACCGCAGTCGGATGCATGTACGGGCTGACGCTGGAGCAGATCAAACAGGGAATCGAGACACTGCAGTCGGTGAGCGGAAGATTCCACATCATCGAGACAGGAAAATACACCGTTGTCGATGACTGCTACAACGCAAACCCGGTTTCGATGAAGGCATCTCTCGATGTTCTGAAAGAGGCGAAGGGAAGAAAAGTGGCCGTGCTCGGCGATATGGGCGAGCTCGGAACCGATGAGGCAGCACTCCACGCCGAAGTCGGCACACACGCCGGAATCTGCGGCATTGACGCCCTCTACTGCGCGGGACCGCTCTGCGAATACCTTGCGAAAGCAGCAAAAGAGGCAGACCCGCAACTGGAAATCCGCCACTTCGCGGACCGCGAGAGCCTGATGGCAGAACTGCCGAAGCTCTTACAGGATGGAGATCAGATCCTTGTGAAGGCATCGCATTTTATGGAATATGGAAAGATTGTGGAGATGCTTGAAACAGCACAGAAATTATGATAAAATTTTAAATTGGAAAGTACCCATGACAGGGTGGTAGCCTCCCGAGCCAATGAATACATAGGAAGGGAGGTGGCGTAAATGACAGCATACGAAATTATTATGGTTTTTCTGGGAATCTTAGCTTTACTGATTTCCTTCGGAGGCTTCATCATTGCGTTGCTTACCTTTCTCGATAAGAGAAATAAGCGAAAATAAAAATGCCTACCCCGTCGGCAAACGGGATAGGCGGTGTTCGTAAGAACATTTAACCATTTTCTCGAGAGCATCCACTTTGGAGTGGGTGCTTTCTTTTTATATATTTATTATATCGCAGGGGTCTGGCATTTTCAAGCATTTTCTTTCAATTGTTCTAACAGAATATTTTTCGTATAATTTCCAATTTCTTTCTTTTCTTCCTTCGTAAGCTCACCCGGAATAATCGGTTTTCCGTATGTCACGGTAACGTGTGTACCGCGGATCTTCGGGAAATGTGATTCCAGAATTTCTCTGGATCCGGAAATCGAAAGCGGAATGATCGGGCAGCCGGTTTTCATTGCCATCTTGAATGAACCGTTGTGGAACTCGCCGAGCTCCAGCTCGCTCTCCGTCTTGCCGCGGGTGCCCTCCGGGAAGATACAGATGGAAGTGCCGCTCTTGATCTCCTCACATCCGGAGAGAATCATCTGCAGACCCTGCTTGATGTCGGAACGGTCGAGAAACAGGCAGTGGATGAGATCCATCCAGTTCTTTAAGAGCGGAATGCGCGCCAGCTCCTTTTTCGCTACGAATCCGCAGGAACCCGGAACCGTTGTGTAGGTTACGAGAATATCAAAATAGCTGCGGTGATTGCCGATGTAGAGAACGGCACGATCCTTCGGAACATTTTCCTGCCCTTCCACTGTGACCTTCGTGCCGGCGAAAAACAGAATCACGCGGAAAATCCAGCGGATCAGCGCACGGCTTACCTTGTCACAGACCTCCGGCTTTTTCTTCCGGATCAGAAGCAGAACAAGAAGCACCGGGATCGACAGAATCAGATACAGAAAAGCGGTCAGAATGACCAGAATAAAACGAAGCATGAATCTTTTTCTCCTCTTGGTAAAAATAGTGATATTCAGTTATTGCGTACTTTTCAGTATACGTCATATATGGGGCGGGTTGCAATAACTTTCGTCTTTTTCGGAAAAAGATTTTGCGTCATAGAAGACTGTGGCCCGTCATACAATGGATAGAAAGAGCAGGAAGCGGCGTTTGGAATGATGAAGAAAAAGAGACGGGGAAGAGTTCTTCTGGCGGCGGTGATTCTGATGCTCCTGGCATCGTGCCGGATCACAGATGTGAGCGAGGGCGAGCGGAAAGAACTGTCGTATGCGATTGTAAAGCCGGGCGATTTTCCGCCGGAAATCGATCAGATTTTGCGCAGGAAAAAAGAATCCGCGTTCCAGATGGCGTACGAGAGCGGGGACGATCTCTACATACTGCGCGGCTACGGAAAGCAGAAAAGCGGAGGCTTTTCCATACAGATCGAAGAAGTATCGAAATCGGAAAACGCCGTTTTCGTGCGGACAAAACTCGTCGGACCTGCCGCAAAGGAGGAGCAGAAAGGCGCCGCCTCCTGCCCTTACGTCGTGCTGAAAACGAAAGCGGCGGCGGGAATCTCAGTCGTATTTGAGGATTAGAGTGGGAGGAGCCTTATGGATTTTGTAAAAAAGATTCTGCATCAGATCAGCAGAAAAAGCGAAGCGGTGTCACAGATTACGTTTGATGAGGACTACAATGTGCCGGACGCACGGCCCGATGTGGGGCGGATGATTCAGAAAAAAGGCGAGGTGACGATCGGGGATGTGCAGATTTCGGAAGGAAAAGCGCGTGTATTCGGCGGCCTCACCTTTCATCTGCTGTACGTCTCCGACGGCGAACGGCGCCGGATCTGCCAGCTCTCCGGCGAGCTTCCGATCGACGAGACGATCCATCTCGATGGTCTGACAGGGGGCGACAAGGTCTGCATCACCTGGGAAGTGGAAGATCTGAACCTGCATCTCATCAACTCGCGGAAGCTGGGCGTGCGCGCGATCGTCACGCTGCACGCGTGGATCGAGGAACTGTGCGACCTTGCCGTGCCGATGGAAATCCGCGGGGAGAGCGACGTCGCGGTAAAAAGGCAGGAATACCGCGTGGTTGAGCTTGCAGTGCAGAAAAAAGATGTGCTGCGTGTCAAAAAGGAGCTTACGATTCCGTCCGGCAAGCCGGAATTGCACGAGATTCTCTGGCAGGATCTGGAAGTGCGCGGTCTCGATCTCCGCTCTGAGGAGGGGCGGGTCAGTGCGCAGGGAGAACTCTTTGTCTTCTGCCTGTACAGCGACGGCGAGGAGGATCACCCGCTGCAGTGGGTGGAGCAGGCGCTCCCGTTCCAGGCAGAAGTGGAATGCCAGGGCTGCATCTCCGAGATGATCCCGCGGATCGAAAGCACACTCGGCCAGACCACACTCGAAATCCAGCCCGATTCCGACGGCGAGGAGCGGGTCCTGCAGGCGGAGGCCGTACTCGAACTTGACATCTGTCTGTATCAGGAAGAAACCGTATCACTTCTGCAGGACGTTTACCATCCGCACCGAGAATGCATTCCAAAAGTGCAGGAGGAGACTTTGGAGAGCCTTCTGATCCGCAATTCCTCCAAATGCCGCCTGACCGACAAACTGCAGATGCGCGTGCCGAAAAATAAAATTCTGCAGATCTGCCACAGCGACGGCAAAATCAAGATCGACGAGGAAAGAATCGTAGAAAACGGCATCGAAGTAACCGGTGTGGTGGAACTCAGGGCGCTCTACGTGGTCAGTGACGACGAAATGCCGTTCTACGCCGCCGAAACCGCCATACCCTTCCGCCACACCATCGAAGTCCCGGAAATCGGACCGGACTGCCGCTACGAACTCCAGTCCTCCATTGACCAGCTCTCCACAACCATGCCGGACAGCAGCGACATCGAAGCCAAAGTCGTACTGAACCTGAACGCCCTCGTATTCCGCCGTAGAAAAGAGATGGTAATGCAGTACGTCGAAGAAAAAGACCGAGATCCGGAAGAACTGCAAAGCCTCCCGGGCATCACCTGCTACTTCGTCAAGCCGGGGGATACCCTGTGGGATATCGCAAAGAAATTTTATACGACAACGGAAAAAATTCGGGAACTGAACGACCTTAAAACCGAAAATCTTACGCCGATGCAGCAGCTTTTAGTAGAGCGGGTATAGTAGGAAAAGACAGCCTCCTGCCTTAAGAATGGAGTCAATCCATCAGGCAGGAAGCTGTCTTTTTGTGAGTTAACGAAATTACAATATTTTGATATGAGAAGCTTTTAAATCAATCAATCTTTGCGCATAGCCCGTAATCCGTGATATCTGCTCTGAGGTATAGCCCGCAGAAAGATATTCTGAGAAAGTGTCATCAGGCAGGAGCAGCTCAATGGCAAAGGTATCAGCTTCGGTTTCATATTCTGCCGTTTTTAAATGAGTTCTGGTATCCATAAAGATGGCATTTGCCTTTTTATGGAGAAACAAATGCCCAAGTTCGTGTGCCAGAACCAGTGTGCGCTCCTGCTCGGAAAGAGTTTCATCGAGATAGATGATATGGTTTCTCTGAAAATACTGATAAAAACCACGGACTCCGCTTAAAGGAGCATCCACGAGAATCACATTCAGTCCACGGACAATTTCAAAAGGATTCCGTGACTGGAATCGGTGAGCGATCTGATTCGCTCTTTTTTTTATGTCCATAGACATCAGTCCTTTTTATATTTTTTCGGTGTGTATTTTTCTTTGTTCTTCTTTTTTGCGAGTTCCATACCGATCTGCATTGCCGAAAGAATGGAATCGATGGCTTCCGGGGAAGCGGGATCGCCGTCAAACATCAGCCCCTCCTGAGAAAGAAGCTGTTCTTTGGTGCGGGCGAGGATTTTTTCAATATCCCGTTCGTCACGGGAAGTCAGTACCGGATCTGGTGCAGGTTCCTCTCCGTACATCAGATATTGAGGGGAAAGACTCAGATAGTCGGCAATTTTGGAAAGACGCTCAGCGGGGAAGGATCCTTTTTTTAGCTGACCGACATAACCGTTGGAAAACCCAAGGTCTTTTTCCAGCTTCGATATTGGAATTTTCCGCTCTTTACAGATTTGCTTTACACGTTCTACGCAGTTCATAACATACCTCCAATAAAAAAAATAGATAAAAGCCTAAAAAATGTATTGACAAAATAGAGAATACTCTATATAATGAGATCAAATTTAGAGAAAAACCTAAAGATAGAGAAGATTATATTTCTATATTAGAGTTTCCATAGAGAAAAGTCAATAGGTGATTCTCTAAATTTAGAACTTTATCAGAAGCGCGCAGATAAAGTATTTACGAAACCAGAAACAATACAGGATGAAGAAAAAGGAGAAATTAAAATGAGTCAGAAAACAGATCGCGTAATCGCGGAAATTTTACAGAAACGAGACCGTTTTACCAAAAACTTCCGAACAGAAAATCATGGCGGTGCAGCCGTCATTTACGGATACCCGGTTCATTATAAAGAAGGAGAAGAGTGGAAGGAAATTGATAACAGACTGGAAAAAACAGAAAACGGTTATCAGAACCATGCATCCCGGGTAAAAGTCCATTTTGCAGAAAGCAGTAATGCAAATGAAATGGTTACTATTGAAAAAACGGGAAGAAAACTGAGCTGGGGATTTCTGGCAGAAAAGCAGAAAAAACAGAACATCCGAAGCCAGGCGGCAGTACAGGCACAGAAGCGTGAAGCTGTATTTCAGCCGGAAAATCTCTATCCGACAGAAGAAGGAATGCAGAACAGAGCCGCAGTGCAGAAAACAGAAGAAAAAAGCGTGGAGCAGGAAAATCAGGAAAAAATGAGTGTTCCGGGTCTTGTGGCTGCCGGACATTATGCAGAGATTGCAGAGAATGTAGATCTCGAATACAAAATCATCGGAGAACAGGTAAAAGAAAACCTGATCTTAAAATCGGTAAAAGCAGCAGCTCTTGAATATTCGTTTTCCCTGCAGTTCCCGGGGATGATGATTGTCATTCGGGAAGACGGAGGAATTGACCTGATTGATGAAGAAACAGAAGAAGTTTTTTATTATTTTGCCCCGCCGTGTATGTACGATGCAGCCGGAAATTATTCGGAACAGGTACACTATGAACTGGAAACCGATGCGGAGCAGCATTGCAGTATTTTAAGCGTCGTACCGGATCAGACATGGCTTCAGGACGAAAACCGAGTATATCCGGTTGTGATTGATCCATCGGCAGAAACCTCGAAAACAAATAGGGCAATTGACGATACGTTTGTCCGAGAAAAAAGTCCGGACAGCGCGGTGGTAGCTTCTTATGGTTCTTTTACCGTAGGCCATAACCGGGAATATGGAAAATGCCGTTCTTTCCTGAAATTTACCAGCTTGCCTGCAATGGAACCTGGAGCGGTTATCTACGATGCAAAAATCTATGTATGGCAGTACCGGTATTCTTCGGACAGCAACCAGCCGTTTTTTATTACCGCCCATAAAGTAACGGGAGGATGGAATCCGGGATCAACCACATGGAACAATCAGCCGGCATATCAGTCGAATGTACTGGATTACTGCAGTGTAAAGCAGGTACAGTCCGGTAATACAATTACCGTTACACCGTGCGGATTCAACGTAACAAAACTGGTGCGTGAGTGGTACAACACAGGGGTAAATCATGGAATTGTTATCACGGCACAGAATGAGACACCATATCAGGAAGCCGTTTTCATTTCTTCTGATTATCCATCCAATAACTCTTATGGAATTACTTCCGAGTATTTCCCGCAAGGAATCTTTTATTACCGTAGTACAACAGGACTCGAGGACTATTACAGCTACCATGAGCAGGATGCCGGACGCGCAGGCCATGGCTATGTTAATGACTTCAATGGAAACCTTGTATGGGTGCATGAAGATGCGTCAACCAGCGGTGGGCTGCTGCCGATTCATATCCGTCATGTGTATAATCTGTCAGAACGGAGTAAAAACAACCGTATGGGAAAAGGCTGGAGAATGAACTTCATCCAGGAAATGGAAGCCACAGGAAACGCAAACTTCCCGTATGTCTACACAGATGGAGACGGAACCCGACATTACTTTTATAAAGACACAGCGGATGGAAATAAATTAAAGGATGAAGATGGCTTTGGATATGAGCTGACGCAGACAAGTTCTTCTGACGGAGATTCTTATTACATCATGAAGGACAAAAACGGCTGGGAATATGCGTTTGGTCAGGACAAATACATGCGGAGTATCAAGGATTCCAACGGAAATCTGCAGAAAGCGCAGTATGGTCCGTCCACAGCAGGTAACTATCTGGCATATCTGATTGATCCTACCGGTGCAAGAATGGACTTCAGATATGGAAAAGATAATAATCTGGGCAATCTGAATGCGAATGGAAGAAGCATTTATTTTTCCTATGACAGTGCAGGACATCTGACCAGAATTAGTTATCCGGATAATAAAAGTACGGAATTTTTCTACGATGGAGATATTCTGGTGAGCGTACAGAATAATGATGGGCGACAGATTTCATATAAGTACCAGGATGACTGCGGAGTAAAACGAGTGTCAGAAGTTTTTGAACATACAGGACCACAGAATGGGCAGAGAATGAAAATTTCCTATCGAAATGGAAATACTACGGTGTTTGAAACACAGGGATTGGATGGAGAAATCAGTCGGACAGGTGATAATCGAAAGTTTACCTACCACTTTGACAATTTCGGCTGCCCGGCGGATGTGTCGGATGAAGATGGTGCTGCAAACAGTTATCAGTTTTTACGGGAAGGACGAAAGAATAACAAGCTGAGCATGACAGGAACTTTACAGAAAGCCGTCAGGAACCGAATGGATCCAGAACCATTTTTATTACAGTGGAATCAGATTAACACAGGAAATGAAAATGCAGTTATTGGATTTAGAGCGTTAGGGGGATTCCCTTCGGGAACTTTTTGTACAATAAATAAAGATACCGTAAATGGTAGATATGGATACTCTAAAACGTATACGTTAGAAAAAGGAACTTATACTTTTTCCTGTTATGTTAAGGTTGAAAAATGTGTACCAGATCCGGAGAAAAAGCGTTCCGAATGCGGTGCCGGAATTTTACTTTCTTCCGGAAATACAGAGAAAATGGATCTGGTAACAGAGGTGAAAGATACAGATTCGGATGAATGGACTCGTGTATCGGTAACTATTACGATTGCATCTCAGACGGAGGTAACTACCGCGTTTTTCTTGGATAATATGCAGGGATGGGCTTGTTTTTCCTGTTTCCAGTTGGAAAAATCAATGGCAGCAAACAAATTTAACATGCTGCACGATGCATTTTTCGAAGATACATTTGACACAACAGGGGAATATGGCTGGAAATTAAGTCAGGGAGAAAGTGCAGACCAGATTGTAACAGATTCAGTTAAAGGTAAATGTGCAAGATTACGAGGTAACTTGTCCAAAGATAAGAGCCTGATGCAAACCGTAAAGGTGAGCGGAAAAGAAGGCGATGTATTTGTGCTCGGATGCAGTGTGAAAGCAGACGCCATTCCGGGCCGAACCTTCCGTGTTCGTGCAGTGGTTCATTTTACCGACAAAACAACGACAGAGACAATTGTGAACTGCAATCCGTATGTGACAGAGTGGCAGTTTGTCAATGGCGTAATCCTGACCAGGAAAGATGGTTCCACAACAAATAAGACCTACGAATCCATTCAGATCTATCTCGAATACCAGAAACAGCAGAATGATGCATTCTTTACCGGCTTACAGCTGATCCGTGATGATGCGGAAAGTTACGTGTATGATGCAAATGGAAATATTGTAAGTGCCAAGACAGCAGCGGAGCAGAATGCATTTATCTGCAACAAAACAGACCTGCTTTCCAAAATGGTTAAAGTGACCGGCTCTTCGTTTGAGTATGAATATGATGGAAAGAAAAATATGACAGCGGCAAGAAATTCAGAGGGAGTTCAGTACCGTTATACCTATGATAACAAGGGAAATCCGCAGGACGTAGTGATTCATCATGACAGGGTAAGTACGTCGGTAATGGCTGGCAGAAGTTATTATATTCGCCACAGAAAATCTGGTAAGTATATCGATGTAAAAGATGCATCTAATAAAGATGGAGCAGCAGTTCAGCAGTATGAGTTTTCGGGAAGTTCGGAGCAGAAATGGCGTATTGAGGATGCCGGAGAAGGATATATTATTTTCAAAGCATTTGACGGAAATGAGACATATGTACTGGATATCGGAACGGATGCAAATGGGGCAAAGGCGAAGTTAGCTGCATACGCAAACAAAGATTCACAGAAATTTCGTATCAAACCAGTAGGAGAAGGAATGTATTTGATCACAAGTAAAATTTCTAAGGACAAAAAAGCGATTGATCTTCCGAGAGCACAGCTTGATAATTCGATTCAGTTACAGATTTGGGATCAGTCAGAAACACATCCGAATCAGCAGTGGTATTTTGAGCCTGTTGCATATGAACGAAAGAGTGACCAGCCGATTTCCGGCGGGATTTATATGATGCGTCTTGGATACAGTGGACAGTATATGCAGGTAAATGGAACAACAGCGGGATCAACAGTTGTTCAGAATCGGTATTTAGGAAAAGAAGCACAGATGTTTCTGATTCATGGAGATGAAACAGGTGGATTTTTCCTGGAACCGGCCAATGCAGAGGGAAAAGCACTTTCTATGGCTTCGGATGGAACACTCACGCTGCAGGTGAAAAATACATCGGACAGCAAACAGAAATTCTGGTTTGAAGTGAGTGAAGAGGATAAAAATAATTATTGCATCAAACAGAACAGCCGGTATTTTATGATTCCAAGTCTCTCACATGAAGAGAATACAGCAATTAACGGAGCATATCCAACAGTAGAAGCCATGAGTCCACAGGAATTTATTTTGGAGAAATGCAGCGAACGTATGACGGCGCAGTATACCTACACGGCAACCGGCCGAAATGTAAAAACACTGACAGATGCCAGAGGATTTGTAACAACAAACGAATACGACAGCAAAGAACGCCTGCTGACGGGAGTTACCGATGCAAAAGGGAATAAGGTAACGTATACGTATGATACCAAGAATGACCTTCTGACCGGTGCGACGGCTTCTGATGGAACAAATACGGTAAAACTGGGTTATACGTATGATGAAGGTGACCGGTTAAAAACGATTGCCCACAATGGATTCGAGTATACCTATGAATATGATTTCCTCGGAAATCAGACCAGAATTCTGGCAGGCGGAAATGCACTGGAAGAATACGATTATCTTCCGTCGGACGGACCGCTCAGCGAAGTAAAGTATGCGACAGGAGAAGTGCTGAAAAACAGCTATGACAAGTACGAGCAGATCGTGGAGCAGAAGTGGAATGGAACGACAGTCTTCCGAAATATCTATGATGACTATGGAAATGTATTTTACCATGAGGATCTGGAAAACGACAGAAAGATTTTCTTTGACTATGACATGATCCAGAGAATGGCAGGATACCGCACAACAGATGGAGAAACGGCGCGCATTCAGTATGACAACAAGAACAGACGCACAGGCATGGTACATCAGATTGATGACAGCAAAATTTCAACATCGTGCGTATTTGGAGAGGTTGGAAAAGCACAGGCACCGGATGTGATTTATCAGATCAAGGTAAATGATGCAGTCAAAATTTCGTATACCTTTGACACGTTATGTCGTGTTACCAGAAAAACCATTCATCTGAAGGACAAAACATATCCGGTCGACTATACCTTTGTGCCGGGAAGAAAAGCGGGAATTACAACCTTGCTTCTCAAAGAAATCAACAATAACGGAAAGAAACTGTCCTTTGTTTATGATGCTGTGGGAAATATTGTTACGATTTCCGAGAATGGTGTTCAGAAAGTAAAATATACGTATAATGCTTTGAGTGAACTGACCCGTGTGGATTCTGCATGGGAAAATAAGAGTATTACGTATACCTACGATGCCGGAATGAATATGACGTCCAGAAAAGAGTATTCCTATACAACGGGAGCACTGGGCAATGCGGTAAAGACAGATCTGTTTACCTACCGTGCTTCAGGATGGAAAGATCAGCTTATTTCCTATAATGGCAGCAGCATTTCCTATGATGCGGTCGGCAACATTACAGCTTATCAGGGAAGAACACTGACCTGGTACAGAGGAAGCCTGCTGCAGAGTCTGACCTTAAACGGAAAGAAAGCAGTTTACCATTACGACAGCGAAGGACACAGAGTCCAGTGGAAAGACCTGAACGGAATCAGCCATAAGAACTACTGGTGCGGAAACAAACTGATGGGAACGAAGTATGGAGATGTACTGGTTCAGTTTGTTTACGGTGCGGATAAATCCCCGCTGATGCTGAAAAAGGGAGAAAAAGAGTATTATTACTTGTACAACAGCCAGAATGATGTCATAGGACTGATTGACAGCGATGGAAAACAGGTAGTAAACTATTCTTACGATGCATGGGGAAAACAGACTGGTCTGACCGATATCAGCGGAGAAAATATCGGAAAACTAAACCTATTCCGTTATCGTGCTTACTGCTACGATGACGATACCAAACTCTATGTCACCGCCAGCCGTTATTATGATCCGGAATTGTGCAGATTCCTTTGTGCGGACAACTTTGATGCTGTAAAAGCGAAAATGTTTAGCATGAATGGAAAGAACCTTTATGTGTACTGTTGCAACAATCCGGTGAATGCGGTAGATGATGATGGTGATTTTGGAATTTTAATGCTGGCATTCCCAGGAATCGATCCCAGAAAAGTAGCATGGAATATCTTAAAAGATGTATTTGTATATGCGGTACAGTGCGGAATGGCGAATGAGAAAGTAACCTTAGAAGGAATTGCAGAGGTGGCCATAGAAAGTGCAATCAGTAGTGTTTTGGGAGATAGCCAAGGAATTATCTTTTCAGTAGTAGTAAGTGGTTTGAAAGGAGGATATTTAGAGTATCAGGAATCAGGAGATATGGCAAGAGCAATGGGGGCAGGATTTTACGATGCTATAATGACCTTGTTAGAACCTAAAACGTATAACGCATATGTAAAAAATGAAACTATTGAGAATGCATTGGGTGCTTTTACAGACTTTTTTCAGTCTCCATTACTGAGCTATCCCAAAAGCGGTGTTTTGGATGGAGTGTTTGGAAAACCCAAGAAACAGGCAAATAAAAATGGATCAACACTTAAGAAAAACAGCAACATCAACTTTAGTACAAAAAAAGTTGGGGGGAAAAAGAAGAACTGGCAGAGTAATAAGCCTGCAATTTCCAGAAAAATGCAAAATATAGGACTTCCAGCGCTTAGATAGAAAAGTTTTAAGATGCCTTTGCGCGAAGAAAAATAGTTTTGTACAAAGGCAAAGCGTAAGAAATAACGAGGAGAAGATTGTATGAAAGTAGTATGGGGAAAATTTGGTACCGGCGTAGACCTGATTGTGTGTGCTATTAGTAGTTATTGGTGGGTGAGCCTGTGGGTAAATGAAAAAGATGCGTTCCACGCCTATTCATTAAAAACAAGTATCATAGTGTTTCTAGGAATAATGTTCTTTTTAAGCATAGCAGCTTATGGAACTGTGACATTTCTACTAAAACGAATTTATATTTATGAATGGGGAATAATGTTATCTTTTTGGGGCTATGAAAAAAAGATAGAATGGGAAGATTTTACTGTGATACAAAGATACAATGATCATTTTTTCTTCAACATATCGAAACAGAAAGATGACAGTTTGTTCTGGTGTACCTATCACCCATTTACCAGTATCATGATATTCGACAAGTTCCGCGGACCGGGCTGGGGAATCATACCGCTCAGCGCCGACGAATTTTGTGAACTCCTCACTTCATACGGTGTCAAGTATACGGAAAGTAAATAACATACAAAAAGAGTGGAAGTGGCCGTAAGATCCACGAATTACCAGCCACTTCCCTTTTTATATGCAAATTTAGAAAAAGAAAGAAGGAAATGCCAATGAAATCAATTTATCGCACGATCCTTGCCGCAGCAGGCAGCTTCCTTGCGGCACAGTTTGGAGGCTGGGATGCTGCGCTGGAAACGCTGGTCTGCTTCATGGCAATTGACTGGATCACAGGAGGTGTTCTGCTTCCTGTTGTTTTTAAAAAGAGTCCGAAATCTGAAAACGGAACGTTGGAGAGCCGTGCGGGATGGAAAGGGCTTTGCAGAAAAGGGATGATGCTGTTCTTTGTGCTGGTCGCGGAAAAACTGGATCAGCTCACACAGACGAATTATCTGCGGGATGCCGTCTGCATTGGATTTATTTTAAATGAAGCGGTTTCAATCTTGGAAAATGCAGGGCTGATGGGTGTGAAAATCCCTGAGGTTCTGCGGTCAAGGATTGATGTGCTGAGAAAGGAGGAGCAGAGTAAATGAGGGTTGACAGAAGCTATTGTAGCAACCAGAATACATGGTCGGAAAATCATCCGCAGTGTATTGTGGTACACAATACAGACAATTTTGCCGCCGGAGCCGATGCCCGCGCGCATGCAAGAGCGCAGTACCAGGGAAATTTTCAGATTATGTCGGCGCATTATTACGTAGATGACGGGGAGATCGCTTATCAGGCTGCGCCGCACAGCAGAGGATGCTGGCATGTCGGGAGAAATTATGGAAGTAAAAATCTATTCGGCAGATATGGAAACCGGAACAGCATCGCGGTTGAGATGTGCGTGCAGAAAGGATATGATTACGAAACCGCATTTTTACATACGGTGGAGCTGGTGAAAAACCTGATGAACGAGACGGGGATTCCATCAGATGCAGTTTACCGGCATTACGACATCTGCAGCAAAAACTGCCCGTCCCAGATTCAGAAGCGGGGAGACTGGGAGCGGTTCCAGCGTCTGATTCGGGAAACAGAAGACGGCAGTGAGAAAAGTGAATACAATCCCGGCATCTACCGTGTAACAGACCCGGCGCTCAACATCCGCACAGGTCCCGGAGTAGAATACCCGGTGGTGGGAGTCATCAAAGACCAGGGAAGCTATACGATCACAGAAATCAGAAACAAAAGCTGGGGCAGACTGCTGTCGGGAGCGGGATGGATCAACTGCCATAAAGCATATTGTTTTTACGGGGGAAGAGTATAAAATCCCATCTTTGCAAAACGATGTCATCGGACGGATTGACAGCGATGGAAAGCAGGGAGTAAACTATTCTTACGATGCAGGGGGAGAACTGGTAAATACCATGGATACAAGTGGTGCGAATATTGCACAGTCGAAAGAAATAACGAGGAGAAAATTGTATGAAAGTAATATGGGGAAAATTTGGTACAGGTGTAGATTTGATTCTGTGTGTTATTATTAATTACTATGTGGTGAGTATATGGGTAAATGGAAAAGATGAGTTCCATGCATATTCATTAAAAACAAGTATTATATTTCTAATAGAGGTAATGCTCGTTTTAAATATGGGGAAAACAGACCGGTCTGACCGATACCAGCGGAGAAAATATCGGAAAGCTCAATCCATTCCGCTATCGTGCTTACTGCTACGATGACGACACCAAGCTCTATGTCACCGCCAGCCGCTATTACGATCTGGAATTGTGCAGATTCCTTTGCGCAGACAACTTTGATGTTGTAAAAGCGGAAATGTTCAAAAAGTTAAATTAGTAGGTGGCAAATATGAAGGCAGGATATCGTAAATTTTATAAATATTTTAGTATATTGGTATTTATGGGCTGCGGATACCTTATGCTGAATTTTTGGGAAGAGGGAAAAGGTCAAATTAGTTCTTATAACATGCAAGATAAAGCACTTATGATATTGTGGTTTATGATTTATACTTTTGGTACGGCTGCTGGAATTATAAATACTTTAACCAGTATTTACATTTATGAATGGGGAATGCAGATCTCATTTTTGAAATATAAGAAAAAAATCGAATGGGAAGAATTTTCTGTTATACGAAGATATCATAATCATTTTTTCTTCAATATGTCAAAACAAAAAGATGCAGGTCCGTATTGGGCAATGTTTCATCCCTTTACCAGTTTTGTAATATTCGATAATTCGCGAAATCGTTCTGTTCATACCATGCCGCTTAACGCCGACGAATTTTGTGAACTGCTCACTTCATATGGTATTCAGTACACGGAAAGAAAATAAAGATCGAAGGAATTAAAGAGAAAATATGAGAGCAGGATATCGTAAGTTTTTTATGTTTGCACAAGTTGCTACATTAATAGGCATCGGGTATCTTATGACAAGATTTTGGGAAGATGCAAAAAATCAATGTGAATTATATAATTTGCCTCAAAAGCTTTGGGTAATATTTGGAATAATGTTTATTTGTGGGATAGTGTCATGGGGAAGTGTAGATGCTTTAACACGTATTTACATCCATAAGTGGGGAATGGAACTTGCCTTTTTGGGATATAAGAAAAAAATTGTATGGGAGGATTTTTCCGTTATACAAAGATATAAAAATCATTTTTTCTTTAACGTATCAAAACAAAAAGATAGTGGTCTGTTTTTTTCAACATATCATCCATTTACTAGCTTTGTGATATTTGATAAGTCACAATTTAGTTGTGTCCGTACTATGCCAATCAGTGCCGACGAATTTTGTGACCTCCTCACTTCATACGGTGTCAAGTATACGGAAAGTAAATAAAGCATGAGAAGAGTGGAAGTGGCCGTAAGATCCCACGAATTACCAGCCACTTCCCTTTTTATACGCAAATTTGGAAAAAGAAAGAAGGAAATGTTTTAGAATTATAGTTCGTTGGATACCAGTGAACTATAACAGAAAGTGTTCTGCTTCCCTGTTGTTTTTACGGAGAAAAGAGTGTAAAATAAATACAGACATCATTACATTGATGGAGGATAAACAGTTGCTTGAATGGATTAATGTTTTTAAGGTAAATCGGAAAATTAAATCCCGTCTCTGGCCGTGGATCAAGATTATTTTAAGTATTGTTCTTTTCTTTGCGGTATTTTACGGCGACATCTATGTTCATATTCTGGATGGAACAAATCTGGGACGAATTGTGGAAGCAATGATTCTGGTTGTGTTTTCGTTTCTGGACTATCTGATCTGCTTCATTTCCGTAGCCGAAATGGACTGTTTGAAAGACCGGCGGTATGCGGCGGCGAAAGAGAGCGGTGAATTTTACACGATTTCCCAAATCGAAAGCTCCCTGTTCAACTACGTGCCGCGTACCTATACGATTTATTACCGGCGGGGAAGCAGAAGACTTACCTTCGGCGTACGGACAAGAACGACAGGAAATCTGCTGGAAATGGGCAGCAGAGAATATTTCATAGGACCGACAGGAAAGCGCGAGCAGATTGTGAAAGACCTCGATACGCTGATGAAAGAAGTAAAAAAATACGCAAGATTTGACAAAGTCCTGGTACAGGCAATCAATGGAGAACCGGTAAAGAAATGATGCCGGTTCTTCTTGCTTTTACGTAAAAATGCAGGTAAGATAAAAACAGCATGAGTGTAATACACATGCGTGAAAAATCATCAACAGAGAAGGTATGAAAATGGAGGAAACAAAAGATGAATTATCTGAAGGAACGGGATGGTGACCTGTTCTCCAATGCGGATCTGAAACGGCTGATTGTGCCGCTTCTGATTGAACAGCTTCTTGCCATCGCAGTCGGCATGGCGGATTCAATTATGGTATCCAGTGTCGGCGAGGCGGCGGTGTCGAGTGTGTCGCTGATTGATACAATCTTTATTCTGCTGATCAACATGTTCACCGCGATTGCAACCGGCGGAGCCGTCGTGTGCGGCCAGTATATCGGAAAGAAGCGGCCGCATAAAGCATGTGAGGCAGCTGACCAGCTTCTGCTGGTGACAACGGCGCTGTCAGTTGTGATCATGGCGGCGGTCTATCTTTTAAAGCCGTTTATTCTGCATGTTGTGTTTGGAAACATTACGGCAGAGGTAGAAAGAAACTGCAATATTTATCTGATGATCGTAGCGGCCTCCATTCCGTTTCTGGCGGTTTACAACGGCTGTGCGGCCATTTTCCGTGCGCAGGGTGATTCGAAAACGCCGATGAAAATATCCATCGTCATGAACCTGATCAATATTTCGGGAAATGCGCTTCTGGTCTATGCGCTGAAATTCGGCGTGGACGGCGTTGCGATTCCGACGCTGCTTTCACGTATGTACGCGGCTGTGGCAGCATTTGTTCTCGTACATAATAAGCGGTATCTGGTGCGGTGCTCTTATCCGGTGAAAGTAAAACCGGATTTCCATATGCTGAAAAAAATCCTTGGCATCGGCATTCCGAACGGCCTCGAGAACAGTATGTTCCAGCTCGGCAAAATCATGGTCTTAAGTATGATCACACAGTTCGGAACAGCGTCGATCGCGGCAAATGCGGTGTCCAACACGATTGCTGTCTTCCAGACACTGCCCGGTATGGCGATCGGAAATGCAGTGCTGACCGTAAGCGCACAGTGCGCGGGAGCGGGAGACTATGAGCAGGTAAAATACTATGCGAAAAAGCTGCACATCATCATTTATGGACTGATGATCGTCTGCTGTCTCGGTGTCATCGCGGCACTTCCGGCAGTGCTTCACGTTTACAGTCTGTCTGCGGAGGCAACTGCCATGACGGAAGATATCATCGTTTACCATGGTATCTGCTGTATGATAATCTGGCCAATTGCCTTCACCCTGCCGAATGTACTCCGCGCGTCCAATGATGTGGCATTTTGTATGATTCTCTCGATCCTTTCCATGTGGATCTGCAGAATCGGCATGAGCTATGTGCTCGGTGTGCGTATGGGATTCGGTGTCTTTGGTGTCTGGGTCGCCATGACGATGGACTGGGTTGTTCGTGCTATTTTCTTTGTCCTTCGCTATCGAAGTGGGAAGTGGCAGCATCAGATGTGATGAAAAATACGGAATGTTTTGGGGAGAGAGAAAAAACGATACATCTGGAGGAAGTTATTATTATGAAAAACGCAAAGAAACTGATTCCCGGAGCAGCGATTGCGCTGGTGATTGCGGTTGCAGCGAAATTCCTGGAAAGCCTGGAGGAGAGCGCCGGACTGCACTTTATCGGGGCGTCGGTCATCGCCATGTTTATCGGTATGATTGTGAATGCCCTTTACAAGCCGAACAGCGTGACAGCGCCGGGAATTAAATTTACATCGAAGAAGATCCTGAAATTTGCGATTATTCTGCTCGGAGCGAGCCTGAATATCCGCACGGTACTGACGGTCGGAAGATTTTCCCTGACGGTTATGGTATTTACCCTGGCAACGTGCTTTGGCCTCGGCGCACTGATCGGAAAAGCACTTGGACTGAACTGGAAGACGAGCAGCCTCATCAACGCCGGCACGGGTATCTGCGGCGGTTCCGCGATCGCGGCAATCGCGCCGGTCATCGAGGCGACCGATATGGACATTGCCTATGGCCTCTCCGCAACGTTTTTATTTGATACGGTCATGATCGTCGTATTCCCGATCCTCGGTCACTGGATGGGCCTTTCGGATGCCGCGTTTGGCCTCTGGGCCGGAACTGCGGTCAACGACACATCAAGCGTCGTTGCCACCGGTTACGCATTCAGCGAGGCCGCCGGTGATTTCGCAACCATGGTAAAACTGACACGGACCCTCGCCATCATTCCGGCCGTCCTGGCATTCGCCGCCATCAACGTACATCTGAAACGGAAGGCGCAGGCAGCAGAAGGAACCGCCGTAAAGGTAAGCATCAAATCCATTTTTCCATGGTTTATCTTAGGTTTTCTCGCCATGTCAGCACTGACCTCCTTAGGTCTTATCCCGGCAGGCACAGCAGCCGCATTAAAAACCATCAGCAAATTTCTGATGGTAGCCGCCCTTGCGGCCATCGGCCTGAACACCGATTTCAAATCCCTCTGCCGCTCCGGCGCAAAGCCGATGCTGCACGGATTCATCATTTCGCTGCTGGTAGTCCTGGTAGCGATTGCAGTCGAATTTGCGATCGGCATTGCGCCGCATGGGGTACTGTAAAGAAACAGAGAATTAAAAATCCAGGCATCCGTATAGGATGCCTGGATTTTTTAAATCAAAACGGGTTTGTCGTTTCCTTCAAAAACGTTTTCAAAACCTGCAGCACCCCGTTCTCCCAGTACGGCGGGCAGGTGTGTTTTACTGAGGCGATGACTTCCGCTCGGGCGTTGGAGACGGCGTAGCTTTCGCCGGCGTTCTGAAGCATTTCGATGTCGTTCAGGTTGTCGCCGAAGCAGCAGACTTCGTCTGGGGTAAGGCCAAAGTAGTTCATCAGAAATGAGAGACCGGTCCATTTGCTGACGCCGCGGGCGTTGCAGTCCAACCATTCCTTACCGGCGACAGCGAGTTTTGCCTGATGCTTCCACGCCGGGATGAAATTTGGGGAGCAAAGCTCTTCACAGGAGGTTGGATGGTAGATCGTGAATTTGATAATGTCCTCGTTTTCTACCTTCGACAGATCCGGTACTTCGCGGACATCGAAGCCGTAGGAGTCGCGGAGCCAGTGAAACATGCGGCTTCCGGCATCTTCGGCGAGGCAGTAGTCCGGGGTGGCGGCAAAGCAGTTGCAGGACGGAAGTTCGTCATATACCATGCGGCACATGGATTTCCAGAGTGCCGTTTCCATCGGATATGTTTTCAGAATCTTTTCCGGTGTGCGCACGACAGTTCCGCCATCGGAGATGTAGAGCAGGCGGTCCTTGATCGGAGCGAAAAGCTTCTGTTCACTGGAAAACTGGCGGCCGGAACAGACAACAAAATGGATGCCCTGGTCGACAAGCCTGGAAACAACAGTCATATATTCCGGGTCGATCAGAAGTGTGCCGTCTTTGACGAGCGTTCCATCGACATCGGTTGCAATCAACTTTATCATAATAGAAAATCTCCTTATCTTGTCACAGAAAAAATTCAAACTATAGCAAGACCAGAAAATAACGCAAAAAAGGCAGTGCTGCAGGGCGCGAATTACAAGGAACGGATTTGAAGGCGTACCGGGGTACGACGAAAATCCGTGACGCAGTAATTCACGTTCTGCAGTGCTGAATTTTTTGCATTATTTTCTGGGATTGCTATAAACAAGATTATATCGTGAATTGCTTCGGGGTGCAAGCCGGAACCGGAGGAACGCAAAACTCCACGTTGACGAAATGCGGAAATAAGGCGTAAAATAAAGAAAAATATATATCCACAGGGGGATTTTTATTATGGCATTTATTCAGGTAAGCTTCATGTCAAAAACTTTAATGCGCACCGTACCGCTGCAGGTTATTCTGCCGGTCGACAAATTTACCTTTGGGCAGCCGGAGCGCGAGGAAAAACCGTTTAAAACGCTGTATTTGCTGCATGGCATTTTTGGGAATGAGACAGACTGGGTTCATGGAACCAGAATCCAAAGATGGGCAGAGGAGAAAAACCTTGCCGTTGTCATGCCGGCCGGCGAGAATGCGTTTTATGTGGATCAGCCGTCCATCGGTGCCATGCACGGACAGTTTATCGGAGAAGAACTGGTTGAGATTACAAGAAAAATGTTTCCACTGTCCAGAAAAAGAGAAGACACCTTTATCGGAGGTCTTTCCATGGGTGGTTTTGGCGCACTCAGAAATGGCCTGAAATATCACGATACCTTCGGGGCTGTGATCTGCCTGTCCGGTGCACTTCATGTGCTGGAAAATCCGGAAGAGAGCAGAGCGGACAGCTTTGCACATGAAGAAGGTTATTTCGGAAATCTGGTCGAAGCAGCAAAGAGTGACAAAAACCCGGCTGTTCTTATCGAGCAGTTAAAGGAAGCACGGAAAAAAGATCCGTCTGTCAATGTGCCGACCGTATTCCAGGCGTGCGGAACAGAGGACGGACTTCTGGAAGTAAACCGTCTCTACCATAAACGGATGGAAGAGAGCGGCATGGACATTGTCTACTATGAGAGTAAGGGTGGCCATGAATGGGATTTCTGGGATGAGTGGATCAAAAAGGCACTGGACTGGCTGCCACTTGAGGAAAAGACGGAAGGCCTGAACAGCGGAAACGTAAATGTTTAAAGGAAAAAGGGAGACAGGCAATGCCAGAAACGAGAAATGACGAATTGTACCGTGCGTTAAAACACAACGGTTACCCGGACGACTTCTGCCGGGAAATTGCATACCGCCAGATGAACACCGATTTTACCGCCACGCGGATGCTCGGCTATCTCTACCGCGTCACAAGCCCGCGCGCCGAGGACGTTGTCGATGAGATGCTGGCTATCCTGAGTGACCGCAAAGCATGGATTGAGAAAAAACAGTCTGAGGAAGCCCAGGCGGCGATCAGCAGAATGTACCGGGAAGGCCTGTAACCTGGGCGGGCGTTTATGCAGAAAAAGCAGAAGGAACGGGCTTGCATTCTTTTCCGGTTTCTGCTACAATCAGTGCAGTGAAAAAGCGAAGAAAAGAAACAGTAGCGACAGAGCGCATTCAGAGAGAAAGCGGCAGGTGAAAGCTTTTTGCAGAATCTATCGTGAACCGGTCTTGGAGCTGTGCACCGAAGAGAAGAAAATCCATCAGGAAAAATTTATTTCGTAGGCTGCACCGGGATCTCCCGTTACAGAGAAGGTACAGAGAGCAGAGATCACGCGTATTACAAAATACAAAAATCGTGGGGTACAAATGTTCTGTGTCAGAGTGCAGGAGTTTTCCTGAATTTAGGTGGTACCGCGGATAAAAAAATTCGCCCTAAACTGCAGCTTGCGGTTTAGGGCTTTTTTTCTGTTTGAAAACTGCGCATCGCATTCTCGTTACTTCAGTGATGAGTTAGATGCGTAAAATGTTGACTAAAAGCTTAAAATCGGACAGGCTGGAATGTTCTCGCGTCTGGAAGACTTCAGATGTTGAAAACCCAAAGAATAAGGAGGAAATCAGAAAATGAAACTTGAAAAATTAGTAGGAGAACGCTTCAAAGAAAGACCTGCTGACTGTGTCATCGACAGCCATGCTATTATGGTAAAAGGCGGATACATCAAATATATGGCAAACGGAATCTATTCTTCCTATCTGCCGCTGCGTCGCATTGTGCGCAAAATCGAGCAGATCCTGCGCGAGGAGATGGACAAAATCGACGGCCAGGAAGTGCAGTTCCCGGTTGTCATGCCGGCTTCTCTGTGGGATGAGTCCGGCCGTTACGATAGCATCGGCGATGAGCTGCTGCGCTTCACAGACCGCAACAATGCCAAAATGGTACTCGGCATGACCCACGAGGAGGCAGCCGTACACCTTGTACGCGAGTATGCACAGAGCTACACCAAATATCCGTTTATGATCTATCAGATCCAGACAAAATTCCGTGATGAGGCCCGTCCGAGAGCTGGACTGATCCGTGTGCGTGAGTTTACGATGAAGGATGCTTACTCCTTCCATACCAGCCAGGAAGATCTGGAGCAGTATTACGAGAAATGCCACGCAGCATACGAGCGCATCTTCGAGCGTGTCGGCGTGCCGGAGGTGGTATCTGTCAAATCCGATTCCGGTATGATGGGCGGAAATATCTCCCACGAGTTCATGCTTCTGACTCCGGTCGGAGAGGATTCCATCGTTCTGTGTGATTCCTGCGATTACAGAGCCAACATGGAGGCAGCTGAGAACATTTCAGATATCGCAAGAGACGCAGAATCCGCTGCACTCGAAAAGGTTTATACACCGAACGTCCACACCATTGAAGACGTCTGCAATTTCTTCGGAGACGAGACAAAGAACTCCTGCAAAGCCGTTGTTTATCAGCAGAATGTTGATGATAAATACGTTGTCCTTTTCATCCGCGGCGATCTCGAAGTCAACGAGACGAAGCTGGTCAACTTCCTCGGCGAGCAGGTTCACGCAGCCGTGATCACCGAAGAATGCGGCCTGAACGCAGGCTACATCGGACCGGTGAACCTGAAGGTGAACGGAGATGCCGTTGTCCTCTACGATAAATCCCTCGAGGGAAGAAATAACCTTTCCTGCGGAGCCAACGAGGCAGAGCATCATTACAAAGGACTCGACATGGAGCGCGACGTTCCGAATGCCGAGTATCACGATTTTGCAAAAATCCAGGAGGGCGGCATCTGCCCGAAATGCGGCAAAAAGACTGTGAAGATCTCCAGAGGTATCGAGGTCGGAAATATCTTCCAGCTTGGAACCAAATATACAAAATCCATGAATATGACCTATGTCGATGCAAACGGCGAGAGCAAGACCCCGATCATGGGATGCTACGGTATCGGTGTCGGCCGTCTGGCAGCATCGGTCTGCGAGGCACATCACGATGAGTACGGCCCGATCTGGCCGAAAGCTATCGCTCCGTGGCAGGTACACCTCTGTGCAGTCCGCGTCGATGACGAGGGAGTCAGAGCATATGCGGACAAGCTGTACGAGGATCTGCAGAATGCAGGCATCGAAGTGATCTACGACGACAGAAGCGTCAGAGCCGGCGTAATGTTTGCCGATGCCGACCTGCTCGGCATTCCGCTGCGCATCATCGTAAGCCCGAAAAACATGAAACAGGGCGTTGTCGAGGTTGCATCCCGCGATAAGACTCTGAAAACACAGATTCCGCTGGAAAATGTGATGGAAGAGATTAAACAGTATCTGTAATGATTCAGAACCATGCGAAAGGGAAGAAAAATCGCGATGGGGCTCGGAAGAAGTTCGACAGGAGAAAACACGATATGGAACTCTGGGATATCTATGATGAAAACAAACAGCCGACCGGCCGCACGATGAAGCGGAATGACTGGCATATGAAGCCGGACGAATTTCACCTGACGGTGCTCGGCGTAATCGCAAGACCGGACGGAACCTTCCTTATCACAAAACGTGTCATGACGAAAGCCTGGGCACCGGGCTGGTGGGAGGTTTCCGGCGGCGCGGCACAGGCAGGAGAGAGCTCTTGGGAGGCCGTGCGCCGTGAGGTCAGAGAGGAAACCGGACTCGATGTGAGCAAGGCAGACGGCGGCTACCTCTTCACTTACCGGCGTATCAACCCGGATGAGGGAGACAACTACTTTGTCGATGTCTATCGCTTCGTGATGGATGTCAAAGACGAGGATCTTCACCTTCAGGAGGAAGAAACGGACGGCTACCGTTTTGCTACGTTGGACGAAATCAAAGGATACGCCGCAGAAGGAAAATTCCTGCATTACGACAGCATCCGCCAGGCATTTGAACTGTAACAGAGAAATGAGATAAGAAAAACGCGTTCCCGCCGGAAACCACAGGGGTTTCCGAAAACGGGAACGCGTTTTCTTAGCCTTAGAGCGTGTCTGAAAAAGGCTTTTCGCAAGCAGTTAATTGCAGTTAATTGCGATTGAATACTTCGCGGTTGAGCGCCTTTTCCTGATGGCTGACAATCGTTGTGCAGACAGCATCGCCTGTGATGTTGACGGCGGTACGCAGCATATCGAGAATACGGTCGATACCCATGATAAGAGCGATACCCTCCGTTGGCAGTCCGACGGAATTCAGTACCATAGCCAGGGTAACAAGTCCGACGCTTGGGATACCGGCGGTACCGATGGAAGCCAGTGTTGCGGTAACAACAACCGTTGCGAGGTTTGCCGGAGTCAGATGAATACCGTACGCCTCTGCGATGAAGATGACAGCGACACCCTGCATAATGGAGGTACCATCCATGTTGATGGTTGCGCCGAGCGGAATGGTGAACGAAGAAATCTGCTTCGAGACACCCATCTTTTTGTTCAGCGTATCAATCGACATCGGGATTGTCGCGTTGGAGGTTGCGGTGGAAAATGCAAATCCCATAACCGGAAGGAATTTCTTCACGAATTTAATCGGATTCAGCCGTGTGAATACGAACAGAAGAACCTGATAAATGACGAAGCACTGCAGTGCCAGCGCCAGTGTTACATTTCCCATGTATTTCAGCATCGGTGCGAACGCAGAAAAGCCGACCGTTGCAAAGGTACGTGCAATCAGACAGAAAACGCCGACCGGGGCCACCTTCATGACCGTCATGGTCATTTCCATCATGACATCGTTAAACTGGCTGATAAAGTTGGAAACGACCGAAGCGCGGTTTCCGAGCTTTGCCAGCATTACGCCGACAAACAGGGCGAATACGATGATGGGAAGCATATCGCCGTTTGCCATGGAACCAATCGGGTTCTTCGGGATGATGTTGAGCAGTGTATCCACCAGGCTGACGCTGGAATCTGCTGCTGTCGAGGACAGGTCTGCTTTCTGAACCGCACCCATGTTAAGTCCGAGACCCGGGTGAATGAGCAGGGCGGTTCCAAGTGCGATGCAGACGGCAAGTGCTGTGGTAACAAGGTAAAAGCCGATCGTTTTTACGCCGACCTTTCCGAGGGTTTTGCTGTCTCCGATGGACATACTTCCGCAGACGAGGGAGCAGAAGACAAGCGGTACGACAAGCATCTGCATCAGGCGGATAAAGCCCTGTCCGATGACATACAGCACACCTTCTACGATGACGGTGTCCTTGATATAGCTGGACGGGATCCAATAGTGAATCACCACGCCGAGCAGCGCACCGGCCAGCAGGGCAATAAAAATCTGGGTGGAAAGCCCGGGCTTCTTTTTTGACTTTTCCGTTGTTTCTTTTCTGTTTCGGACCATTATTCGATTCCTCCGGTTTCTTCGAGATATTCTTTCAGTGCCGTTTTCCAGTCGAGCGGCTCAGGAATACCGGTCAGGCGGAGCATCATGTTGTCCAGAACAGAATAGGTTGGGCGGACATCATCGCGTGCGACAACCGGGTAGAGATCAAGATCACCGGTTTTTCCAGTATACTCGAGGATGGTTCTTGCAAACTCATAGCGGCTGCAGCTTCCGGGGCAGACAACGTGGTACAGACCATACTCCTCGCTGTCGATAAAGTGGCAGATCACGCGTGCAAGCTCAAAAGCACTGGTCGGAGCCGCATACTGGTTGTTTGGAACCTCCATCGTGCCGCCTTTTGCCGCATTGCGGAGTACTTCATCCACAAAATCGCGGCCGATCCCGTAAATCCAGGAGCTTCGGATGATGACAAAGCGGTTCAAAAGCTGTGTCAGGATTTTCTCTCCGGCCTCTTTTGATTTTCCGTAGATCGTACGCGGATGCACGGTATCAAACTCGTTGTACGGGATGCGGGATTCCTTGTCGAAAACATCATCCGTTGAGATCTGAATAACCTTTGCGTCGATATCATTGGCGGCAAGCGCTACGTTGCGCACACCGATGGCATTGACACGATAGGCTTCGTCGATGTTTTTTTCACACTCGGCAACGTCGGTCATACCGGCGCAGTTGATGATAACGTCGGGACGGTTGACATAAACGAACTGTGTGACTTCATCGATTTTGGTAATATCAACCTCGTGAATATCCGTCGGAAGAAGCTGATATTCCACACCCTCCAGCAGTTCCAGAAGGGCAGTACCGATGTGGCCTTCGGCACCTGTAATCCATATTTTTTTCATAGGTTCTCTCCTGTCCTTGATTTATATACAGAAAAACTGTAATTGTATTTATTTTACCTGTGGACTTTACAGAAGTCAATAAATTATGGAAAGTCTCTGTGCAGAACCGGAAAAAAGTGGTATCATTTCTGTATATGTCTGCGGTGTAAGACTGCATATCTGCTACAAAAGAAGGAGGAGTATTTTTGAAAAAGAACAAATATGAAATCGACATGTGCAACGGCACGATTATGGACAAGCTGATTTCCTTTTCGCTGCCGCTGATGGTGTCCGGCATTCTGCAGCTGATGTTCAACGCGGTGGATATCATCGTCGTCGGACGGTTCAGCGGAAGCCAGGCGCTTGCGGCTGTCGGATCGACAACGGCGCTCATCAACGTGTTCATCAACCTGTTTATGGGAATCTCGCTCGGTGCGAATGTGCTTGCGGCGCGGTATTATGCAGCGGGGCGCGACTGGGAGATGTCGGAAACGGTACATACATCGATCATGCTGGCGCTGATCAGCGGCGTTGTGATGGCGTTTGTGGGCGTATTTTTTGCAAAAGGCGCGCTGGAGCTGATGGATACACCGGCGGATGTCATTGATCAGTCGGCATTGTATATGAGAATTTACTTTATGGGAATGCCGTTTTTCATGCTGTACAACTACGGTGCGGCGATTCTGCGTGCCGTCGGCGACACGAAGCGGCCGCTGTATTTCCTGATTGTATCGGGTGTGATCAACGCTGGTCTGAATATGTTCCTCGTGATCGTGTTCAGTCTCGGCGTGGCAGGTGTGGCGATTGCAACGATGGTTTCGCAGGCGATCTCCTGCGTGCTGGTTCTGCGGTGCCTCTATAAGAGCGAGGGAAGTTATCAGCTCCGGTTCTCGAAGCTGTGCCTGAAAAAGGATTACATCATCCCGATTTTCCAGGTCGGCATCCCGGCGGGTATTCAGAGTACCGTTATCAACTTCTCGAACGTGCTGCTGCAGTCATCCGTCAATTCCTTCGGTTCGATTGCAATGGCAGGCTACACGGCGGCCAACAATGTGCTGGGATTTTTATACACCTCAGTCAACTCCGTCACCCAGGCGTGCATGAGCTTCACAAGCCAGAACTACGGTGTCGGAAAATACAAACGAATGGATAAGGTGCTGATCGACTGCCTGATTCTCTCCAGCGGCATCGCACTGGTGATGGGTGGCGGCGCGTATCTGTTCGGTACGGAAATCCTGCAGATTTACACTGGGGACCCGGAGGTTATCCGCTGCGGTATGGAAATTCTGTCGATCACGACGGTTCCGTATTTCCTCTGCGGCATCATGGACCTCTTCCCGGGAGCCCTGCGCGGTATGGGATGCTCGGCGGTGCCGATGATTCTGTCCGTCATCGGAACGGTCGGAACGCGAATCGTGTGGATCTTCGGCATTTTCCCGCAGCACCGCTCGCTGTATGTGCTGTTCATTTCGTATCCGGGATCGTGGATCATCACGATTATCATGCAGGTGATCTGCTATCTGATTATGCGGAAGAAAGTCTACAGCCGGGCAGCAGCCGTATAAAAAAGAGAAAAAAGACAAAAAGCCAGAAAAACCGCGGATAAATCCATTTTTAGGTGGAATTATCCGCGGTTGTGTGATAAGATGGCTGTATGCGAAGAGGCAGGTAGAAGATACAGGGACACCTGCCTCTTACTCTGTGAAAAAGGAGAGAAGAGAGAACATATGAAAAAGTTTTATGCATGGTATCAGAAGCATATTACAGGTGCGATCTTTACCGGACTGCTTCTCGGTATCTTAACCGGACTTCTTCTGGCGGACCGCTTTACGCCGATTCTGACCGTAACCGGCGTCATCGGCGGCATCTACATGAACGCCTTGAATATGATGATTTTCCCGATGGTATTCTGCTCAATTGTCATGGGCATCTGCAGCATCGGAAATGCAAAAACGACAGGTAAGATCACCGGCTACTCGATGATTTTCTTCCTGTGCACCACCGCGATTGCAAGTGCAGTCGGCATTATCATTCCAAGACTGATCCGCCTCGGAAAGGGAGTCCATTTTGAGATGGCAACTTCCGATATCCAGGCGACCGAGATGACCAGCATCCTCGACACGATCAAAAACCTGATCCCGTCCAACCCGGTGAAAGCATTTGCGGAGGGCAACATGCTCCAGGTACTCGTGTTCGCTGTCGTTGTCGGCTTTACGCTGATTGCGGTCGGAGAGAAGGGACAGCCGCTCTTAAACGTGATCGACTCCCTGAATGAGGTCTGCTTAAAAGTCATCAGCACCGTTATGTACTTCACCCCGATCGGTGTCTTCTGTACGATCGTGCCGGTTGTCGAGGCAAACGGAACCAAAACCATCGTTTCCCTGGCAACCCAGCTCATCATTCTGTATGTGGCATTCTATGGATTTGCGATCGTCGTCTACGGCGGCGCTGTAAAACTCATCGGAAAGACGAGTCCGGTCAAGTTCTTTAAGGCGATCATGCCGGCAGCCCTGAATGCATTCGGAACATGTTCCAGTTCCGCGACGATCCCAATCAGCAAGCGCTGTGTCGAGAAAGAACTCGGCGTTTCGAACCAGATCAGCAGTATTGCAATCCCGCTCGGTGCCACCGTCAACATGGATGCGGTATCGATCCTGATGTCGTTTATGATCATGTTCTTCGCAAATGCCTGCGGCATCAACGTCAGCATTTCGATGATGGTGATCATTCTGCTTGCCAACGTCCTGCTTTCTGTCGGAACACCGGGTATTCCGGGCGGCGCGATCGCATCATTCGCAGCACTCGCCACGATGGCAGGTCTTCCGGCCGGCGTCATGGGCGTTTACATCAGCATCAACACACTGTGTGACATGGGTGCCACCTGCGTCAACGTCATCGGCGATATGGCAGGCTGCGTTGTGCTGCAGGAGAAAATCAAACTGGAAGAAAACTAAAAAATGTTACATAGAAAAAGAGGGATTCCTTTCACGGGAGTCCCTCTTTTGCAATGCGTAAAATAAATTAAATATAGTCCGAAACATATGGAATATGGTGGAAGAGCAGGTCATCCAGGCATTCCACAGTCTGCGGCGTTGTTTCGATGCGCGCCATCTCATACAGCTTGGAAGCCGTCTTGTAGCCGAGCAGCAGTGTCGTGAGCGATGCGATCGTCATTTTCATCACATGGTCCGGCTCGCGGTCGGTCGGCACACAGTGTCCTTTTTCAAAGAAGAATGTGAAGCTGTCATTGTTCCACGGAAGCAGCTCATCCTCGATCTCAAAACGGATACACACATCCGGCTCGTCCGGGTCGCAGGCGTAATGTTCCATAAACTGCACGACATCGATGATACGCCCCATCGAGTACGGGCGAATCGTTTCTTTGATATCGCTGTCCTCAAGCTCGAACGCGATGGGTTCACTGTAGTAGTTATTTCCTTTGACCTCATCGATCATGGAATCGTGCGCATGAATATACTCCCAGAGTCCCAGCTGTGCTTCGCGGTTCAGATAGATCATCTCTTTGATATGCATGATATCGGAGCTGATCAGATAGACCATGTAGCCGTACGGCACATCATCAGCGGAATAGTAGATCGCAACGACGGTATCATCCTCATCCCAGCGGAAATATTCTTCCCACGCCAGATTGTTGCGGTAGAGGCAGCCGTGCGTCTTCGAAGCAAATTTGGTATGTAGTTCCTTAAAATCCTTGTCATCCCATGCCACGCGGCGCACATAGCCAGGGGCTTTGAGTTTCCGCGGCACCTGCGTGTCCTTGATGGTGTACGTCATCTTATTGGAAATGATTTCCCATCCGAGATTCCGGTAGAGCGGAATAGAGTAGGGATAGAGAAGCGCAAAGGAACGGTGGTTTTCCCGCATGCGCGTGAGACTCCGGATCATCAGCTTTTTCATGATGCCCTGGCCGGTGTATTCCGGGTAGGTGCAGACGCTGGTGACAAAACCGACGGGATAGCGGACACCGTAGATATTCATGTCCAGCGGATAAACCGCGAACTGTGATACCAGATCCTCCTCGCAGAAACAGCCGAGCACATCGGCACGGACGAGAACCGGGAATTTGGACTGCTTGATTTCATCGTCTTTCCATCCGCTTTCGGAAAGCTCCTGCTCTGTAACCTGAAAGGCGTAGCGCAGAAGTGCATTGTACTGCTCTGCGTCGTCGATGGTCAGCGGGCGGAAGGTTAAGTTCGAATCTTTCGTTTGAATCATGGATTACTCCCTCATTTTATTGTGAATCAAAGTATAGTGAATCAGATACTTTATTTTTTCGTAAATATTCTATCATAAGAAATGGAATTTGTGCAGTTAAAAATAAAGCCCATTCCGCAAATTTGGTAAAAAGATCAAAATAGTGTTAGAAATCGGATAAAAACTTCAAGAAACAGACAAAAAAATCTAATAAAATGAAAAACATACAGGGATAGTCTGCGCGAAAAAGTAGACATACGATTTCCAGGGTGACTGCGTTGAGATCGACGTGTTCAATCCGGAGACAAGAAAATATGTCTGGGACGTATGCAAGAAGAACTACTACGATTACGGCATCAATGCTTTCTGGCTGGATAACTCCGAGCCGGATTACGGTGTTTACGATTTCGATCATTACCGCTATATTGAAGGACCGGCGCTCTCCTGCAGCAACATCTATCCGCAGTTATACAGCCGTGTCTTCTATGATAAGAAGAAAAAACCGACCGCGTAAAACCGGTCGGTTTTTTTGAATAAATTTCCATTACAGGACGGTTTTTGTACACTTTTTTCTTGACGAAACGGGAAACAATCGTTACACTATTATGTATAACTGTAATTAAAATGGGAAAATGTAGCAAAACGCGGAAGCACACAAAGGGGTAATGAAGTTTTGTGTGTACCGGGGAGAAGAGAGGGAAACAGATGAATCAGACCGAATTGCCGGAATGTGAAAAAATAAATAAGAAAGAGCCTTCTAAGGATGTTCAGATGACACAGAAACAGGCAGAACGTCTGGTGGAACATCTGAAGAATATTTTCATGTATGTGCGGGTTCTCCGTCCGGATGAGATCGGAGATTTTATTATCGATGAAGAGAATGGCAAGCTGTGTGAATGCTACGCAGTATGGAACAAAGCGATGCCGTGCCTTAACTGTATTTCCGAAAAAGCCCTGCGGGAGAAATCGCAGAAATCAAAACTGGAATGCATTGCGTCGAATGTGTATCAGGTCATTGCAAGATACGTGGAGATCGAAGGAGAACCATGCGTGATCGAGATGATCAACCGTCTCGACGATGAAACACTGATGGACTCCGAAGGACGCCAGAATCTGGTAAGCAAGCTGAACAGCTACAGCGAAGAGCTGTATCGTGACGCGCTGACCGGAGTATTCAACCGCCGCTACTTCGAAGACCAGATCCGGGACGCCAGCTTTTGCTGCGGCGTAGCCATGATCGATCTCGATGATTTCAAATTATACAACGATACATACGGCCACAATGCCGGAGATATGGCGCTTGACACCATTGTAAAGACCGTCAACCGCTGCACCCGACGTACCGACCGTCTGATCCGCTTAGGAGGAGACGAATTTCTGCTGGTTCTGCCGGAGATGGATGAGGAAAACTTTGTACAGAAATTAAAACAGATTCAGTCACAGATCCATGAGGCACAGGTGCCGGGCTACTCGAAGATGCGTCTTTCCGTCAGCGTAGGAGGTGTTCTGACAAGAGATGAGACGATCGGCGAAGCTGCGATGCGTGCCGACCAGCTGATGTATCTTGCAAAACAACGGAAAAACATGGTTGTCACCGAGAAAGACCAGATCCTGGGTTGTCAGGACGATGTTGTCCGTCAGGAAAACCGCAGAGAAAAACAGCGCATCCTGATCGTGGATGATTCCGAGATGAACCGTATCATCCTCTCGGAGATTCTGCAGGATGAATACGATATCATCGAGGCTTCCACCGGCGAAGAGTGCCTGCGTCTGCTGGAAGAATACGGAACAGGCCTTGCGCTGATCCTTCTGGATATCGTCATGCCGGGCATGGACGGTTTCGGAGTGCTTGACTACATGAACCGCAACCACTGGATCGAAGAGGTTCCGGTCATCATGATATCGAGCGAGGATTCCACCGCATTTGTGCGCCGTGCGTATGAGCAGGGTGTATCCGATTATATCAGTCGTCCGTTTGATGCAAAAGTTGTTTACCAGCGTGTCTTCAACACGATCAAATTATATGCAAAACAGCGCCGTCTCGTGACGCTCGTCACCGAGCAGATTTACGAAAAAGAGAAAAACAATCAGATGATGATCAGTATCCTGAGCCATATCATGGAATTCCGGAATGGCGAGAGCGGACTTCATGTCCACCACATCAACGTTCTGACCAGTATGCTCCTCGAGCGTCTGGTACAGAAGACAGACCGCTACCACTTAAGCTGGTCCGATCAGCTGATGATCACAACGGCATCCGCACTGCACGATATCGGAAAGATGGGCATTGACGAGAACATTTTAAATAAGCCGGGAAGGCTGACGAAAGAAGAGTTCGAGGAGATGAAGAAACATACCCTGATCGGAGCGTCCATGCTGAAGAGCCTGGAACTGTATCAGGACGAGAAGCTGGTACAGATTGCGTACCAGATCTGTTGCTGGCATCATGAGCGGTACGACGGAAAGGGTTACCCGGACGGCTTAAAAGGTGAGGAGATCCCGATTGCAGCCCAGGTTGTATCGATTGCCGATGTTTACGATGCGCTGACAAGCGAGCGTGTCTACAAATCGGCATACACGCACGAGAAAGCCATCGAGATGATCCTGAACGGCGAGTGCGGTACCTTCAGCCCGCTGATGCTCGAGTGTCTGCTCGATATCAAAGATGCCATCTGCGAGGAGCTGAACACCATATCCGAAGAAAAACAGACTTCGATTCAGATTGAAAAGCTGAAAAAGAATCTGAAGTCGGGGGGGGGCAGAGCTGAGTTTTCTGAACTCTGATGAAAAGTTATCCACAGAAGATGCCTGGGAGAACAGGTGTCATGCGGATTCGAAAGACGATCTTAAATAAAAATATACCAAAACCCATGGATTTCTGAAAAGATTCCATGGGCTTTTCGCACCTTTGTGCAAATTTTTGTTGTGATTCCGGAGGACAACTGCTATAATAACAGAAAATGTCAAAAAATACGACAAAAATACCGGAAGAGGGCTGTGCGAACAAGTACACACAAGTCTGGAAAGGATAAAAACATGAATCAGTTGGAAGTATTACGAGAGAGCCTCGGACAGTGCGATGAGATTATTCTGGATGCGCTGCTGATGAGAAACCGTATTGTCGAGGACATTATGGTATATAAAGAAGCAAATAACGTGCCGATTCTCCAGCCGGAGCAGGAAGCAAAACAGAAGGAATGGCTGGAACGCCGGATGCAGGAAAAACGCCATAAAAACGAAGTTGCGGATGTTTTCGAGAGCATCACAAGAAACAGTAAAAAGATTCAGGCAAGAAAGCTGTTCAATTATAATATTGTACTGATTGGCTTCATGGGAGCCGGAAAGAGCACCATTTCCGATTATCTCAAAACCGTGTTTGCCATGGATATCATCGAGATGGATCAGATCATCGCAGAGCGTGCCGGTATGAGCATCTCCGATATTTTTGAGACTTACGGCGAACAGTATTTCCGTGACTGCGAGACGAATCTTCTGATTGAAATGCAGTCGAGAACAAACGTTGTCATTTCGTGCGGCGGCGGAACTCCGATGCGTGAGTGCAACGTTGCGGAGATGAAAAAGAACGGCCGCGTTGTTCTTCTGACTGCAAAGCCGGAGACGATTTTAGACCGTGTCAAAGACAGCCACGACAGACCGCTGATCGAGAACAACAAAACCGTTCCGTTTATCGCAGATCTGATGAGCAAGCGCCGTGAGAAATATGAGGCCGCAGCCGACATTATCATCGAGACGGACGGAAAGAGCGAGCTGGAGATCTGTGAGGAGCTGATCCACAGCCTGCGGCAGATGGATGCAAAAGCGGAATAAAAGAGAAAAAGTAAAGAAAAAGAAGAAGGAGAATGCTGTGTGTGACGGCAGCCTCCTTCTTTTAAGTTTGATACCGAATTGTTGCGCACTTAAAAAATACAAGATCTGTAGGAAAAAGGATTGACAAAAAAGGTATTTCTCGATATTCTGATAAAAGTTGGGCTAAAATCACGTGAAAAAAGTGAAAAAACAAGGTATTATTTCGTGCTATTGTCCGAATAAGAGAAAAAATTCAGGATAATTATATGAAAAACAATGGCCCGTGTGCAGACATAGCCGGATCAGCCGGGGAGGGTCTGCGGAAAACAAAGGAGGAACACCAATGAGAAAAAGAAACAAAGTCGTTTCTCTGCTTTTGGCAGGATGCATGGCAGCCGGTCTTCTGGCCGGATGCGGAAGCAGCGGAGAGGCACAGGTAGCAACTGCTGACAATGCTACAGCGGCATCAACCAGTACTGGAGCAGCGGATTCAGCAGCACCGGAGACTGCAGGTGAAGTGGACGGACAGATCAATCTTCGCGCGGTAGCCTTTGGAAACAACTTCGATGTACAGGATATGGGATGGCGCTGGATGATGGCAGAGTGCTACGAAGGACTGATGCGTGACGTAGCAGATGAGAACGGAGACCGTTTCGAGTACGCCGGTGCAGAATCCATGGACGTATCCGACGACGGACTGGTTTATACCTTCCATTTGAGAAAGGATGCAAAATGGTCCGACGGACAGCCGGTTACCGCAGCAGATTATGAGTACGGATGGAAACGTCTGTTAAATCCGGAATACGGCTATTCCTATTCTTTCTTCCTGTTCAACGTAGTAGGAGCAGAGGAGTATTATAACGGACAGGGTTCTGCCGATGAGATCGGAATCAAAGCAGTTGACGATTACACCTTCGAGGTTACCTTAAAGGTAGCGGATCCGACCTTCCAGTCCAAGCTGGTAGCAACTCCGCTTTACCCGACCCGTCAGGATGTCGCAGAGGCAGCCGGAGACCAGTGGGGAAAAGACTGGACAAAGTGTGTCTACAACGGACCGTTTGCCATGACCAACCTGGTAGAAGATAACTCCATGACATGGGTAAAGAATGACCAGTACTGGGATAAGGACAACGTAAAACTGAATCAGGTAAACTGGTACTGTGTAGCAGAGAACGCAACAGCAGCAACCATGTTCGATAACGGACAGCTGGACGTTTTCGATGCAGCAGGCGATTACATTGCAAAATATGACAAAGAAGTAGAAGCAGGCAATATGCAGACCATGACCACCGAGTACCCGGGAACTATGGTTCTGTGCTACGAGCAGTCTGAGGGCGGAAAATCTGGTCTGATGAAAAACGTAAACATCCGCAAGGCAATTTCCTACTCCATCAACCGTGAGGAGATGGTATCAGCTGTTTACGGAAGATACACCGCAGCTTACGGCTTCGTTTCCCCGGCGATCACGCTCGACGGAACTTCCTACCGCAAGCAGGCGTCGGAGACCATGAAAGAGGAATATGAGCAGTATGCAGGAGATGCAGACAAGTTAAAAGCACTGTTCCAGAAAGGCCTTGATGAGCTTGGTATCACCGACAAACCGGAAGACATCACCATTACACTGCTGTCCCAGGGTTCTGCTACCGAGAATCAGCTCGAGAGAGAGTACCTGCAGCAGTCCATTTCCCAGAATCTGGGCGTAAAGGTAGAGCTGAACACCGTTGGCGATTACCAGATGTTTGCAAACGAGCGCGATAACAAGAACTACGATATCTTTGTAGGCGGATGGTTCAGCGATTACAACGATCCGCTGGATTTCCTGAACGTCATGAAGACAGGCGTTTATGATTCCTACGGCCTCTATAGCAACAGCGAGTACGACAGCCTGATCGATTCTCTGACCGGAGAGAACGACAACGCAAAACGCCTTGAGATTTACCAGAAGCTGGAAGATCTGCTGGTTGCACAGGATTGTGGTGTTGCACCGCTGTACTACTCTGATAAACATTACTATTATCAGAACTGGGTAAAAGATTTCTACACATCCTCCTTCGGCGCAAGCCAGGAGCTTTACAGAGCATCTGTACAGAAATAAAAAAGCAGCAAAACAGAAGAAATGAGGGAAGAAGGGCTTATGAAACAATAGGCTCTTCTTTCGCTATCATAATAAAAATTCCGGTCGGAAAAGACCGGACAGGGAGAGGATTTTTATGCCAAAATATTTACTGCGCCGTTTTGCAGAAATGCTGATCACACTGTTTCTGATTGCAACGGCCACGTTTTTCCTTCTGGAAGCGGTTCCGGGAGATCCGCTGACGGAACGTGCGAGCAAGCTCTCGCCGACCGTAAAGGAAAACCTCTATAAGCGCTACGGCCTCGACAAGCCGATGATGGAGCGCTATGTGATCACAATGAAGGGAATCTGCAAGGGAGAGTTCGGGGAATCTGTTGTCTATGCGGGACAGACGGTACAGAAGCTGATTCATGACCGTCTTCCGGTATCCGCCCGCCTTGGTATCCAGCAGGTGCTGGTCGGTATCACGATCGGTCTGCTGCTTGGAATTCTTGCGGCAATGAGGAGGGGAAGCTTCTGGGACTATATGGTGATCGCCCTGTCGGTCCTCTTGATTTCCATTCCGAACCTGATCTTTGGTCTGATGCTTCAGAAAATTTTCGCAGGTAACCTGAAGGTTCTGCCGACGATCGGCTGGCCTGCGGGAAAGGATCTGTGGTTCGGAGGATGGGAATACACGATTCTTCCGACCCTGACAGGATGCTTTTCTTATATCGCAACGTATGCGCGTCTGCTGAAAACCTCGATGCTCGATGTGATCAATCAGGATTACGTGCTGACTGCTGAATCGAAGGGCTTAAGCCGCGGACAGATTATCCGCCGCCATATCCTTCGGAACTCGTTTATCCCGGTTATCACACAGCTTCCGATGTCGGTTGCCATGTGTATCACAGGCTCCTTCTTCATCGAGAGCATCTTTTCCATCCCGGGAATCGGACAGTATTATGTGACGGCGGTCAATAACCAGGATCTTTCCATTATCATGGGAGAGACGGTTATTATCGCAGCACTTTACATCGGTGTTCTCTTTATCACGGACCTGCTGTACGTGGTCGTTGACCCGAGAATCAGTCTGACAGGAAAGAGCAGATAAGGAGGATATTATGGCAGCATTAACACCGGAAAAATTTAAAGTAATAGGATACACCGAGGAAGATGCGAACCGGATTGACCGCCCGACCATTTCCTACTGGCAGGACGCCTGGAGACGGCTCCGCAAAAATCCGATCGCAATGGGATCTCTTGTTGTGCTCGGCATTCTGTTTGTCATGGTCATCATCGGACCGCATATCAAAGGATATGATTATGTATCCATGAATATCGCCGAGAAAAACCAGGGCGTATCGTCAAAATACTGGTTTGGAACCGACAACCTGGGACGTGACCTCTTCTCAAGAGTCTGGGTCGGCGCACGGGCATCACTGATCATCGCGATCGTCGCAACGGCAATCAAACTCATCATTGGAACGGTGTATGGCGCGCTGATGGCACATTTCGGCGGCTGGGTCGATGAGGTTCTGATGCGGATCATCGAGGTTATCAACTCGATTCCGTCTCTGCTTCTTACGATTCTGATCATGATGATCCTTGGAAATAACCTGTTTGCACTCCTGGTCGCTCTTAGCGTCACCGCATGGTGTAACACGGCACGTCAGGTGCGCGGTATGATCAAACAGCTCCGTGAGACGGAATACGTTTACGCGGCGGAGGTGCTCGGTGCAAAACCGCTCCGCATCATCTTAAAACACTATGTACCGAATATGCTGGGTATCCTGATTCTGGATACGGCGACGGCAATCCCGATGTTTATTTTTACGGAGGCAGGTCTTAGCTTCCTCGGCATCGGCCTCAAGGCACCGTCGATCAGCCTTGGTGTCCTGATTTCGATGGGACAGCAGAACATGGATTTCTATCCGTCACAGCTTCTGTTCCCATGTCTCGTGCTCTGTATCATCGTTATGGCATTCAACCTTCTGGGAGACGGCCTGCGCGATGCCCTGGATCCGAGACTTCGCCAGTAATAAGTGGGAGATAACGATATGAACGAACAAAACAATCCGATTCTGGAAGTAAAAAACTTAAGAGTCTCTTATCACACCTATGCCGGTGAAGTAAAGGCAGTCCGCGGTGTACAGTTTTCTCTCGAGAAAGGTCAGGCGCTCGCAATTGTGGGCGAATCCGGCTGCGGAAAATCTGTAACGGCGAAATCCATCATGGGCCTCATCAAGGCGCCGCAGGGTGAGATTAAAGAGAACAGTGAAATTCTCTACAATGGAGAGAATATTCTGAAATACAACAAAAAACAGTGGCAGCATTACAAAGGCGGCGAGTGTGCAATCATTTTCCAGGATGCGCTGGCTTCCTTAAATCCGACGATGCGTGTCGGAAAACAGATTATGGAAAATCTGATGGGCCATAAAAACATGACAAAACAGGAAGCGGCAAAGGAGGCTGTCGAGATGCTGCGCATGGTCGGCATCCCGGAGCCGGAAAAACGTGTCAGACAGTATCCGCACGAATTTTCCGGCGGTATGCGTCAGCGTGTTATGATCGCGATTGCATTTGCCTGTGATCCGAAAATTCTGATCTGTGACGAGCCGACGACCGCACTCGATGTGACAATTCAGGGACAGATTCTCGATATTATCAAGAATCTGCAGAAGAAAAACCAGACGTCCGTTATCATGATCACACATGATCTTGGTGTTGTGGCGAATATCGCACAGAAGATTGCTGTCATGTATTCCGGTATTATCGTGGAAAGCGGAACGTGTGAGGATATTTTCTATCGTCCGCGTCACCCGTATACCTGGGCGTTGATCCGTTCCGTACCGCGTCTGGATTTGAAAAACAAGCAGGAACTCGCGACAATTCCGGGAACTCCGCCGGATCTTTTAAACCCGCCGGTCGGATGTCCGTTCTGCACGCGGTGCAGCTATTGTATGCCGATCTGTAAGGAAGAGATGCCGGAGGCAACGGAATTCGGCGGCGAGCATAAAGCTGCCTGCTGGCTCCATCACCCGATGGCACCAAAAGTAGAAATGCCAAATCTGGAAGGAGGAGAATTGTAATGGAAAATAACGAAAAAGAAGTGCTTTTTTCCGTTTCCCATCTGAAAAAATATTTTCAGGTCGGAAACCATGCGACCTTAAAGGCCGTGGATGATGTCTCCTTCGAAATTTACAAGGGTGAGACACTTGGAATGGTTGGCGAGTCCGGATGTGGAAAGACAACGTGCGGCCGTACCTGCATCGGCCTGTATGACAAGACCGACGGACAGGTGCTCTACAAGGGAACCGATGTCCATGCGTTAAACGGAAAAGAGCGGTTTGCCTTCAAAAAACAGGTACAGATGGTCTTTCAGGATCCGTATGGATCGCTTGACCCGCGTATGACAGTTGCCGATATCATCGGCGAGGGAATCGATATCCATCATCTGGCGAAGAATAAAAAAGAGCGCCAGGAGATGATCTACAAATATCTGGAACTGGTCGGACTGAACCGCGAGCATGCGAACCGTTTTGTGCACGAGTTTTCCGGCGGACAGCGCCAGCGAATCGGTATTGCGCGTGCGCTTGCCGTGCAGCCGGAGTTCATCGTTCTCGATGAGCCGATCTCCGCACTCGATGTTTCGATCCAGGCACAGATCGTCAATCTTCTTGTGGATCTGCAGAAAAAGATGGGACTGACCTATCTTTTCGTTGCCCATGATCTGTCGATGGTCAAACATATTTCCGACCGTGTGGCGGTTCTGTATCTGGGAACGCTCGTCGAGCTGACGACATCCGAGGAGCTGTACGCCAACCCGCGCCACCCGTACACACAGGCACTGCTCTCCGCGATTCCGATTCCGGACCCGAAAGTAGAGGCAGAGCGCGACCGCAAAAAAATCCGCCTCGAAGGCGAGGTGCCGAGCCCGATCAACACGAAGCCGGGCTGCAAATTCCAGGGAAGATGCAAGTACGCAAAAGACATCTGCCGACAGCAGATGCCGGAATTAAAAGACGTGGGCAACAATCACTTTGTGGCATGTCATTTCTGTGATGCGTTAGAAGAAAATAAGGAATTGTAAAACATGGAAAAGATAAAGAACATCTGCTGTGATCTCGGCAGAGCATTTACAATCGGCCTGCTCTCCGGCGGCGCTGCGGCAGCTGTGCTGCTGCTGGGAGGATTCCTCTTTGGGGGATTCACGTTCCGCGCTGCCCTTGAGGCGGCGAAAGACGGCTTGCTGCTGATCGCGGCCCTCGGCATGTTCGTGATCGCCGGAATGCTGATGGTAAAAGGCAAAAACCCGGAGAAATTCACGCAGAAGGAAAAATGGCGCGTCCACTTTGCCGTACTCGGATATAAGAGTGTGTTCGCAGTTTTCTGCGTTTCCTGGGTGCTGTGGGCGGCAGCGGCGGATTATCTTTTGTATCGGATGTGAAAATAGTTTCTATAAATAAAAAGAGAATTTTGCAGACTGTAAAAATGAGGTCCGGCAAAATTCTCTTTTTTCGTTTAGTCGTTATTCGTCTTCGAGACGGGAGATAACCATCTCCATGGATTTCTGATATTCTTCATCCGAAGAATTGTAGAACAGCATCAGATCGAGGCAGCTGCTCATTTTCTTCAGTGCTTCCGGGATGGAGTAGTCGATCGTTTTCACATATTCATCCCAGTGCTCCAGCTTCCACGTATCGCGCACGGAGTTGCGGTCGATCATGCGCTGGTGGCAGATCTCCGGTTTTGTGACAACCCAGATCACAACAAGCTTTGCCCCATGGTCAGCGAGCTTTTTGGAGAAGTCTTTCAGGAACTTCTCATCATGCACTTCGCGTGTGAATGGTGCGTTGATCAGCACAATATCGTCATACTCGAGTGCTTCCAGTCCGAAATTGACCGTTACTTCATATTCATAATCGCGGATATTCTCCTCGAAGAAATCAGAACTGCGGTTGATTTCCTGTCCGCCCGCTTTGAAAACGCGGTTCGACAGCGGAATGACCGTATCCTTGTCGAGATAAACAACGTGTTTCAGCTCCTTGGCGAGCTGTTTTGAAATGTATGTCTTTCCGCACGCCGGCGGCGAGGTTACGAGGATCATCTTTTTCATCGTTTGTATGTCTTCCTTTCCAGTTGAATCAAAAAAAATCACTCCTAGCATTATAGAAAATTTGGGAAAAAATTGCAAGAGAAAAGACGGTTGTGCCGGAGAAAAAATTGTCTTATAATAAAATAAGATTTTTATGCCATCACGGAGAAAATAAATGGAGGAAAGACAATGAGCAGAGCAAATACACGAGTTGTGAAAATCGGCGACCGGGTCATCGGAGGCGGAAATCCGATTCTGATCCAGTCCATGACGAATACCAAAACAGAAGATGTGGAGGCAACCGTAAAGCAGATCCAGGCGCTCACGGAAGCCGGATGTGACATTATCCGATGCGCCGTCCCGACCATGGAGGCAGCCAAGGCGCTGTCCGAGATCAAAAAGCAGATCTCGATTCCGCTTGTAGCAGATATTCATTTTGACTATCGATTGGCGATCGCCGCGATCGAAAACGGAGCCGATAAAATCCGCATCAACCCGGGCAACATCGGCAGCCGCGACCGGATCCAGGCGGTTGTAGATGCAGCAAAAGAACGCCAGATTCCGATCCGCGTCGGCGTCAACAGCGGTTCACTCGAAAAAGAGCTGGTGGAAAAATACAACGGCGTAACGGCAGAGGGCCTGGTGGAGAGCGCGCTCGACAAAGTGCGGATCATTGAGGAGATGGGCTATGACAATCTCGTCATCAGTATCAAATCGTCTGATGTGATGATGTGTGCAAAAGCGCATGAGCTGATCACGAACCAGACGGATCATCCGCTTCATGTCGGCATTACGGAGGCAGGAACGCTGTATTCCGGCAACATCAAATCGGCAGTGGGGCTCGGTATTATTTTATATCAGGGCATCGGAGATACGATCCGTGTTTCCCTGACCGGCGATCCGCTCGAGGAAATCAAATCCGCAAAACGGATCTTAAAGACCCTGGGACTTCGAAAAGGCGGCATTGAGGTCGTATCGTGTCCGACCTGCGGACGGACCCAGATTGACCTGATCGGATTGGCAAACCAGGTGGAAACACTGGTGCAGGGCTACGATCTTGATATCAAGGTTGCCGTCATGGGCTGCGTGGTCAACGGACCGGGCGAGGCAAAAGAGGCGGATCTTGGTGTTGCAGGCGGAAAAGGCGTCGGCATTTTAATTAAAAAAGGTGAAATCGTGAAAAAAGTACCGGAGAGCGAGCTGCTGTCCGTCTTAAAGGACGAGCTGGATCACTGGGGCAAGTAAAAAAGAAAGCAGGAATAGGAATGGAAAAACAGTTTCAGGAAGTATTTCCGGATTTGAGAATCGAAGGGGGCATGGCAGAGCTTCTCGATACCGTGGAGGTTTCGCGGGTATCGATCAATAAGAAAAAAGATCTGCTGCGGATCTATGTGGTCAGCCATCAGTGGATTCACAAAAAATATATTTATCAGCTGGAGCGCCAGATCGAGGAGCAGCTCTTTTCCAACGTGCCGCTGCGCGTGAAGATTATTGAGCGGTTCTATCTGTCGCGCCAGTATACGCCGGAAAACTTTCTGGAGGTGTACCGTCCGAGTATCCTGCTCGAGCTGAAAAACCACAGTGTCTTTCTGAATCATCTGTTTTCGACTGCCGAGATTACCTTCCCGGAGACGAACAAAATGCACCTGGTGCTCGTGGATTCCGTTGTGGCAAAGGAGCGCGAGGAGGAGCTGGTCCACATTCTCGAGAAAATCTTCTGTGAGCGGTGCGGCTTCGACCTGATCGTGGAAACCGAGATGAGAAAGCCGGAGGGCGAGAGCCGCGCCATGAGAAATTCCGAGCTCCGCATCCGGGAGGAAGTGCGCCACGTTCTGGCGCATACCCATTACGGTGAGATGCTCGGCGAAAAAGAGCAGAACCGGATGGAAGAGCAGGCGGAAGCAGCAGGCGAACAGCCAAAAGCAGCCGCAGCAGCCAAGGACGGCGAGGCGAAAAAAGAAAAAGCAGCAGACGGCGGAAGGGGAAAAGGTTTTTCCGGCGGCGGACGCGGTTCCTTCAAAAAAGGCAAGGGCAGTTTCGGCCGGAATGCGGACAATCAGCCGCGCAAATCCTCCAATCCGGATGTGCTGTACGGAAGAGATTTCGAGGATGAGAGCGTGGAGATTCTGAAAATCGGCGATGAGATCGGTGATGTTGTCATCCGAGGAAGAGTCCAGAGTGTGGATATGCGCGAAATCCGGAATGAGCGTACGATTTTCATGTTCACGATCACCGACTTTACAGATACCATCGGCGTCAAGATTTTCGTCCAGAACGCGGAAGTGCCGGAATTAAAGGATGCGATCAAAAAAGGCGCGTTCATTAAAGTAAAAGGAAAAACGACGGTTGATGCATTTGACCACGATCTGACGGTTATGTCTGTCTGGGGCATCAAGAAGATCACCGATTTCCGTACCGGCCGTCAGGATACGAGTCCGGTGAAGCGTGTGGAGCTGCACTGCCATACAAAGATGAGCGATATGGACGGTGTCACCGATGCTGCCCGTCTGGTACAGCGTGCCTACGAGTGGGGCCATCCGGCGATCGCGATCACCGATCACGGCGTGGTGCAGTCCTTCCCGGAGGCAAACCATGCGATCGAGGCGATCGACGGCGCTTACCGGAAAAAATACCAGGCAGAGCACCCGGATGCGACAAAAGATGAGCTGAAAAAAGTTTCGGCTCCGTTCAAGGTCATCTACGGCATGGAGGCTTATCTCGTCGACGACTTGAAAGATATCGTTGTCAACAGCAAAGGACAGGACATCCACGGAAGCTACGTTGTTTTCGATATCGAGACGACGGGATTTTCCCCGGTTGTCAACAAAATCATTGAGATCGGCGCCGTCCGTGTGGAAAACGGAGCGATTGTCGATAAGTTTTCCACCTTCGTCAATCCGAAAGTCCCGATCCCGTTCCGGATTGAGAATCTGACCGGCATCAACGACAACATGGTTCTTGACGCGCCGGACATCGAAACGGTGCTGCCGAAATTCCTGGAGTTCAGTGAGGGAGCCGTTATGGTTGCCCACAATGCTTCGTTCGATATGAGCTTTATCGAGCACAACTGCGTCCTGCAGGGGATCGAGCGGGAATTTACAACGGCGGACACCGTCGCCATGGCGCGTTTCCTGCTGCCGGGCCTGAACCGTTTCAAGCTGGATACCGTTGCGAAGGCGGTCGGCGTATCGTTGGAAAACCATCACCGTGCGGTGGACGATGCCGGCTGTACGGCGGAAATTTTCGTGAAATTCGTAAAAATGCTGGAGGAGCGCAATATTCTGACTCTGGATGATCTGAATGCGCAGGGAAAAGTATCGGAGGAGGCTGTGCGCAAGCTTCCATCGTACCATGCGATCATTCTGGCAAAGAACGAGACGGGACGTGTCAATCTGTACCGCCTCGTGTCGGAATCCCACCTGAAATACTACAACCGCCGGCCGAAGCTGCCAAAGAGCGTCTACCTGAAATACCAGGACGGTCTGATGATCGGATCTGCCTGCGAGGCGGGCGAACTCTACCAGGCAATCCTGCGCGGTGAACCGGATGCGGCGATTGCGCGTCTCGTGGACTTCTACGATTATCTGGAAATCCAGCCGATCGGCAACAACGCGTTCATGATCAAAAAAGAGGACGTTTCTGCCGTAGAGAGCGAGGAGGATTTAAAGGAGATCAACAGGCGCATCGTCAAACTTGGCGAGCAGTTCCATAAGCCTGTTGTGGCAACGTGCGACGTCCACTTCATGGATCCGCAGGACGAGATCTACCGCCGCATCATCATGACCGGAAAAGGTTTTGACGACGCGGATGAGCAGGCACCGCTGTTCCTGCGCACCACCGAGGAGATGCTTGAAGAGTTTTCGTATCTCGGAAGTGAGAAAGCGGAGGAGGTCGTCATCACCAATCCGCGCAAAATCTCCGACCTTGTCGAGAAAATCTCCCCGATCCGTGCCGGAAAATTCCCGCCGGTCATCGAGGATTCCGACAAGACACTGCGGAGAATCTGTTACGACCGCGCGCATGAAATCTACGGCGAGGAGCTGCCGGAGATCGTTTCCGCGCGCCTCGAACGGGAGCTGAACTCCATTATTTCCAACGGATATGCCGTTATGTACATCATCGCACAGAAACTAGTGTGGAAGTCGAACGAGGACGGCTACCTCGTAGGATCGCGTGGTTCCGTCGGTTCCTCGTTCGTTGCGACGATGGCGGGAATCACGGAGGTAAACCCGTTGAGCCCGCATTACTACTGCGAGTCGTGCCATTACAGCGAGTTCGATTCGCCGCGCGTCAAAGAGTACGTCGGCCGTGCCGGATGCGATATGCCGGACGCCGTCTGCCCGAACTGCGGCAAGCCGCTGAAAAAAGCCGGATTTGACATTCCGTTCGAGACGTTCCTTGGATTCAAGGGAAACAAAGAGCCGGATATCGACCTGAACTTTTCCGGTGATTACCAGAGTAAGGCGCACAAATACACAGAGGTTATTTTCGGCGCCGGTCAGACGTTCCGTGCGGGAACCATCGGTACGCTGGCGGATAAAACAGCGTTCGGTTACGTGAAGAACTATTACGAAGAGCGCGGCCAGCACAAACGGAACTGCGAGATCGACCGTATCGTGGAAGGATGCACCGGAATCCGCCGTACAACCGGCCAGCACCCGGGCGGTATCATCGTTCTGCCGTTCGGTGAGGATATCAACTCCTTCACCCCGGTGCAGCATCCGGCGAACGATATGACAACCGACATCATTACGACCCATTTCGATTACCACTCCATTGATGCCAACCTCTTAAAGCTCGACATTCTCGGACACGATGATCCGACCATGATCCGTATGCTCGAGGATATCACGCACCTTGATGCGCAGACGATTCCGCTCGATAACCCGGAGGTCATGTCGCTGTTCAAGAGCACCGAGGCGCTTGGCATCAAGCCGGAGGACATCGGCGGCTGCCCGCTTGGATGTCTTGGCGTGCCGGAGTTCGGTACCGATTTCGTTATCCAGATGCTTCTGGACACGAAGCCGCAGTCGTTCTCTGACCTGATCCGTATCTCCGGTCTGTCGCACGGAACCGACGTATGGCTCGGCAATGCGCAGACCCTGATCGAGGAGGGCAAGGCGACGATTTCCACCGCCATCTGTACCCGGGACGATATCATGATCTACCTGATCGACAAGGGACTCGAAAGTGAGCTTTCCTTTACGATCATGGAGAGTGTGCGAAAAGGAAAGGGCTTAAAACCGGAGTGGGAAGAGGAGATGAAGGCCCACGATGTGCCGGACTGGTACATCTGGTCATGTAAAAAGATCAAGTACATGTTCCCGAAAGCCCACGCGGCGGCGTACGTCATGATGGCGTACCGCATCGCTTACTATAAAATTTTCTATCCGCTGGCGTACTATGCGGCGTACTTCTCCATTCGTGCGTCCGCATTCTCCTACGAGCTCATGTGCATGGGACGCGACCGGCTGGAATATTATATGAAAGATTACGAAAAACGGAAAGACACGCTGACTCAGAAGGAGCAGGCAACTGTCAAGGATATGAAGATTGTCCAGGAAATGTACGCCCGCGGCTTCGATTTCGTGCCGGTGGACCTCTATAAGGCACAGGCGCACCGCTTCCAGGTCTACGATGACAAACATCTGATGCCGGCGCTCGACTCGATCGAGGGTCTGGGCGACAAGGCGGCCGACGCCGTTGTCCTTGCGGCACGAAACGGAAAATTCCTCTCGAAAGATGATTTCCGCGACCGCACCAAGGTCAGCAAGACGATTATCGACTTTATGGCGGACCTCGGTGTCTTCGGAGATCTGCCCGAAAGCAACCAGTTTTCGCTGTTCGACTATTAAAAGGAGCGTCCCCTTTCCGTTGCAATCCCGTGCGTCTTGGGGTATAATCAGACGTTGTGGAAAAGAACGAAAACGATTTAGATAAAATAAGGTGAAAAACATTGAGAAGAAGATTGGAACAACTGCTGAACGGCAGATTTGAATATGAGGTTCCCCATCTGCTGCTGTCCGAGACGGAGGTGGCCCTGACGCTGGACGAGGGGCAGAATTTCCGCGGAGAGCTGAATATCGGAGCGGAAGACGGGAGAAGAGTAAAAGGAATTGTGACCACAGATCATCAGAGAATCGTTCTGGCGAAAAATCAGTTCCAGGGAACGGCGAGTACGATTGAGTACGGCGTGGATACCAGCGGATTAAAAGCAGGCGATGAAATCTGTGGAAACATCACCGTCAGCAGCAATCTGGAGGAACGCTGCGTGCGGGTACACGTCTCGATTGCGGGAAAGACAATGAACATTTCCGGGCAGGAGATTCATTCCCTGGCAGATTTTGTGCATCTGGCAAGCCATGATTTCGGCGCAGCGTACCGCTTCTTTGTAAAAAAAGAGTTTGCACGTCTTCTTCAGAAAGAGGCACCGGAGCAGATGGCACTTTATCAGGGACTGTCCCACAAGCCGGTGACATTTCAGCACCTGGAGGAATTTCTGGTTGCCCTCGGTCAGAAAGAGCCGGTGATGCTTTCGGCGGAACAGCCGGAGAAAACTGTGCTTACCGTGGACCAGCCGCGCAAGGAAACACTGTATCTGTATAAAAATACCTGGGGCTACGTCCGCATGGAAATCGAGGTGCAGGGAGACTTTCTGGAAGTGGAAAAGAAAGTCGTCACTTCAGAAGATTTCATCGGAAGCGTCTACGGTGTGGAATACATTATCCATCAGGAGAAAATCGGAAACGGCCGCCATTACGGCAGAATTACGGTGCGTCAGGGAAAACAGGAGCTTCGCTTTGAACTGGAAGTGACAAACAGCGAAAAACATGTGACCAGCAGGAAAAATACGGAGCGCGACCGTCAGATAACTGCCATCGCGCGCGGCTATCTCGATCTGGCAGTCCATAAACGCGACTACCGTACCTGGTATCAGGACACCTGGGAGGCCATCGAGCAGTTCGAAAAAGCCGGCGGAGACATGGCGTGGGTGACGCTGGGAAAAGCATGGCTGTACGAGAGCCATGAGGAAACCGGAAAAGCAAGAGAAACGCTTTCTTACGTAAAAGAGCATCAGGAACTGCTGGACACCGCGGAGAAAAAAGGAGCGTACCTGTATCTGGCATGGAAGCTGAAAATGGAAGTGGGCCATACCGGGCTGGTATCACGCCTTGGAACACTGATGCGGCAGGAGAGTGCAAGCTATTTTCTGTTAAAGCTTGCCATTGATGCCGACGATTCCTGGCAGCAGTCGCTGACCCGTCAGCTCTACGCGATGGAACTTTGCTATGAGTGCGGGTGCAAGAGCCCGCTTCTGTATCTGGATGCGGCACAGCTCTATCTCCGCCAGGAGGGACAGCTCCGCCGGATTTCGCCGTTCACCGTTCAGGTGCTGAAATTTGCGCAGAAAGAAGGCATTTTAAGCGGGGAACTGTTAAAACGGGCCGCTTATCTTACAGAGACGATGAAAACGTTCGATGAGAATGTCTATCAGATTCTGACTGCGGGCTATGAGCGTTTTCCATCCGATGAAGTGCTCGAAGCCATCTGCAAACTGGTGATGAAGGGCCGCCCGGTGCGGAAGGAATATTTCCCGTGGTATGCAAAAGCCGTGGAGCGGAACATCCGCATCACGCGCCTGTACGAGTACTATATCGAAACGATGGATGCGTCGTTCGACGAGGTCCTTCCGCAGGTCATCCGGATGTATTTCTCCTACAGCAACACACTGGCAGGCCAGAAGAAAGCGCTGATCTACGCCAACGTGATCAAAAACCGCGAAAAAGACCGCCATACATTCCAGAGCTACCGCCCGGCGATGGAGGTTTTCACGGCAAGACAGATCCAGAAAGGCCGCATGAACCGCGAATACGCCGCACTGTACCGGACTTTTCTGAAAAAACCGGAAGATCCCGACAGCGCAAAAGCGATCGCAAATGTGCTGTTTACCCATCATGTAACGTGTGAAAATCCGAAAATCACGCGTGTGATCGTCTGCCATCCGGCGATGGGGGGCGAAACGTCCTATCCGATGACGGAACGGGGTGCTTATATCCGTCTGTACGGCAAAAAAGCGCGGATTCTTCTCGAAGATGAGCAGCGCAGAAGATATGCGGTGACAGAAACCTGCCGCGTAGAGCCATTGTTTACGGATGAAGAGCTTGCCCGTGCCTGCGGCGGTTTTGCCATTGAAAATCCGGGTCTGCTGCTGCACCTGTGCGGGGAGCAGGAAGAGGAGATGCAGCTTACCGCAGAAAATCTTGCCTGGTATCAGCAGGCAGCGCGCACGAGCGCATTTTCCAGTGCTTACCGGAAAACAGTGCGTCAGAAACTGCTGGAATACTATCTTGCCCATCCGGATGAGCGTGAGACCGAGGCAGCTGTTGCAGAGCTGGAGGACAGCGCTTACGCAAAGGTGGACCGTATTTCTACGATCGAGCTTCTGGTACGCTACGGCTGTTACAGCCGCGCCTTTGCCCTGACGGATCGGTACGGCTACGAAAAGATCCCGGTGTCGTGTCTCTTCCGTCTGGCGCATGCGATGATTCTGGAAAAAGAGTTTACAGAGGACGAGGAGCTTCTCTATCTGGCATCCTACGTGGTAAAACAGGGCATCTACGATGAAATCGTATTGTGCTATCTGAGAGATTATTTCACCGGTTCTATTGAGGATATGTGCAGTTTATGGGATAAAATCCGCGGCTTCCAGATGGAAAGCGACAAGCTGGAGGAGCGCATTCTGACATGGTCCGTCTTTGTGCGCAGCCACCCGAAGTGGGAGCAGGAAATGCTGGAGAGCTACATCCGCCAGAGCGGAAAAGAGCACGTCATTCTGGCATACCTGACGTATCTTGCGATCGGCTATTTTATGGACGGAAAACCGCTTTCGGATCAGATGTTTGACTACTTGGACCGAGCCTGGAAACAGGGCTGGGAGCTGGACGAGATCTGCCGTCTTGCAATGCTGAAACATCTTTCCACGAAGCCGCAGCTTTCGGAGGAGGAAGAAAAAGAGGCGCATACCCTGCTTCTGGCGTTTACGAAACAGGGACTCCGCTTTGCCTTCTACAAGGATCTGCCGGAGCACCTGACCGAAGGCTTCCAGATCGGCGACCGCATGTTCATCGAGGAGCGCCAGAGAGCGGAGGCAAAGGTGACGATTCATTACCGGACAAACGCCGAAGAAACATGGAAGAGCGAACCGATGCGCAATATGTATCAGGGCATTTTTGTGAAAGAGTTTCTGCTGTTCTACGGCGAGAAAATGGAGTATTACCTGACCTTTACGAACCGTCAGGGTGAGGGAAAAACAGAGGTGAAAACCGTCTCCATGACCGGCGAACCAAAAGCAGGAAAGACGCGGTACCAGCTTCTGAATCAGATGAAAGCAGCGCGCGTGGCAGGAGATTCGGAAAAAGCAGAAAAAGCATTCCGAAAGTATCTGCAGCAGGAGGCTCTGGTTCGGAACTGTTTTGCACTTGTGGATGAAAAGAAGCAGCAGGAGGATACGACATGGAACAGAAAAATTTAATTTTAGGATTTGATTTTGGAGAGAAATATTCCCAGTTCTGCTGCTATGACAGGGGAACCCATACGGCCGTCTCCATCCCGGTAAAAGAAGGAGAAGAGGCGGTGGAATTTCCGACCGCCATTGCCAAAAAACGGAATGAGGAAACGTGGAAAACAGGACCGGATGCAGAAAAATCTGCTCACGCGGAAAACGGCATCTGGCTGGACAATCTGTACGAGATCTGCATGGGATCCCGCATCTGCCAGATCGAAAACCGGGATTATACGCCGGGAGAAGTCCTTGGCACGTTCCTTCGCGAAGCATTGAAGATGATCGGCATCGAGCGCCCGGACCAGCAGATCCAGGCGATGATGATCACCACGGGCCATCTGACCCGTCCATTTGTGGAAAATGTGCGTGAAGCATACAAGATAATCGGACTGCCGCGCGGCAGAGCCTACCTGCAGGAGCATGACGAGAGCTTTTACTGCCATGTGCTGAACCAGAAGCCGGAGCTCTGGAGCCGTAAAGTCGGTCTGTTTTTCCTGAAAGATGAGGAAGCATCGTTTTCTGAACTTTCCATCAGCCGTAAAACGAAGCCGGCAACTGTGACCGTAAAACGGGGGCCAAAAGCCGCACTTTCGATCGAGCCGATGGAGCGCGACCGCGATTTCTGCCATCTGATGGGAGAAGCGATGGGGAATGAAATTTATTCCAGCGTATTTCTGGTGAGCGAGGAGTTCGACCTTGCCTGGGCCGACAACTCTCTGCGTCAGTTAAAGAAAAACCAGAGAAGAATCTTCGGCGGAACGAACCTGTTTGCACAGGGCGCCTGCTTTTCCGCGCGCGAAAAAGTGGAGGAGCGCCGCTTAAAGGGCTATCTCTTCCTCGGAAATGACCTCGTGCGCTACAACATCGGCATGGAGATGACGATTAATGGCTCTCCGGCATACTATGCGCTGATTGCAGCCGGTGTGAACTGGTATGAAGCAGAAAAAGAATGTGAGCTGATCCTCGACGGAACGGAGGAGCTGGAATTTATTGTAAGTTCCATGGAAAGCGGAAAACGAAACCGCTATACCATGAAGCTGGACGGGCTGCCCAAACGGCCGCCGAAGACAACACGGATCCGTCTGCGTCTGGAGTATGATTCTCCGGTTACGTGTCAGATCACCGCAGAGGATTTAGGTTTTGGCGATATGTTCCCGGCAAGTCACAAAATCTGGCACGAGACGATGGGGGAGGTGTAAACGATGAGCGGTTATATTTTATGTCAGGTCAAACGGGCGAAAAATCCGTATTATATTTCCAACATCAGCACAAATATATATTCCATCGAGGAACTGTGCTATTATCTGTACCACAACATCTATCTGCTGGACGAGACCATCATTAACGAGCAGCTGCTGGTGTGGATGAAAGAAGAACTCCACTTAAGAAGACTGTACCAGCGTCTCTACGTCCTTCTGGAGGAGAAAAAGAACATCGGTGATTTTATCCTGCCGATCTTCAAGGAGATCAATTATCTTTCCCACGATCAGTTCCGTGAGATGAATGAGCGCCTGAAACGGTTCGAGGAGCAGCCGGAGATTGTGCGGAAAAAAATCAAGGGAGATTACCTTGTCGACCACGAAAAATATATCAATGCGATCCAGGTTTACCAGGAAACGCTGAAAGATACCGAGGAAAACGAAACCAACATGGGAAGCCAGTTCACCGGAAGTATTTACAACAACATGGGCTGTGCCTACGCAAGTCTGTTCCAGATGAATGAAGCACTTATGTGCTTTCAGAAAGCAAATGAAGAGCTGCACACGAAAGCATCATTAAAGAGCTGGCTGTTTGCGGTCTACATGAGCAAAGGACAGGATGCCTATGAGCAGATGTGCACCGAACGGAAAGTGGATGCCGAGACGAAACGGGAGATGGACCGCCAGATCACCGAGGCAATGCAGGTCGAGCTCCCGCGCGATCTGGACGAAGCTCTTGCGGCGTGGACACGGGAATATCATAAAAATACCGGACTTTGAACAAAAAGAACAAAAAAATTACTTGACAGCAAAAAAGAATGGGACTATAATACGGCCCATAAGAAAAAAATAAATACTTCGAAACCGATGAAGTGGAGATAACGTTGGAAGCGCACTCACAGAGAGCCCGGGCAGGTGGAAGCCGGACAGAAAGCGGATCAGCAAATGGACCACGGAGGGTACAGGGAAAAGCGGGAAACCGTCTGAGTATTCTGTAACGTGCAGGCATACGTTAGTTGCCAGGAATATGATCGTATTCTGCAGAGCGTGTGAGCAATCGCAAAACAAGGTGGCACCACGAGTATAAAAATATACCCGCCCTTGGCAAAGAACAAAGTGATTCTTTGCCGGGGGCGGTTTTTTGTATATCAGAAATTGGTTCTGAGGACCAGTGTTGATGACAGCCTTTGCAGACACAAGGAGAGGAGATAACAAGATGAAACAGATGACGTTAGAAGAAATTTCAAAAGCAGCCGCATCGGGAGTTTTTCGGAAAATCCCGGTAAGCAGAGAAATTTATTCGGATATCCGTACACCAGTAGAAACACTGAAAGTCCTGCAGGGCGTCAGCAGCCACTGCTACATGCTCGAAAGCGTGGAGGATAAAAAACAGTGGGGAAGATACACCTTTCTCGGCTACGATCCGTCGCTGGAACTCACCTGTGTCAACGGAAACCTGACAATCACCGCCGATGCGGCAGAGATGAAAAAAGTAGAAGATATTCCGGAAAGCCACGAAGAACAGCTTCCGACCGGACAGATCCGGCTGACCGCAAAGACAGCCCATCCGGGAGCCGTCATCAAAACCCTGATTGAGAAAAATAAAAGTCCGAAGATCGCGACACTGCCGACCTTCACCGGCGGCCTCGTCGGATACTTCTCTTACGATTACATCAAGTACAGCGAGCCGACCTTAAAGCTGGACGCAGAAGATCAAGAACATTTCAAAGATGTCGACCTGATGCTGTTCGATAAGGTCATCGCCTATGATAATTACCGTCAGAAAATCGTACTGATGATTAATATCGAAACCGAAAATCTCGAAGAAAATTACGAAAAAGCCGTACAGGAACTCGAAAAAATGGAAGAGCTGATCCGCTTCGGAAAACCGGCCGAGACGAAAGCCGGCCACCTGAAATCCGAGTTCCGCCCGCTCTTCGATGAGAAAGCGTACTGTGAGAAAGTCGAGCAGGTCAAACATTATATCCACGAGGGAGACCTCTTCCAGCTCGTTCTCTCCAACCGGCTCGAAGCTGATTTTGAGGGAAGCCTCCTCGATACGTACCGCGTTCTCCGCACGACGAATCCGTCGCCGTACATGTTCTACTTCTCGAGTGATGATGTCGAGATCGCCGGTGCATCCCCGGAAACTCTCGTAAAAGTCGAGGACGGAGAGGTCCGGACCTTCCCGCTTGCCGGAACGCGGCCGAGAGGAAAGAGCTATGAAGAAGACCAGCGGCTGGAAAAAGAACTCCTCGCCGATGAAAAAGAGCGTGCCGAGCACAACATGTTGGTTGATCTGGGAAGAAACGATCTCGGAAAGATCTGTGATTTCGGAACCGTGGAAGTAGAAAAATACATGTCAATCGAGCGTTACTCCCACGTCATGCACATCGGTTCCACTGTAAAAGGACAGCTTCGGAAAGACAAGACCGCAGTCGATGCCATCGATTCCGTTCTCCCGGCCGGAACCCTCTCCGGTGCACCAAAGCTCCGTGCCTGTCAGATCATCAACGAGCTGGAAAACAACAAGCGCGGCATTTACGGCGGTGCGATCGGCTATCTGGATTTCACCGGAAATATGGACACCTGCATTGCAATCCGGCTTGCGTTTAAGAAAAACGGAAAAGTGTTCGTCCGCTCCGGTGCCGGCATTGTAGCCGACAGCGTACCGGAAAAAGAGCATCAGGAATGCATCAACAAAGCAAAGGCCGTGATGGTCGCACTTGCGGAGGCAGAAGGAGGAAGCAACTTATGATACTGCTGGTAGATAATTATGACAGTTTTTCCTATAACCTGTATCAGCTCGCCGGTTCGATCAATCCGGACATGAAGGTCATCCGGAACGACGAGATGACGATCGACGAAATCTGCGCACTGGCACCGGCATCCATCATTTTATCTCCCGGACCGGGCCGTCCGGAGCAGGCAGGCCGATGCATGGAGATTGTAGAAAAATTAGGCGGCGAGATCCCGATCCTCGGTGTCTGCCTCGGCCATCAGGCAATCTGTGCCGCGTACGGCGCGACCGTCACCTATGCGAAACAGCTGATGCATGGCAAACAGTCCGAGACAACGCTGGATCTTACCTCGGAATTATTCCAGGGGCTGCCGGAAACCGTTCCGGTTGCAAGATACCATTCCCTCGCAGCTGATGAAGCGACACTGCCGGAAACCTTAAAGGTAACGGCAAGAACTGCAGACGGCGAGGTCATGGCAGTCGAGGACAGTGAGAAAAAGATCTACGGAGTCCAGTTTCATCCGGAATCCATTCTGACCCCGCAGGGCAGACAGATGGTAGAAAACTTCTTAAAAATTACAAGATAGATCACAGGACAGCAAAGAAAGAGAGAAACAGAATATGATTCGGGAAGCGATTGTAAAACTGGTAAATAAAGAGAACTTAACCTACGAGATGGCAGAGGGCGCCATGGATGAAATCATGGGAGGAAAAGCCGATCCGATCCAGATCAGCGCATTTTTAACTGCCATGACGATGAAAGGCGAGACAATCGAAGAGATCACCGCATGTGCCAACGGCATGAGAAAGCACGGTGTTCACATGGAACATGACAAGGATGTTCTGGAAATCGTCGGAACCGGCGGAGATAAATCCAATTCCTTCAACATCTCCACAACAGCATCCCTTGTGATCTCTGCAGGCGGCGTCGCAGTTGCGAAACACGGAAACCGCGCCGCATCGAGCAAATCCGGCGCAGCCGACTGTCTCGAAGCGCTCGGCGTCAAAATCGACCTGGAGCCGGAGAAAAACAAAGAAGTTCTGGAAAAACTTGGAATCTGTTTCCTGTTCGCACAGAAATACCACATGTCCATGAAATACGTGGCACCGGTCCGCAAGATGCTCGGCATCCGGACCATTTTCAACATCCTCGGACCGCTGACCAACCCGGCAGCAGCCACGATGCAGGTGATGGGTGTCTACGAGGAAGCACTTGTCCGCCCGATGGCAGAAGTTCTCTCCAATCTTGGTGTCAAACGCGGCATGGTTGTCTACGGCCAGGACTGCCTCGATGAAATTTCCTTAAGCGCACCGACAAGCGTCTGCGAGATCAAGGACGGAACGTTTGAGGAATACGTCATCACACCGGAAGAGTTCGGCATGACCCGCTGTACCAAAGAAGAGCTGGTCGGCGGAACCCCGCAGGAGAATGCTGAAATTACGAAAGAAATTCTTGCAGGAAAGAAAGGCCCGGCAAGAGACGCTGTTGTCCTGAATGCCGCCGCAGCCCTTCATGTAGCAAAAGAAATCCCGATGCAGGACGCTGTAAAACTGGCAGAGGAGCTGATCGACAGCGGAAAAGCACAGAAAAAACTCGAAGAGTTTGTGTCACTCGCCAATAAATTGGCAGAAGAGGAATAAACATATGATACTGGAAACGATTGCAGAAGCCACAAGAAAACGTGTCGCTGCAGAAAAAGAGAAGTGTTCTCTTGCAGAAATGAAAGAAAAAGCAACGGCGATGAACCCGGACACCGGATTCCCGTTTGAACAGACGCTGAAAAAGCCGGGCATGTCCTTTATCTGCGAGGTAAAAAAAGCCTCCCCGTCGAAGGGCATCATCGCAGAAGATTTCCCCTATCTGGAGATCGCAAAGGAATATGAAGCGGCCGGTGCCTCCGCCATTTCCTGCCTGACTGAGCCGGAATACTTCAAAGGCGACAAGCGTTACTTAAAAAAAATTGCAGAAACCGTATCCATCCCGGTTCTACGGAAAGATTTTACCGTGGATCCCTATATGATCTACGAGGCAAAGGTGCTCGGAGCCACCGCTGTCCTTCTGATCTGTGCGCTGCTGCCGGAGGAAACCTTAAAAGAATATCTGGAAACAGCGCATTCCCTCGGCCTTTCCGCTCTTGTGGAAGCCCACGATGAGGCGGAGGTTGCACAGGCCATGCGCGCCGGAGCAAGGATCATCGGTGTCAACAACCGCAACTTAAAAGATTTCACGGTCGATATCCACAACAGTGAGCGGCTGCGGGAGCTTGTCCCGGAAAACATTGTTTTCGTATCCGAGAGCGGCATCAAAACGCCGGAGGATGTCGGAAGACTGTATCAGAATAAAACCGATGCCGTTCTGATCGGCGAAACGCTGATGCGGAGCAGCAACAAAAAAGCAGAGCTTGAAAAACTCTCTTCAATGTGTTAAAGTGGTAACGTAAGTGCGCAAAACAAAACAGAGCGCACGGGGAGTCAAACGTTATGGAAGAACAGACCAGAATCAAAATCTGCGGGCTCACACGGCTGGAAGACATCGATGCGGTGAATGAGCTGAAGCCCGAATATGTCGGCTTTGTCTTTGCAAAAAGCCGCAGACAGATTACAAAAGAACATGCCGTGACGCTGCGGCGCTATCTGGATCCCGAAATCCAGGCGGTCGGCGTCTTTGTGAACGAGCTTCCGGCGATTGTCGCAGGATACCTCGAAGAGGGCGTCATCGATCTGGCACAGCTCCACGGAAATGAGAGTGAAGAATATATCCATTCGCTCCGGTTCCGCACCGGCGGGGAACTGATCAAGGCATTTTCCATCAAAACCAGGGAGGACGTCGAAAAGGCGAAAAAAAGCAGCGCCGATTACATCCTTCTCGACCACGGAAAAGGCGGTACCGGCGAATCGTTCGACTGGTCACTGATCAGAAACATGGACCGCCCGTATTTCCTTGCGGGAGGCCTGAACGTCGAAAATGTGGAACAGGCGATTTTACAGACACATCCCTTCGCCGTCGACATCAGCAGCGGTGTCGAGACAGACGGCGTAAAGGATCCGAAAAAAATCACAGAATGCATAAGGAGGATAAGACATGTCTGACGGAAGATTTGGTATTCACGGAGGCCAGTACATACCGGAAACTCTGATGAATGAAATTATCAATCTGGAAAAACAGTACAATTATTATAAAAACGATCCGGAGTTCTGCCAGGAACTCGATGACCTGCTGAAAAATTACGCGGGCCGCCCGTCCCTTCTCTACTACGCAGAGAAAATGACAAAGGATCTCGGCGGAGCAAAAATTTACCTCAAACGAGAGGATCTGAACCACACCGGAGCCCACAAAATCAACAACGTGCTCGGACAGTGCCTCCTTGCAAAAAGAATGGGAAAAACCCGTGTCATCGCAGAGACCGGAGCCGGCCAGCACGGTGTGGCAACCGCAACGGCAGCAGCGCTGATGGGACTTGAGTGTGAGATCTTCATGGGAAAAGAAGACACCGACCGTCAGGCCCTCAATGTATACCGGATGGAGCTTCTCGGTGCAAAAGTAAATGCCGTTACTACCGGAACTATGACCTTAAAAGATGCCGTCAATGAGGCGATGCGCGAGTGGGTATCACGTGTCGATGACACCCACTACGTTCTCGGTTCCGTTATGGGTCCGCATCCGTTCCCGACCATCGTCCGCGATTTCCAGGCTGTCATCAGCAAAGAGGCAAGAGAGCAGATCCTCGAAAAAGAAGGAAAACTCCCGAAAGCCGTCATGGCATGCGTCGGCGGCGGAAGCAATGCGATGGGTATGTTCTATAACTTCATCAATGACAAAAATGTCCGCCTGATTGGATGCGAGGCAGCAGGACGCGGCGTCAACACCGCAGAGACTGCAGCAACCATTGCAACCGGAACACTCGGCGTCTTCCACGGTATGAAATCCTACTTCTGCCAGGATAAATACGGTCAGATCGCACCGGTTTACTCGATTTCCGCAGGTCTTGACTACCCGGGCATTGGACCGGAGCATGCATATCTGCATGACATCGGCCGCGCCGAATACGTTCCGGTAACGGACGATGAGGCAGTAGAAGCTTTTGAATACCTCGCAAGAACCGAGGGTATCATCTGTGCGATCGAGAGTGCCCATGCAGTAGCCCATGCGATGAAGATCGCAAAAGAATTTGATCCGGAAGACTCCATCATCATCTGCCTGTCCGGACGCGGAGACAAAGACGTAGCAGCCATTGCAAGATACAGAGGGAGGGACCTTCATGAGTAAAGTAACAGAAGCATTTTCAAACAGCAAAGCATTCATTCCGTTTCTGACAGCCGGAGACCCGAACATTGAAAAAACAGAGAATTATATTCTGGAGCTCGAAAAAGCAGGCGCAGACCTGATCGAGATCGGAATCCCGTTTTCCGATCCGATCGCCGAGGGCGTTGTCATCCAGGAGGCAGACCTCCGTTCCTTAAAAGCCGGAACCACCACCGATAAAATTTTCGATATGGTAGCTTCCGTGCGCAAAAAAACAGACATTCCGCTGGTGTTTATGACCTACTTAAACCCGGTGTTCCATTACGGATACGAGCCGTTCTTTACAAAATGTGAGGAAGTCGGCATCAATGGCATCATCATCCCGGATATGCCGTATGAGGAAAAAGGCGAATTAAACGATATTGCGCGCAGCCATCAGGTAGATGTCATTTCCCTGATTGCGCCGACGTCTGAGCAGCGCATCCAGAAAATTGCCGCAGACGCCGAAGGTTTTATCTACCTCGTATCGTCTCTGGGCGTTACCGGTGTCAGAAGCGAGATCAAGACAGACCTCGATTCCATGATCGCCGCAATCCGCAAAGTAACCGATATTCCGGTAGCCGTAGGCTTCGGCATCAACACGACCGATCAGGCAGCCAACATTGCAAAAATTGCGGACGGTGTCATCGTCGGAAGCGCTATCGTCAAAATGATTGCGAAGTACGGCACTCATGCGGAGCAGCACATCTATACGTATGTCCGCATGATGAAGGAAGCTGTCATGACAGCAAATAAATAAAACCCGCGTCATTGCGTGTTTGAAAAAACTGTGTTAAGATGAGAGCGTGTCTGAAACAAACCGTTTTGGACACGCTTTTTCAACGTAAAATACCTGACCGGCTTTCGAAAAAGCCGGATAGAATATGGAGGAAAAACGTGTTAGATGTATGTTTACTGGGAACAGGCGGTATGATGCCTCTGCCAGGCAGACGCCTGACCGCCCTGATGACCCGATACAACGGAAGCAGCCTTCTGATCGACTGCGGCGAGGGAACCCAGGTTGCCATCAAGGAAAAAGGCTGGACCTTTAAGCCGATTGATGCCATCTGCTTCACCCATTACCACGCAGACCACATCAGCGGCCTTCCAGGACTTCTCCTGACGATGGGAAACACTGACCGGAGAGAACCGCTGACCATGATCGGCCCAAAAGGCCTGGAGCGCGTCGTCAATTCACTGCGTGTCATCTGCCCGGAGCTGCCGTTTCCGATTGTATTTCACGAGGTGACAGCGCCGGAGGAAGTGATCGAGATGAACGGCTACAAAATCACAGCCTTCCGCGTGCAGCACAATATCACCTGCTACGGCTATTCGCTGGAGATCTCCCGCAAGGGAAAATTCGATGTGGAGCGCGCTAAAGCACAGGAAATTCCGATTAAATGCTGGAATCCGCTGCAGAAAGGCGAGACTGTCACCCTGGATGGAAAGACGTATACGCCGGACATGGTCCTCGGCCCTGTCAGAAAGGGACTGAAGGTGACCTACTGCACCGATACCCGCCCGATTCCGTCGATCTCTGAACATGCGAAAGGCTCCGACCTTTTCATCTGCGAGGGAATGTACGGCGAGCCGGAAAAACAGGCAAAAGCAAAAGAATTTAAGCATATGACCTTCTACGAGGCGGCAAAACTGGCAAAAGATGCCGAGGCTGCCGAAATGTGGCTGACCCACTTTTCCCCGTCGCTCGTCGGCCCGCAGCGGTACATGGATGAGGTACAGAAGATTTTCCCGGCCGCAGAGCTTGGAAAAGACGGAAGATCAGTAGAACTGTTATTTGAAGAGGAAACGAAAAATGAGTGAAAAAGATACCTTGATTCTTGCAATTGAGAGCTCCTGCGATGAAACCGCAGCCTCCGTCGTGAAAAACGGAAGATGTGTGCTGTCTAACATTATTTCATCCCAGATCGCCATCCATACCCTGTATGGCGGCGTTGTGCCGGAAATTGCATCCAGAAAACATATCGAAAAAATCAACCAGGTTGTAGAAGCGGCCTTAAAAGAAGCCGATGTCACTCTGGATGATATCGATGCGATCGGTGTTACGTACGGCCCTGGCCTTGTCGGCGCACTTCTCGTCGGCGTGGCAGAGGCAAAAGCGATCGCCTATGCAAAAAAGAAACCGCTGGTCGGCGTTCACCATATTGAAGGCCACGTCTCGGCGAACTATATCGAACACCCGGATCTGGAGCCGCCGTTCCTGTGTGAAATCATCTCCGGAGGCCATACCCATCTTGTCATTGTAAAAGATTACGGTTCTTTCGAAATCCTCGGAAGAACGAGAGACGACGCAGCCGGAGAAGCCTTCGACAAGGTAGCCCGTGCCATCGGACTCGGCTATCCGGGCGGACCGAAGATCGACAAGCTGGCAAAAGAAGGAAACCCGCACGCCATCGACTTCCCGCGTGCCCACATGGAGGATGCGCCGTATGACTTCAGCTTCAGCGGCGTAAAATCTGCCGTTTTAAACCATCTGAACAAATGCCGGATGACAGGCGAACCAATTGTCGAAGCAGACATCGCTGCGTCCTTCCAGCAGGCCGTTGTGGACGTTCTGGTGGATAATGCCATCCGTGCGGCCAAAGATTACCATATGGACCGTCTGGCGATCGCCGGCGGCGTTGCATCGAACGGGGCACTCCGCGCGGCGATGGAAGCAGCATGTGAAAAAGAGGGCATCCGCTTTTACCGTCCGTCCCCGATCTTCTGTACCGACAATGCGGCCATGATCGGTGTGGCAGCTTACTACGAGTACCAGAAGGGAACCCGCCACGGCTGGGACCTGAATGCCGTACCGAACCTGAAGCTTGGCGAACGATAAGAAAAAGAAACTTCCGCAGCAGAACGGAGAAGAGAGATCTGCTGCGGAGTTTTTGTATTTGTAGAAAACGGAGGAAAAGATGAGCGAGAAGAAAGAAAAATACACTGCGGTTGTCCTGGCAGCCGGAAAGGGAACCCGGATGGGCGGAAGCGTAGCAAAACAGTTTCTGGAAATCGGAGGAAAACCAGTCGTGGTTTACGCGCTGGAGGTTTTTGAACATTCGCCGGAGATTGACCAGATCATTCTTGTGACAGGTGCGGATAAAATAGAATACTGTCAGAAAGAGATTATCGAAAAATATGGAATTAAGAAAACTGTTTCCGTATGCGCAGGCGGAAGGGAACGGTATGAATCTGTCTGGAAAGCATTGCAGACGCTGAAAAGCCTGGAAAGCGAACAGGATCAGAAGACCGATTACGTTCTGATTCACGATGGCGCCCGCCCGTTTTTAAACCAGGAAATGCTGGAACGTCTCTGCGCATGTGTAAAAGAAGAAAAAGCCTGTGTCCTTGGCATGCCGGTCAAGGATACCATCAAGCTTACCGATGAAAACGGAAAAATCAGGGAAAGCCCGCGAAGAGATCTCGTATGGCAGGCACAGACCCCGCAGGCCTTTGCAGCAGAGCTTCTGTTTCCGGCATTCGAAAAACTGATGCAGCATTCCACAGAAGGAATCACCGACGATGCCATGGTTGTGGAGCAGGAGATGGGAATCGCATCAGTGATGGTAAAAGGCGGCTATGAAAATATAAAAATCACAACACCGGAGGATCTGCTCGTTGCAGAGAGCTTTCTGGCAGAAAAATAGAAAAAAGCAAAATACAGAAAGCAAACTATAAATGGATAAAAACAAATGTGTGAATTGCAAAACAGGGAAAAACAGCGAAAACGAAAAAGAAATTGAAAAAAATGTAAAAAAAATTCAAAAAAGTGGTTGACATTCTGAAACACTGCTGATATAATAACGAATGTCGCTGAGCGAGAGAGATAAAAACGCAAAGCTGACAAGCCAAAAACTGAGATGATTTCGGGAGTTACCGAGATTTGAATTCACACACGGAGAGGTATCGAAGCGGTCATAACGAGGCGGTCTTGAAAACCGTTTGTCCGAAAGGGCGCGTGGGTTCGAATCCCACCCTCTCCGCTCAAAACTCAGTTAATTGAATATCTGATTATGAATCAGGCAAACTATGGAGAAGTACCCAAGCTGGCTGAAGGGGCTCCCCTGGAAAGGGAGTAGGTCGTTAATAGCGGCGCGAGGGTTCAAATCCCTCCTTCTCCGCTCGGCTTTGAAAAAAAGTTGAAAAAAGTTCTTGACAAATGCAAATGAGTTTGATAAAATAAACAAGTTGCTGATCGAGAGAACAGCAAAGATCCTTGATAATTAAACAATGAAACACATCCTCGAAAGTTCT
>NZ_QUGQ01000060.1:0-401 GCF_003479155.1 Blautia sp. AF19-1
AAGGTTTATGACCTTGACGAAAATGGGGAACGAATAAAACTTCCGTCCGGCAGATGGAAAAGTCACAAGGAGGATACGGTGGACTGGAACGACCAGAAGTATTGTGAAATCTGGCGGCATGAGTGGGAAGTCATCCAGAACCGCTATCTGGAAGCCAATGACCGTCCGGAGCGTGTGGACTTGCGTTCCTATGCCAGACAGGGGCTTGATATTGTCCCCACTGTCCATGAGGGGGCTGCTGTCCGGCAGATGGAAAAGCGTGGTATCCAGACGAATATCGGAAACCTGAACCGGGAAATCAGAGCCGCCAACAGTCTGATGAAGTCCATCCGGCAGCTTATCCAAAACCTCAAAGGCTGGATTACCGAGCTGGGCGAAAAACGGAAAGAGCTGCTTGCACA
>NZ_QUGQ01000060.1:411-692 GCF_003479155.1 Blautia sp. AF19-1
GAAAAACGGAAAGAGCTGCTTGCACAAAAAGCGGCGGAGGAAGCGACACTTCTTCCCAATCTGCTGATGAAGTATATGGCGATACGAAAGGAAGAACGGAAGGACTGGACGAGGGCTGGACAGAACCGGGGGACTTCACAGGACTTAAAGGCAGTCAGCGAAGCCCTGTCCTATCTCCGGCAAAAGGGGCTTTCCACTGTGGAGGACTTAGAAGCATTTCTGGAATCTTCCGGGAAATCAGCCGCAGATTACCGCAATCAGATGAAGCCAAAGGAAGCCCG
>NZ_QUGQ01000061.1:0-418 GCF_003479155.1 Blautia sp. AF19-1
ATGGCAACCGCCAACGCCAAGAGCATTGAGGAAATCAAGTCGTTTTTAAGCCGGCAGAAAGAGGTTTACAAGATACCCTATGAAACCCACCCGGCAGACCGTCTCCGTCAGTGCGTGTTTGGCGGCACTTCCAATGCCCTTGACTTCCTGCCCCTTGACCGTTCCGGCAACCGCCGCTTTATCCCGGTCATGGTGTACCCGGAGCAAGCCGAGGTTCACATTTTGGAGGACGAAGCTGCTTCCAGAGCCTATATCGGGCAGATGTGGGCGGAAGCGATGGAGATTTATAAAAGCGGCAGGTTCAAGCTGGCTTTCAGCCCCGCCATGCAGCGGTATCTCAAAGAACACCAGCGGGATTTTATGCCGGAGGACACCAAAGCCGGGATGATACAGGCGTATCTTGATAAGTACACCGGGA
>NZ_QUGQ01000061.1:428-655 GCF_003479155.1 Blautia sp. AF19-1
CAGGCGTATCTTGATAAGTACACCGGGAGCATGGTCTGCTCCAAGCAGCTCTACAAGGAAGCCTTGAACCATGCCTTTGACGAGCCGAAACAATGGGAAATCCGGGAAATCAACGAGATTATGAACCAGTGCATTGACCGCTGGCGGTACTTCCCGAACCCAAGAATGTTTTCAGAATATGGCAGACAAAAGGGCTGGGAGCGTGAAAACCCGGCAACGGACTCCGG
>NZ_QUGQ01000062.1:0-527 GCF_003479155.1 Blautia sp. AF19-1
CCAGCACCCAGAGCGATAACGAGAGTCTGAAGAACGGTAATTGCCTGTTCAAAAAATGCCATAAATAATATTAGCCGGAATCATTTGAATGATTAGTTAGGTTTGTTTCATAAGCGCACAAAAGCCGGAACAATCTGCCCTCGATATATGAGAGCCTGATCCCGGCTGTCCTCCTTTTTCATTATTTTGTTGATGATTGCCCGCTTTGTACGCCAATGGCCTCAACAGAGGCAGTTGCGGCAAATAGATACGATCACTCCTTTCTCAGCGGAACCGTATTACACGCCCTCCGTGTCTACTTCATATACATCGCAGACCTCATCAGGCTTGAGTTTTAGTCTGGCAGACAAAAATGCTTCAATATCAAAGGTATTTCGCTTGTCTGCATCAGCTGTGTATTTGAAATTAGGGTGTCTGGTAATGTCATACTTGTCTGAAAGAAACGGACGCACACCGCGCAACTGCAAGATGCACTTGCCGCCATCCATAACTGCCAGCTCGTCCTGGCTCATCAGCTCTTTGCCACA
>NZ_QUGQ01000063.1:0-525 GCF_003479155.1 Blautia sp. AF19-1
GAGCAGCGGGAACAGCGGGAAGCAATGGAACGCTCCCTTACAAGGGACGAGGAACGGATTGAGGTTCTGGATAAAATGGTCATGCGGCTGTATGAGGATATGATTGCAGGGCGTATCAGTGAGCAGAATTTCAACACCATGCTGGAAAAGACACAGACCGAGCAGACGGAGCTTAAAGCAAAAGTGTCCGAGGGCAGGAAGCGGCTGTCCGATGAAGCCCAGCTTGCCAATGACGCAAAACAATGGGTGGAAGCCATTCAGGAATATGCCAACATCACAGAGCTGGACGCAGCCACCCTTAACCGCTTAATCAAAGAAATCGTCGTGCATGAGCGCATTGACGAAGATAAAACAAGACACATTTCTATCGAAATTCATTTTAATCTCAAACCCATCCCAGAGGTGGAACAGGTCACTGCCTGACCTGTCCTACCGGGACGATTCTCTTAAAAACACCATATAGATTTTTTGTACGCCGCCGCCCGCCATCGAGCAGAGTTTTACACCTAATTGGGGATAAAACAG
>NZ_QUGQ01000007.1:0-159618 GCF_003479155.1 Blautia sp. AF19-1
TTGCGCGTCTAACTCATCACTGAAGTAACGAGAATGCGACGCGCAGTTTTCAATAAACGCCAGGATATCATCCAGTGATCTGTCACTATGAGAATACGCTTCATAAAGAGTAGTTTTTATCTTTTCAGATTTTCCGTATTATCCTTCTTCTTTTCCGGTATACTTCTTCCATTTGACACTCCCCACAGCAAGGGGTTTTACGACGCATTGGATAAGCAGCAAGCTTTCGGATCACGCCATTATCCCTTACAGAATAATGGATTGCATCGATGTAGAGAATAGGATAGACCTCGTCCAGTGGCCGGTTTTGCCAGTCTTCAATCTATGGCAGGATCTTATCCGTCACATCAGAAATTTGAACGCAAAGCAAAAAATTCCCCCGCACCAGCTACTTCCGGTACAGGGGATTTGTCATACTTTATTTTGTTTTCTTCTTTAAAAATCCAATCGATGTCTTACAGATCAGTTTATCGAAAATCATAAACATTGCCGGCAGAATCAGGATAACAACGACCATACTGATGATCGCGCCCCGCGCAAGCAGGGTACAGATGGAACCGATCATCTCAACCTGAGAGTAGCAGGCTACACCGAAGGTTGCGGCAAAGAAACTCAGGCCACTGCTGATGATGGACGGCATACTGGTCTTATGCGCAATACTGATAGCTTCTTTTTTGTCTTTTCCATTCTGGCGCTCTTTCTGATAACGGGTTGTCATCAGGATAGCGTAGTCCACGGTTGCACCGAGCTGAATCGCTCCGATTACGATGCTGGCCACGAATGGAAGGCTGGTTCCCTGATAATACGGGATTGCCATATTCAGCATAATTGCAAACTCGATGACTGCTACCAGAATAATCGGCAGAGAAATCGATTTGAAGATCAGCAGAATGATGATAAAGATTGCACCAATGGAAAGCACGTTTACGTTGACAAGGTCAGCATCGGTAACATCCTGCAGGTCTTTCATCAACGGTGCTTCACCGATGACCATTCCATCTTTATCGTAGGATTTTACGATTTTGTCAATCGCTTTGACCTGTTCGTTTACTTCATCTGTTGCGGACTCATATTCAGAGCTCACAAATGCAAGCTCATACTCATCGCTCTGCAGCATGCTTCGGAGATTTTCCGGGATCATGGATTCCGGAATGGTCGGGCCGAGCAGGGAGCCCATGCTGATGGTTGATTTGACACCTTTTACCTTGCCGATCTCATCCATCATTTTCTTTTTCTGTTTGGAGTCCATATCGCGGTCCATCATGACGATGTGCATGTTGCTGACGTTGAACTGCGCTTTTACTTCATCGTTTGCCACGTTACAGTCCAGGGTAGATGGAAGGGAACGTGCGATGTTGTAATAAATCTGGGTATGATTATTTCCGTAGATCGACGGGAACAGCAGAACCAGGAAGATCACAACCCATACTTTATAATGTTTGGTGATAAAGGCGGACGGTTTATCCAGGCTTTTTACCAGCGGTTTGTGTCTCGTTTTCTCAATTGCCTTGTCAAATACCAGAACCATGGCCGGCAGGACGGTGACACAGCAGACAACGCCGATCAAAACACCTTTTGCCATAACGATACCAAGGTCGCGGCCAAGGGCAAAGGTCATAACACACAGTGCCAGGAAACCGGCTACGGTGGTAACGGAGCTTCCGGCTACGGATTTGAACGTGTTGGCGATTGCATGGCCCATCGCACGCTCTTTGTCATCCGGGAAACGCTTTTTATTCTCCTCGAAGCTGTTCAGCAGGAAGATGGAGTAGTCCATCGTAACACCAAGCTGCAGCACGGCGGTCAGCGCTTTTGTGATGTAGGAAGTCTCACCAAGGAACACGTTGCTTCCCAGGTTGTAAAGGATTGCAAGTCCGATACTTAACAGGAACAGGATCGGAACAACGAAGGAAGTCGATGTCAGCTCGATGACAACGAGGCTCAAAACTGCGGCGATGACAACGTAAACCGGCAGCTCTTTTAATGCTACGTTTTTGATATCGGTAACAACACCGGTCATACCGCCGATGAAGCACTGCTCGTTCGCAATTTTACGAAGATCCTCGATTGCCTCCATGGAGTCATCGGAAGAAGTCGTATTGTCGAACAGAACGAGCATCATGGTTGCATCCCCATTGTAGAATGCTTTCCGGAGTTTTTCCGGGATCATCTCAACCGGCACGCTGATGTCTGCCACATCGTCATACCATAAAACTTCTTTTACGTGGTTTACCTGCTCGAATTTTTCTTCGAGTTTCTGTACGTCCTTCATTTCCATATTTTCCACGACAACCATGGAGAACGCACCCATGCCGTATTCATCTACCAGAATGTCCTGTCCTTTTACAGTTTCCAGATGCTCCGGCAGATAGCTGAGCAGATCATAGTTTACTTTCGTTGCTGCCATTCCGATGACTGACGGAATAATCAGCAGAAATCCAATGATCAGCATCAGAATCCTGTGCTTGGCAATCCATTTGCCAACTTTAACCATTTTCATTCATCTCCTCTGATTCATTTTTAACTTGTTTTTCTAGTACCACATCTTACAACTTAAATGACTATTAGTCAATATTTGAAATGGTGAAAAATGAATTTTGGTCATTTTTTGTTTACTTTTACAAAAAATAGGGAAAATCAGAAATCGGAATCGTTGAATTTTTCGTGCGTCAAAAAAGAGTGCTGAACCTCTTCGTTTCAGCACTCTTTTTTTCATGTTTTTTATTCCACTTCTACCAGCTCAATTTCGAAATTCAGCTCTTTTCCAGCCATCTCGTGGTTGGCATCGAACGTAATATTGGTCTCATCTTTTGCAGTAACCTTGACCGGGAATGGCTGGCCGTACTGGTTCTGCAGATAAACCTGCTGTCCGACCTCTACTTCCTCTGCTCCCGGGAGCTGCGCAATCGCAACGGTAAAAATTGCATTCGGATCCGGCATTCCGTAAGCCTCCTCCGGCATCAGATGAATCTTAACCTTTTCACCGACCTCCATATTGGCAACGGCTGCATCAAAGCCGCGGATCATCTGTCCGACACCGCAGATAAAGGCAAGCGGTTCCCCGCGATCGTAAGAAGAATCAAACTGGCTTCCGTCATTAAAGGTTCCTCTGTAATGGGTACGGCAGGTTTTTCCGACATTCTTTCCTTCCATAATCGGTGTCGGCGCTCCACATCCGCCGCCGCAGCTTCCGCAGGAACCACCACAGGAGCTTTTCTCGTCATCGTGGCTTCCACAGTGATCCCCGCAGGAATGACCTTCCTCGTGATCATGATGATCACACGTTGCACCTGCAGATGTAAGGGTTCCATTTAAGTAAGCTTCAACTGCTGCGTCCACATCTCCTTCCGCTCCGGAGCAGAGCTCCACGCCTGCCTCGGCAAGTGCCGCCTGTGCTCCGCCGCCAATGCCGCCGCAGATCAGGACATTCACGCCCTGGTCAGAAAGAAGGCCTGCCAGTGCTCCGTGACCGGTTCCGTTTGATCCGATCACTTCGCTGGAAACCACTTTATTGTCTTCTACTTCATAAACTTTAAAGTTCTCTGTTTTTCCAAAGTGCTGGAAAATATTCCCGTTATCGTATGTGACTGCAATTTTCATCTTGTTTTCTCCTTTTCATCTGTTCCTGACCTTTTCCTGCTTTTCCGGAAAATTTTCAGGATTTTTTGCGCCTCTTTTCTTTGGGCTTTGTTTCGGTTTGGCATCTTCCGATGTCATTTTTTTACTTTTCCTGCATAAACGCTTCAATCTGATCCGGATCACGCATCACGGCTTCAGAGAGAACCTCGCTGCCGTTTTCTGTAATCAGAATATCGTCCTCAATCCGGATACCGATTTCCCATTCGTCAATATACAAACCAGGCTCGTCGGTAATAATGGCACCCGGACGCAGCTTATCATTCCATGCCGCGGTCACATCGTGTACATCAATGCCGAGGTGATGGGAAACGCCGTGCATGTAATAGGTTCCGACATCCTCTTTCTTCTCGATCAGGCCAAGTTTCACACAGCCCTCGCCGAGAACATCCTTTGCGATATCGTCGAGCTCTTTTAATGTCATACCCGGTTTTGCTGCTTTTGCAACGGCGCGGTTTGCTGCCAGAACAACGTCGTAAACCTGTCTCTGACGGTCCGTATATTTTCCGTTGACTGGATACGTTCTGGTGATATCTGCGCAGTAGCCCTGGAATTTTGCTCCGAGGTCCATCAGAAGCAGGGTCTCATCCTCGCACACGTCACGGTTGGTGTCGTAGTGCAGCATCGTTCCGTTTGCACCGCTTCCTGCGATCGTCGGGAATGCGGTTCCGTCTGCTCCCTCGTGGAAAATCTTGTACTCGAAATCAGCCTGTGCCTGATACTCGGTGCAGCCCGGTTTCAGATTCTTCATCACGAATTTCAGCGCGTCGTCGGTGATCTTGATTGCCTGGCGGACGAGAGCGATCTCATCCTCATCTTTCTGCATCCGCAGTGCTGCGATGACAGGAGCAATGTTTTTAATCGGTCTGCCTGGAAATTTCTTTGCGAACTCCTCTGCCTTTACCATGTTGTAATCCGGCAGATCCTCGACCTGATAGCGGTAGCAGTCGAAATACAGGGTTCCGATGTCCTCGCGTGCCATCAGACGGTTTACCATGCCCTCAAAGGAATCCAGGAAACGAACGTCATCGATTCCGGTGATCTCCTGTGCCTCAGATACGGTTACTTTTCTTCCAAACCATCTCTCCTGGTTCAGATCCGCTTCCTCGATAAACAGAATGGATTTCTCCTCTTTTGCGGTCTTTTTCATCATCAGGATCATGTGATCTCTGCGAAGGCCGGTCAGATAGAAAAAGTTGCGGTTTGCTTCAAACGGCAGATATTCGTCTGCGCTGACATGCAGCTCGATTCCAGAAAACAAAAGCAGTGCGGAATCCTGGTCCATTTTATCAAAAACCTGTTTTCTTCTTTCTGTAAAGTTCATCTGTCTTTCCTCACTTTCTTTTAGAGCCTGCCAAGATCTGTTTTCGGCTCCTCTACTAAGATAACACGTTCGTGCTTTTTTTCCTACCTTTTTCCTGCTTTTCTGTAAAAATTCTTATTTTATTCCGCACTTTCCAGTCCTTTGACAACTTCCAACGCTTTTTCGAGCTGCACATCGCTCGTCGCGTCATCCGGCAGCTCCACCTCGACATCCGGCGTAATGCCGACCTTGTGGATGTCGTTTCCGAGCGGCGTGTAATAATGGGCAATCGTCAGTTTCACCACGCTGCCGTCCGAGAGCTGGAATGTATTCTGGACAATGCCTTTTCCGAATGTCGTCGTTCCGACAATCGTTCCGATGCCGTAATCTTTGACTGCTCCCGTGAAGATTTCTGCCGCACTTGCCGTATTTTCATTGACCAGCACGACGAGTGGAATCGAGATCGGGGTATCGCCGTCGCAGGTATACTCTTCCCGTTTTCCATTTTTATCCTCGGTATACACGATGAGTCCCTCCGGCAGGATCTGGCGCAGGGTGTCGCAGACTGCCGTCACGAGGCCGCCCGGATTGCCGCGCAGATCGATGATCAGGCGCTCCATGCCCTGATCCTGCAGTGACTGGTATGCTTTCTGGAACTGCTCGGAGGTAAGCCCTGTAAACTCGCTGATGGCCAGATAGCCGATCTTGTCGTCCAGCATTTTACCGTCTGCCACAATCGCCGCAAGCTTCTCTTTTTTGACTTCCGTTTCAATCAGATCCGCCTCGCCTTCCCGCTCGATGGAAAGCGTCACGGTATCGTTCTCGCTGTTTTTCAGAAGACCGAGCGCATCGTTGAGGCTTAAGCCTTCGAGTGTCTGCCCGTCAATCTTCACAATGCGGTCATCCGCCTGAATACCGGCCTTCGCCGCCGGGGTATCGTCCTGTACGCCGGTGACCTGCAGCTTATCGCCGTCCAGCGTCACCGTAACACCGATACCCTGATAGTAGCCCTCCTGCGCTGTCTTGATCGCTTCGTATTCCTCTTTCGTGTAATACGTAGAATACTTGTCGCCGAGGCCGCTGATCATCCCTTTATACATCGCATCCGACAGCTCTGTGTCATCCACATCGCCCGCGTAAAGCTGGCTGATCATCGCTTTGATCGCCGCCGTCTTCCGCCACGACCAGAAGCCGCCGGGGTGGTCCGCACTGCTTCCCGGCCAAAGAAACGTTGTTCCGACAAGCACGATCATTACAAGCGCCAGCATGGAAATCATGCCCGCAAAGTAGCTCTTCCGCATCTCATTTTTTCGGTTTTTCTTTCTGTTTCTGCGCTTTTTCGGTTTTTCCTGCTCTGCCGCTTTTACGCCCTCTTTTTCTTCCTTCATCAGTTCTTCCAAAATATGCCTCCCAATCGAAAGATCCCGGAATCTTTTGACGGATTCCGGGACTTATTTTTACTTTATTATATTGTCTAATCCTATCAGACTTTCAAGTGTTTTCGAATCGTAAAGATACTGCCGACAAGTCCGATTCCCATACCGAGAATGAGTCCGACCGGAAGCAGAATCCGGAATACGGCCGATACCGGCATGAATGCCATAAAGTTCGACAGTACGCTGAACTCCGTCATAACGTAGCTGATGACTCTGTTGTATACAACGTACAGCAGCCCCAGCGGAATCGCTGCTCCGACGAGACCGATCAGGATACCCTCGATCAGGAACGGAGCCCTTACAAACAGGTTCGTCGCACCGATCAGCTTCATGATACCGATCTCCTCTTTCCGGACCGAAATACCGATCGTGACGGTATTGCTGATCAGGAAAACAGATACGGCAAGAAGAATCAGGATGATCGCGATGGAAACGTAGCCAATGACACGGTTCATCGTCGTCAACGTTGTTGTTGCACCCTCGGCCTGTTTAACCTCACGGACACCGTCCAGCGAGCGGATATACTCAGCCAGTGCATCCTGCGTCTCTACCTGGTATACGTAAACCTCGTAGTGAGCAGAAGTTGCGAGCGGGTTGTCGTTTGGCTTAAAGCCGTCCTTGTATTCCTCTTTTCCTTCGAAATACTGTTTTGCAAAGTTTTCCCACGTCTCATCCGCGGAAACATACTTACATTCCTTGACCACATCGGTCTTGGCCTTGATCTCCGTTCCGATCTCATCGATCGTCGCCTGATCCACATCTTCGTTGAAGAAGACGGTCATGGATACGTCTGTCTCGGCATTTTTTACGATGTAGTTAAAGTTGATGACAACCGCAAAGAAGATACCGAACAGAAAGATACAGGCTCCCATGGTTGCGATGGATGCCAGCGAGAACATCTTGTTTCTCCAGATGTTTTTGACACCCTGTTTGATGCTGTAGCCCAGTGTACTAAACCTCATGGTACTCGCCCTCCTTCTCATCGCTGACTACCACGCCTTTTCGCATGGTAATAACGCGTTTTTTCATGGAGTTGACGATCTCACGGTTGTGGGTTACCACAAGAACGGTCGTTCCTCTGTTGTTGATTTCCTCCAGGAGCTTCATAATCTCCATGGAGTTTCCCGGGTCCAGGTTTCCGGTCGGCTCGTCCGCCAGAAGAATGTCAGGCCGGTTGACAATGGCTCTTGCCACGGCAACTCGCTGCTGCTCTCCTCCGGAAAGCTCCTTCGGGAAGGATTTGTACTTCTCTGCCAGTCCGACCAGCGTCAGGACTTCCGGCACGCGCTTTTTAATGACGCGGTTCGGTTTCTCGATGACACGCTGTGCGAATGCTACGTTTTCATAGACATTCCGGTCTTTTAAAAGGCGGAAATCCTGGAATACGACGCCGACACCGCGGCGGTATTTCGGCACTCTCCAGCGTTTCATTTTATTTAAGATCTGTCCGTTTACCTTAATGGTGCCGGATGTGGGCTCGAGTTCTTTCAAAAGGAGCTTGATCAGCGTCGATTTTCCAGAACCGCTGTTTCCCACGATAAAGACGAATTCCCCCTTCTCGATGTGTAAGGATACGTTGTTGACGGCCGGCTGGCCTTTCGCGTAACTCTTACTTACACTATCCAATGTTATCATGCAATTCCTCCTTCAAGGGTTCTCGCTTAATAATCGAGCGTTTCCATGTATTTCATGTACTGCACAACCATAAGCGCAATCTTGAATGTGATCGCATCTTCAAAAACTCTAAGATCGAGTCCCGTGCTCTTCTGCAGCTTATCCAGCCGATAGACAAGGGTATTTCGGTGTATATAAAGCTGTCTCGAGGTTTCCGAGACATTCAGAGAATTTTCAAAGAATTTATTGATCGTTGTCAGTGTCTCTTCATCAAAGTCATCCGGCGATTTGTTGCCGAAAATCTCTTTGATGAACATTTTGCACAGTGGGATCGGAAGCTGGTAAATCAGACGGCCGATGCCCAGTGAGCTGTATGCATAGATATCATTCTCAGCGGAGAAAATTTTTCCGACGTCCATCGCCATTCTGGCTTCTTTATAGGAACGCGATACTTCTTTGATCTCCTTGACAATGGTACCGTAAGCAACGTGGGTTTTCCCCTCCTCATCTCTTCCTGCTGCTTCCAGAATGGTGGCTGCCACTTTGTTCATCTGGGCATAATCCTCACCTGGAGCAAGTTCTTTTACGATGATGATGTTTTTCTCATCGACGGCAGTGATAAAGTCACCGGATTTGGTACCGAGCAGACTCTTGACGCTTTCCAGCGCCCCGCTGTTCTTATCCGGATTTGTCTCAAGAATAAATACAAGGCGGCGTGCTTCCACTTCAATATGTAACTTCTTCGCCCTGTTGTAGATGTCGACCAGCAGCAGGTTGTCGAGCAGCAGGTTCTTGATAAAGTTGTCTTTATCGAAGCGCTCCTTGTAGGCGGTAAGGAGGCCCTGAATCTGGAAGGTAACCATTTTCCCGATCAGGTGAATGTCATCGTTTCCGCCTTTTACAACCAGAATGTACTCCAGCTGGTGTTCATCGTATACTTTAAAAAACTGATAATTTTTCATGGTCTGGGAATCTGCCTGAGACTGCGCAAACGTTACAATATCATTTTGGCTGATCTCAACCTCCGGAAAAGTTGTTACCAGAACTTTTCCTTCTATATCAGTCACGCAGAGTTCGACACGCGAAATGTTTTTGATTCCCTCAATGGTACTCTGTAAAATCTGATTTGAAATCATATTTTCTTCCCTCTTTCATCCTATAGTTTGTCTCCGGCTGCACCCGCTTTCATTGCCAGGCATATCCACACCCCCATGGTTCTGCTCCTGATGCAAAGTACCTCACAGATATACTTATTTTAATACAAAATAGACAAAAAAGGAAGAGAAAACACAACATTTATACCACAAAATACGTAAAAAGGTCAGGAGAAATCCGTCTGGAAGCCCTCTCCTAAGACCTCTCTTGCATCCGACACAACGACAAACGCGTCCGGATCGATCGTTCCTACGATCTGTTTGAGCTGCGGGATCTGTTTTTTGCCCACAACACAGAATACCATCATACGCTCTTCGCCCGTGTACATTCCCTTGATGTGGATGCCGGACGCGCCGCGGTCGAGTTCTTCCATGAGCTCATCGGCTACCTGCTCCGGATGCGCGGTAATGATAAACGCGGATTTCGCATAATTCATACCTTCCATCAGGGCATCCGTCATTTTCGTCGTCACGTAGATTGCCACGATCGCATAGAGCGAAGCGTGGATACCGAAGACAAAAATACCGGCGATGACGATGATTCCATCAAGCACCTGCATAACCTGTGCAACGGAATAGTGGCGCAGCTTTCTCTGGATCAGAGCCGCCATCATATCCGTTCCGCCCGTCGTACCGTTTCCGATGAAGACGAGGCCGATGCCTGCTCCCATCAGAACGCCGCCAAAAAGTGCGGAGAGCATCCTGTCATCCGGCACCAGCTGCAGAACCGGGAGAACGGCAAACCAGAACGTGTTCATCAGGGTTCCAAAAATGGTTTTCACAAGAAAATCACGGCTCATGCGGATTCCAAAAAGAAAGAGCGGAATGTTCAGCACAAGGTTCGTCACCCAGAGCGGAACTCCTTTTCCGAACAGCATCTGGCTCAGTTGTTTGATGACGATTGCAAGACCGGAAAATCCTCCGGTAACAAGCCCCGCCGGGTCGTAAATCGAGCTGGTCGCAACCGCCATGACCGCGGTTCCCAGCGTAATCAGCAGATAATCTCTCCACTGCTGTTTGTTCCGTATCCAGTTCATGAACTTCAACCGTCCTTTTCGCTGTTATATTTTGTTACCATCCACTTGAACGTATTCTTCTTTAGCAGAGTTCCCCACCAGCTCGTTTTTATACCGGCCTCGTTCTGCAGTGTTGAGTGTTCGCCAAGGCTCAGCCAGATTTTCGCGCTGATTTTGCTGCTGTTTTCCAGAACGAAACGATCCTGCCGCGTTCCCGCAAGGCCGCTCACAATCACGTCCGTCGTCTGGCTGTTGATCTCGTTGACCAGGCTGTCAAACGCGGATTCCTCCAGCGTCTCGACGACAGCACCGCCTCCGATCTCAATGCCGGGATACGTTTCTGTCAGATATTTCTGCAGTGTCTGCAGTTCTTCCCCAGTGTCGCCCAGTACGAAAATCCGGCTTTTTTTCTGAATCAGTCCCCAGAAAAAGCGTGCGATGAACTCGTTCGTCTCCACTTCCTCATAGGACGGCGTCTCCGGGTCGATTCCTGCTGCCTCCAGCACTTCGGTTTCCCCGATGACCGTCAGATCCAGATCTTCGATATACTGTTTCCACGTCGGTTCCTTGCTCGCCTGCATCAGCATCTGCATCGTCACAATCCCGATGGTGTTCAGCTTATCATTCGAGAGGTATTCCTCCACAATCTCCATCGCCGCATCAACGTGGTAATGTTTCAGCTTCACACCTAAAATTTCCAGTTCTGCATTCATAGTTCTGTATACTTCTGTTTTCCTTCGAAATCCAGAAGCGTTTCCTCCATGTTTTCCTGCCGTTTCTTCCGGCAGCGCTGTCCGCCCTTTTCTTCTGGCAACAGCTAATCCCCATTATACTAAAAAAAGAGGCTGTTGTCAAAAACAGCCTCTTTTTCTGCCCTGTTTTCACAGAATTTTTACAATTTAGCGGATCGTCTGCGGATTGTTTCAACTCACAGTCGGTATTTTCACGGAGTCTGACATGTCGAAAATAGTTCGACTGTGACTTGCCTCATGTCAGTGGAGGATACCGATTTCTCTCCGCCCGCCACTGCCGTTGTGTTTCTTTTAACAATTCATCCCACCGCTTTAGAAGTGGGAGACTTCTTGTCTACTAGGGTTAAACCTCAAACATCAGATCGCCGTAGGACGGCATCGGCCACATCTCTTTGTCTACGATCATTTCCAGTTTGTCAACCGGTGCACGGAGTGCCTCCATAGCCGGAGCAACTTTCTCGTAGTAGTATTTTGCTTTTGCTTCGCCGTCTTCCATCTCGCATCCTGCATTCTCGATTGCGATCAGCTCGTCGAGTGCTTTCTGGGTCTCCTCAAGCAGTGCACTTGTCTCGTTCAGCAGATTCTTCTGTACACCAACTGCCGTAACACCTGCTGCGGTGATGGTGTTGATGGATCCAGCCAGGGAAGTCGCATATTTGATGACTGCCGGGATGATCTGTTTGCTTGCCATGTCGATCATGGTCTTTGCTTCGATGTTGATGGTCTTTGCATAGTTCTCGAATTTAACTTCTGCACGGGATACCAGCTCTGCCTCGGTGAATACTTTGAAATCGCCGAACAGTTTGATTGCGGTATCAGTGGTCAGTGCCGGGATTGCGTACACCATGGATTTGATGTTCGGAAGTCCTCTTCTCTCTGCCTCAGCTAACCACTCATCTGCATATCCGTCGCCATTGAAGATGATTCTCTGATGCTCACTTAAGTTCTTCTTGATCAGATCATGGACAGCGTCCTCAAAGTTTTCAGCGCCTTCCAGTACATCGCATGCATCGCGGAATGCTTCTGCAACGATGGTGTTCAGTACGATGTTCGGAGCTGCAACGGAGTCACGGGAACCAACCATACGGAACTCGAATTTGTTTCCGGTGAAGGCGAACGGTGAGGTTCTGTTACGGTCGGTAGCGTCTTTCTTGAGATCCGGAAGCGTCTTAACACCAGTCTCCAGAACGCCCTCTTTTTTACTCTTGGTTGCATTTCCGGTGCTGATCAGCTGCTCAACAACGTCCTCCAGCTGCTCGCCAAGGAATACGGAAATGATGGCCGGCGGCGCCTCGTTGGCTCCCAGTCTGTGATCGTTTCCTGGATCGGCTGCGGACTCACGGAGCAGATCTGCGTGAACATCAACAGCTTTCAGGACGCAGCTTAACACAAGCAGGAACTGAATGTTCTCGTGCGGTGTTTTGCCCGGCTCAAGAAGGTTGATGCCGTCATCTGTGGTGATGGACCAGTTGTTATGTTTTCCGGAACCGTTGACACCTGCGAACGGTTTCTCATGCAGCAGGCATTTCAGTCCGTGCTGGCATGCAACTCTCTTTAAGGTCTGCATTACGAGCTGGTTGTTGTCGACTGCTACGTTTGCCTCGGAATAGATGGAAGCCAGCTCATGCTGTGCCGGTGCAACCTCATTGTGCTGTGTCTTTGCGGTAACGCCCATCTTCCACAGCTCAATGTTGACCTCCTTCATAAAGGAAGCAATTCTCTGACGGATGGTTCCGAAATAGTGATCGTCCATCTCCTGTCCTTTTGGAGGCATTGCGCCGAACAGGGTACGGCCGGTGTAGATCAGGTCTTTTCTCTGCAGGAATTTCTCTGCATCTACCAGGAAGTATTCCTGCTCCGGTCCTACGGAAGGAGTTACTTTCTTGGAAGTGGTGTTTCCGAACAGTTTTAACAGACGCAGGGACTGTACATTCAGAGCTTCCATGGAACGAAGAAGCGGTGTTTTCTGGTCAAGCGCCTCTCCTGTGTAGGAGCAGAATGCAGTCGGAATGCAGAGGGTTGCGCCTGCTGCGTCCTGACGAACGAAAGCCGGTGAGGTGCAGTCCCATGCTGTATATCCTCTTGCCTCAAAGGTAGCACGCAGTCCACCGGACGGGAAAGAAGATGCATCCGGCTCGCCTTTGATCAGCTCTTTACCGGAGAAGCTCATCAGTACTTTGCCGTTCGGCATCGGTGCTGTGATAAAAGAATCGTGCTTTTCTGCAGTTGTACCAGTCAGCGGCTGGAACCAGTGTGTATAGTGTGTTGCTCCTTTTTCAATTGCCCATTCTTTCATCTCATGTGCAATCGTATCTGCAGTAGCAAGATCCAGCTCACCGCCTTCTTCGATGATCTTTTTCAGCTTCTTGTAAACATTTTTTGGAAGACGTTCCTGCATTACAGTGTCATTGAATACATTTTCGCCAAAGATTTTGGCCGGATTTACATATTCTCCCATTTTCTTTCTTCCTTTCCATTTGTGAATTTTGCGATGCGACCTTCCCGCCGGATTCTAAAAAGATCCTAATACAAGAAAAAGGAGTTCTCAAAAAGGTAGCTAAAAAAGCTATATTTTTTGTAGAACGCCCTTGTTTTACATTCGCATATGGATTTGATTTCCAACTGATACTAAAATAACTCAAAAACCCCAAAAACGCAAGTGCTTTTTTGAACTCAGTCCCTTTTTCGTATTATTTTACAAAACTTTCCTAATTCAGGCGAAAAAATTAGCGGATTCGATGAAAGCTTTCGCGGCAGTCGTCAAGGTCTCGTACAAGCACGGACTTTGACTCGTTGCTCGCGAAAAAAAATACTGTGCGGACCCTGAGGAGGAAGTCCCCCAGGAATCCTGCACAGCATTTTCGTGCTTAAACTCAGGCTTTGTTTGCAGAACCGAACAGTTCGATTTTCTCTCTTACAGTAGCTTTGATAGCTTCTGCGCCCGGAGCAAGCAGTTTACGAGGATCAAATCCTTTACCCTGCTGATCTTTGCCCTCTTCGATGTATTTACGGGTAGCTGCTGCGAATGCAAGCTGGCACTCTGTATTTACATTGATTTTGGAAACGCCAAGGTCAATGGCTTTCTTGATCATGTCATCCGGGATACCTGTACCACCGTGAAGAACGAGCGGCATAGTTCCTGTCAGCTCCTGTACAGCTGCCAGAGTCTCAAAGCTCAGTCCCTGCCAGTTAGCCGGGTATACACCGTGGATATTGCCGATACCTGCTGCAAGCATATCTACACCGAGGTCTGCAATCATCTTGCACTCGTTTGGATCAGCGCATTCGCCCATACCTACAACACCATCTTCTTCTCCACCGATAGAACCAACTTCTGCTTCCAGAGACATTCCTTTCTCTTTGCAAACAGCTACCAGTTCTTTTGTTTTTGCAACGTTCTCTTCGATCGGATAATGAGATCCGTCAAACATGATGGATGAGAAACCTGCTTCGATGCATTTGTAGCATCCTTCGTAGGTTCCGTGGTCCAGATGCAGAGCAACCGGAACAGTGATGTTCAGTTCTTCGATCATAGCTTTTACCATAGCAGCTACAGTTTTGAAACCTGTCATGTATTTTCCTGCACCCTCAGATACACCAAGGATAACTGGAGAATTCATCTCCTGTGCGGTAAGAAGGATGGATTTTGTCCACTCCAGGTTGTTGATGTTAAACTGACCAACTGCATAGTGGCCAGCTTTTGCTTTGTCCAACATTTCTTTTGCTGATACTAACATAGCTCAAATGACCTCCTGTGTCTGTAATTGTGCCGTGTACCGTTTTCAGGCTTACGGCATACTTGTTACTTTCATAACTGGTTTTATTATACAACATCTTTCTGCAAATGCCAAATGGTTTTCGTAGCGAAATCCATTTTTTTGCACTTTTTTGTGAAAAACTTATCAAAAAGCCGTGCCTACTTATTGTTCAGAACCAGTTCCATGGCATGTTTGCGCGCTTCGATGCAGACATAGCCGTGATCTCCGCCGTATTCGCCGTCCAGAGTCCAGGAAATCTCCTGGTTGGACTCGATGATGATGCGGTCGGTCTTGAACGAATCGATGAGGTCTGTGTGATCCTCCTGCATCAGCAGGGACGCAATGATCTCATTCAGTTCCAGCGGGTTTTTCGGGCGTTTGATCAGGGTTACCTCGAAGAGTCCGTCATCCAGGCGTACATCCTGTCCCGGCAGGTTTTTGAAGCCGCCGACGGACTTGGCATTCGTCACCATACCGTAGATATACTCTCCCTCAAAGGTTTCCCCGTTTGCCTCGACTTTAATCCAGTACGTCGGCACATTCCAGATCCGTTTGGATCCCTCCAGCAGGTATGCCAGATGGCCGAGAATGTTTTTCATGTGCTGGTCTGTCTCATAGGAAACATCCGTGAAAAGGCCGAATGCAGCGATGTAGACAAAGCTGTCGTTGTTGAACGCTCCCACATCACAGGAATACAGGTTTCCCTCGATGATATCCTTTGCCGCCTGTACCATATCTTTCGAAATAGAAAGACTGTTTGCAAAGTCATTGGTGCTTCCGGCCGGAATATAACCGATCGGAACGCGCTGATCCACTTCCATCAGACCGCTGACAACTTCATCCAGTGTTCCGTCGCCCCCGCTGCAGACAACGAGATCCACCTGCGGCGCAAGCTCCTTTGTCTTTTCGAAACCATCTCCGACTGCCTGCGTCGGGTGGACAATGACTTCATATCCGCCTTTTACAAAAACATCGATAATTTCAAACAGTTTACTTTTAATCTGTGCTTTTCCGGAAAACGGATTAAAAATAAACAACATTTTTTTCTTGCTCTCCATGCAAATGCTCTCCTTTGTATCCCATTTTAGCTGTTCTGTATTCTGTATTGTACCTTATTCGCAAAGCAGATGCAACCCCGTACATTGCCACAATTTCGCAATTGTGTCATATAAAATATGATATACAACAAAACAGGAGCCACCTACTAAGAGGCAGCCCCTGCGAATTTCAAAACTATTTACAGATTAAACCAGCTCGATTACAACTTCCATAGCTGCATCACCTTTACGCGGTCCGATCTTGATGATACGGGTATATCCGCCGTTACGGTCTGCATATTTCGGAGCGATCTCATCGAACATTTTCTGTGGCATATCGATGGACTTGGTGTTTTTCTTGCGTCCTGCTGCTTCGGTCGGAACCTCTGTTACAGGATAGAAGAAGCTTGCCATCTGACGTCTAGCGTGAAGTCTGGACGGAAGATCTTTTTTGATCTCTTTCTGAACTTCATCGTATACGGTAACTTTTTTGCCGTCTTTTACTTCTTTCACACGTTTGCCATCAGCATCTTTGCGAGCTACTTTAGCAGTAACGGTAACGGTCTCAAAGTTATCTTTCTCTTTTACAGCCAGTGCGATCATGCTTTCAGCGATCTTGCGGATCTCTTTCGCTTTGGTCTCAGTGGTAACGATTTTTCCGTGATACAGAAGGTTGGTTACCTGGTTTCTTAATAATGCTTTTCTCTGGTCAGATGTTCTGCCAAGTTTTCTATATTTTGCCATTTTAAATTTTCCTCCATTTGTGGAACCCGCAAGTCATGCTGCCTCGGACTTACTGACAGGGGGTTTTCGTCTACAAATCAAACGGAAAGATAAATCGCTGTGATTTATTCTCCGTCCCCAGGACTCAGTGACAGTCCCAGTTCTTTCAGCTTTGCAAGTACCTCTTCCAGAGACTTGCGGCCCAGGTTACGAACCTTCATCATGTCTTCGGAAGTTTTGTTGCACAGCTCTTCTACGGTATTGATACCGGCACGTTTCAAGCAGTTATAGGAACGCACGGAAAGCTCAAGCTCGTCGATGTTCATCTCCAGAACTTTCTCTTTCTCATTGTCCTCTTTCTCGATCATAACTTCTGCTGTCTTCGCATTCTCAGACAGATCGATGAAGAGTTTCAGATGCTCGCTTAAAACCTTAGCTGCCAGGCTGACTGCCTCGTCCGGATCCAGTGTTCCTCTGGTGTAAACATCCAGTGTCAGTTTATCGTAATCGGTAATCTGACCTACACGGGTGTTCTCCACTTTGAGGTTTACACGCTCAACCGGTGTATAGATAGCATCCACAGCGAGAACGCCGATCGGCATGTCATCGCTCTTGCCTTTGTCAGCACTGATATAACCGCGGCCTTTTGTGATCGTCAGCTCCATGTACAGCTTGCTGTCCGGGCCGCCGTTCAGGGTTGCGATTACCTGATCCGGATTCATGATCTCAATATCCTGATCTACCTGAATATCGGATGCTCTTACAACTCCCTCGCCCTCGAACTCAATATAAGCAACTTTTGCTTCGTTGGTTACGCTGTTATTGCGGATTGCAAGGCTCTTCAGGTTCATGATGATTTCTGTAACGTCTTCTTTTACTCCAGGGATGGAGCTGAATTCATGAAGAACGCCCTCGATTTTAACCTGGCTTACTGCTGCTCCAGGGAGGGAAGAAAGCATAATTCTGCGAAGAGAATTACCTAATGTGATACCGTAGCCTCTTTCCAGAGGTTCAACCACAAATCTGCCGTACTTCTTGTCATCAGAAATCTCAGTAATTTCAATTTTCGGTTTGTTAAAATCAAACACTCGAAAGCCCCTCCTTTTAAATTGGTTGGCTCATTACTCATGGGAATAAAGCCTTCCGCGTATGGCGATTCTTTATTTAGAATACAGCTCGACGATCTGCACTTCGTCAACCGGAACATCGATCATTTCGCGGGTAGGACGCTCTTTTACAACACCTTTGAGTGCCTCAAGATCAGCCTCGATCCATTCTGGAGTCAGACGGCCGCCTGTAACCTCTACGATGTCTTTATATCTCTGAGAGGATTTTTTACCCTCTTTGATTTCGATGGTATCACCAGCGCTTACAAGGTAAGACGGGATATTTACCTGTTTGCCGTTAACCAGAACGTGTTTGTGGTCAACGATCTGACGTGCTTCTTTTCTGGTTCTAGCCATTCCCATACGGAACAGAACGTTGTCCAGACGGAGCTCAAGAAGGATCATCAGGTTCTCACCAGTCTGTCCTTCCATTCTGTCAGCCTTTTTGTAATAGTTAACAAAAGGTTTCTCCAGAACGCCGTAGATGAATTTTGCTTTCTGTTTTTCTCTTAACTGAAGACCATACTCAGACATTTTTCTGTTTGCTCTTTTCAGCTGTCTTGTGGACTTCTTATCAATTCCAAGATATACAGGATCCATTCCGAGGGATCTGCATCTTTTCAGGACTGGTACTCTATTTACTGCCATGTTCTTAACCTCCTAATCAGACTCTTCTACGTTTTGGTGGGCGGCATCCGTTGTGCGGAACCGGTGTTACGTCGCGGATGCTTGTAACTTCAAGACCGCATGCCTGAAGGGCACGGATTGCAGCTTCACGACCTGATCCTGGTCCTTTTACCATAACGTCAACAGTCTTTAAGCCATGAACCAGCGCTGCTTTGGTAGCAGTTTCTGCAGCCATCTGAGCTGCGTATGGAGTAGATTTTCTTGAACCTCTAAATCCCAGACCGCCGGCACTTGCCCATGAAAGAGCGTTTCCTTCTGCATCAGTCAGTGTTACGATTGTATTATTGAAGGAAGACTGGATATGTGCCTGTCCGTGTTCAACGTTTTTTCTGACACGACGTTTTGTCGTTTTCTTTGTCACTTTTGCCATTTTAAAACTAACCTACACTTTCTTAATCTTATATTGGACTACTGGTTAAATTATTTCTTCTTATTTGCAACAGTTCTCTTAGGACCTTTGCGGGTTCTTGCGTTGGTCTTTGTTTTCTGACCACGAACCGGAAGGCCTTTACGATGACGGATACCTCTGTAGCATCCGATCTCCTGCAGACGTTTGATGTTCATAGCGATTTCTCTACGAAGATCTCCCTCTACAACCTGAGTCTCATCGATAACTGCGCTGAGTCTCTTTACTTCATCGTCTGTCAAATCTCTGCAGCGTGTATCTGGATTTACTCCAGCCTCTTTTAAGATACGATCTGCACTTGTTCTACCGATTCCGTAGATATAGGTCAGACCAATCTCAACACGTTTGTCTCTTGGTAAGTCTACACCAGCTATACGAGCCATGTACTTTGTCCTCCATTTTTCTAAAACATTAATATTTTCCTAATTGGGATACAGGTATGCGTGTATCCAGCCGTGTTCGCACGACCTTTCTCCTTCTGCCACCTGACAGATGGGAGTATTAAGCAATATTATAAGGGATGTCTGCGCTCCGCGCGTCCATCCGCCGGAGGTGTCCTGGCTGCTTTGTCTGCCAGGTGTCTCACTTTATAATATTAACAGCAAAACAACGCACTCACGCGCATCTTTGCTGCAGCCGCACTTAAAATCTGCACAATTACGATCAAGCCTAATGACGGATTAGCCCTGGCGCTGTTTGTGCTTTGGATTCTCACAAATGATTCTGATGCTACCTTTTCTTTTGATAACTTTGCATTTCTCGCAGATCGGTTTTACAGAAGATCTAACCTTCATGATGAATCCTCCTTTCTTTGCTCCTAGCGCCCCGTGTAGGGGAATTTTCTGTTGTAAACTTTTGGGATGCGCTTTCTTTTTGTGGGTTAGAAAAAAGTCCACGCGCAAAAGTTCGTTTTATAGTATAGCATTTTGTCCCCGGAAATGCAAGGAATTTTTTACATATTTTTTCACTTTTTTTTGCTCCTTTTCTGTGCATTTTTTCATTTCTCCCACCGGTAAGAAAAAAAACAGGCAGGACAGATTTTTTTCTCTGTCCCGTCTGTTTTTACAGGTAACATCTTTTTTTGCATCATGATCCTGAGTTCAGCGGTTTGTATTTGCTTGCGCATACGGATTCTGATTTTACTACATTTCCGCTTGCATCTTTGTAATCACGATACGTTACATTACTCATTTCATCGATCTGCTTTACCCTTGGCTCAATGGTATAGTCGTTTTCTTTTGTTCCGAGAATTTTTACGGTCAGTGTGTCACTGCTGTCCATATTCATCACAATTTTCACCGGGTACTTATGATTATTTTCAAATTTGAAATCCGGTGAATCCCAGAATACGGTTGCATCCATTCCAGACGGCACATAATGTACCGGCATCGAATGGTTGGCTCTTTCCACCACATCAAGGTCTGTGTACAAAATAGCGGAAAACAGTGTGGAGGACACCTGGCATTCGCCTCCTCCAAGTACCTGGACGACTTTGCCATCCTGATAGCCTGCTGCCTCCTGATATCCTTTTTCCGCCGTTGTATCACCTACGACACCATTAAAAGAGAAGGTTTCTCCCGGCAGAACAATCTGTCCGTTGCATATAGATGCCGTAAGTCCGACGTTGTGAATTCTTCCGCTCGTTCCACCCGCTGCGCTGGAGCTGTAACTTCCAAGCGTGTCTTTAAACAGGTTTGCGTTCATCTTCTCGGTTGTAATCTCCGGCTCGGTAAATGTAAACGGAATCGTGATATCCGTATTTTCTTCTGCACTCTCATACTCGGCTTTCGCATTGTCCGCATTCATTGAGGTTCCGTTTTTCGATGCCACAACGGAATATCCGTTATCCGGATCCAGCGTCGCATTGACGGGATCGGTATAAATCTGGCTTGCAATTCCGGCAAAATCCGGTTCTGTCAGCTGATTTTCTGCCGTCGGGCAGGAAATTACATCCTGGAAATTCATTGCTGTCACATTCGTCTGGATCTGCTGTTTTAAGGCATCCACATCCGGTCTGGTTCCGGAAATGCCTTTATGCACGATCAGGCCGGTATCTGTTACTTCATATGTAGTATCCTGCATGGAGTTGTAATCCTGAATGCCGGATGCCTGTACAATTCCTTCCACCTCATCTGGATGGGTCGCAGTCGGCTGCACATCATAGGAAAGCTTCTCTGCCTTTCCCCATTTCATCTCGACCCACTCCAGACCGCGAACCAGAAGATTTCCATGGCCTTTTTCATATGCTTTTTCAATTTCTGCGGAAGCATCCATCCCCAGCATTGGAAATACGTTCATCGTATACTGCTGACCATCCAGCTCAACGGTAACAGCTGTATCTTTATAATCTTCTTCAAACTTCTGTTCTACTGTCTGCGCAGCTTCTTTTTTGCTCATTCCCTGAATGTTTACTCCGTTAATAGAAGCATCTGCCCAGATTTTGTCATCCTCGATGATCAGACAGAAGATTCCATATGCAGCGGCAAGTAAAACAATCACTGCAACTACGCTCAATGCTGCAACAAGGCCTTTTTTCTTTCCCCTTTTTGTCATTGCACATTTTCCTTTCCTGTTATCTGTAAGGAGCAGCGATGCCATTGCTGCAGATCCGAATTTTTTTCAGACTGCAGCCTGCTGTTTCATAAAATGTTTCCCTGATTTCTGCCGGTACATGGATTTTACCGCACCGCACAGGAGATCCTTCCCGGTAAAATTTCTCCGTAAAGTTTCTCTATTGCATTGTATCACATTATTTTGAGAATTCAACCAAATATTTCAACTTCACACAGAATTCACAAACATATATTCTTCTGTCGCTTTCGAGCCCTCATCTGTCATTTTCACGGTTTTCCGGCCGCTCTTTTCTCCTGTCTTTTCACTTTTTCTTTTTTTTCTGACGGTTTAAAAATTTTGTTTCAAAAGTGCACAAATTCTCCTGGTTTTTACAAAAAGTTTTCATAAAATTTTATACTTTTTTCATTGCTTTTTCTATTAAAATATTGCATAATACATCTGGAAGGTTTCAAAAGGGACTGAAAAGAAATTCAGATGCCCGCCGCCGCGGATGCTGCAGGGTTTGCAGACTGGTGCTTGCTTTGTGGCTGTCAGAAATCTGAAGGCCGGTGATCGAAATCTTTGTTCTGTAGAACGGTTACTGTTATTGGGGATGAATACAGAGAAACACATACAGAGAAAAAGCCATCCGGCATGCCGGATGGCTTTTTTTATCGTATTTCTTATTTATCTCTCCAGATAATACGTCCCTTGTCCAGATCGTATGGGGACAGCTCGATGGTTACTTTGTCTCCCGGAAGAATACGGATAAAGTTCATACGCAGCTTTCCGCTGATATGAGCCAGTACAACGTGTTTATTTTCCAGTTCTACTTTAAACATTGCGTTTGGTAATTTCTCGAGGACAGTTCCCTCTACTTCAATTACATCTGCCTTAGACATTGATTAATCCTCCTTCAACTCTTTGCAACTTTTTTCTTTTAATGCCTTACGGATATCTTCATCACGAACCGCATCCGTCATTTCGTAATCCGGCTGTACGTGAATCAGCTTCTTCTTTTTCGGCCGGTTGGCGGTACGGATTTTTCCGTCCACCAGGAATACGTATGGCTCCTGTACATCCGAAATCACATACAGCTTTCCTTTATCGTGGCCGGCCAGGCTTCTGGCAAACATTCCTTTCACAATCGGTTTCATAAATCCTCCTCCGTATGCGAAAGTGTCAGAATTTCCGGTTCTCCCTCCGTAATCAGAATCGTGTTCTCATAATGTGCGGCAAGAGAGCCGTCTTCTGTCACAACGGTCCAGTCATCATCCAGCCATCTGACTGCATAGCCTCCGGCTGTGATCATCGGCTCGATGGCGAGCGTCATGCCAGGCTGCAGACGGACGCCGCGGCTTGGCTGTGCGAAGTTCGGCACTGCCGGATCTTCGTGCAGGTGCGTTCCGATGCCGTGGCCTACCAGGTCGCGGACAACGCCGTAGCCGAAGCTCTCTGCGTATGCACCGATCGCCGCCGAAATCTCATGAAGATGATGGCCTGCTTTTGCGTATTTGATTCCTTCAAAAAAGGCCTGGCGTGTTACTTCCACCAGTTTTCTTGCCTCCGGCGAGATCTCACCGACCGCGTGTGTGCGGGCTGCGTCGGAATGGTATCCTTCATAGATAAGTCCCGCATCCAGGCTGACAATGTCGCCCTCTTTCAGAATCCGTTTTTTACTTGGGATTCCGTGAACCACTTCTTCGTTCACAGAAACGCAGATCGAAGCCGGATACCCATTATAGTTTAAAAAGTTGGGAGTGCATCCGAAGCTGCGGATCATCTCTTCTCCGAGCTTGTTGATTTCCCAGGTTGACATTCCCGGATGGATGGCGCGGCCTAATTCATCGTGTACCTTCTCCAGCAGTTCACCGGCACGGCGCATTTTTTCAATTTCCCGGGCAGTTTTAATTGATATGGACATCCTTTACGCTCCTAAAATCTTTACTATATCCTGAAATACCACGTTGATATCCTGGGTTCCGTCAACTTCCACCAGAACATTGGCTTTCTTATAGTAGTCAATCAGAGGCTGTGTCTGAGCATGGTATACAGACAGTCTCTTCTGTACGGTCTCAGGTTTATCGTCATCACGGAGAACCAGCTCGCCGCCGCAGGTATCGCATACATCTTCTACCTTTGGTGCGTTAAATTCTACATGATAGGTTGCTCCGCATCCGATGCAGGCACGGCGTCCGCCCATACGGTGAACGATATTTTCATCCGGTACTTCTACATTGATTGCGTAGTCAATTTTCTCTCCGCGTGCTTCCAGGGCTTTGGTCAGTGCCTCTGCCTGCGGAATCGTTCTTGGGAAGCCATCCAGCACGTAGCCCTTTGCTGCGTCCGGTTTGGAAATACGGTCTACAACAAGATCGCAGGTCAGCTCGTCTGGAACGAGTTCTCCCTTGTCCATGAATGCTTTCGCTTTCTTTCCAAGCTCGGTTCCCTCTTTGATATTTGCGCGGAAGATATCGCCGGTTGAAATATGAGGAATCTCATATTTTGCAGCGATCTGTTTTGCCTGTGTACCTTTTCCGGCACCAGGTGCCCCCAACATAATAATTTTCATGCGCTTTTCCTCCCATGTTTGAATTTGCAGCAATCCACTGCGTGTAATTTACCCTATTATACCATAAAATAAACCACAATAGCAAAAATTTTCTCTGTTAAAGCCTCTTTAAAAGCGCTTTAAACAAAAGAAAGGGCCTGTCTTATCCAGACAGTCCCTCTTATGCCTTAATCGTTTAAGAATCCTTTGTAATTGCGTACCAGCATCATGGATTCAATCTGTTTTAAGGTTTCCAGAATTACGCTGGCAATAATGATCAGAGAAGTACCTCCAAAGGATACATTCGCTTTGAAAAATCCATTAAAGAAAAATGGAATCACTGCAACAATGGTAAGACCTGCTGCACCGATAAAAATAATATAGCTGAGCAGATTGTTCAGATAATCTACCGTGGATTTACCCGGGCGGATGCCTGGGATAAAGCCGCCCTGTTTTTTCATGTTATCTGCAACTTCCATCGGGTTGAAGGTGATGGAGGTATAGAAATAAGCGAAGAAAATAACAAGGACAATGTAGAGAATCAGGCCCAGCGAAGCAACTGGATTGGTTTTATCAAACCAGTTGTTGGAATTCAGCATCTTGATCAGCGTTCCGCCGATGCCTTTGATATCCGACTTTCCGACAAACGACAGGATAATCGATGGGAAAGACATGATGGATGATGCAAAGATGATCGGGATAACGCCCGCTGTATTTACCTTCAGCGGAATATTGGATGACTGTCCGCCAACCATTTTTCTTCCGGCCATTTTCTTGGAATACTGTACCGGAATTCTTCTCTCAGCGCCATTCAGGATCAGTACCAGCACAACAACAGCGATGATCACAACAGCGATGATAATCCACATCAGCAGACCACGCGCGATGGTTTTGCCTTTTACGAAGGTTTCGTAAAGGGTTACCATATCCTGCGGGATTCTGGAAAGGATGTTGATTAACAGGACCATAGAAATACCATTTCCAACGCCCTTGTCGTTGATCTGTTCTCCCACCCACATAAGGAAGGCAGAACCGGCTGTCAGAGCTGCCACTACAACAATCACATTAACTGCGTTAAAAGTGGTGAGGAGTCCCTGGCGTCCAAAGCCTACTGCCATGGCAACAGACTCAAACAATGCAAGACCTACTGTCACATAACGAGTAATCGCAGTCATTTTCTTTCTTCCCTCTTCGCCGTCACGCTGCATTTCCTCAAGTCGTGGAATTGCAATGGTGAGCAGCTGAATAATGATGGAAGAAGTAATGTACGGTGTAATACTCAGAGCAAAGATGGAGAAACGGTCGAAACCGCCGCCCGTGAATGCATTCAGGAAGCTGAATGCCTCATTCGTATTATTTGCAAAATAATTCGCAAAAAAGCTTGTATTGACACCCGGTACAGGCATCTGAGAGCCTAACCGGATGACAACAAGCATCATAAGCACATAAAATATTTTGCGACGAACATCTTTGACCTTAAATGCATTGATAAAGGTCTTAAACATTAGATCACCTCGACTGTTCCACCTGCCGCTTCAATTTTTGCCTTTGCGCTCTCGCTGAAAGCATTTGCTTTTACAGTGAGTTTTTTGGTGACTTCACCGTTTCCAAGGATTTTTACGCCATCTCTCGGATTGGAAACAAGACCAGTCTCAATCATAGTTTCTACGGTTACAACAGCTCCGTCCTCATAACGATTCAGAGCATCTACATTGATTCCAACGATTTCCTTGGAGTTTCTGTTTTTGAAACCTCTCTTCGGAAGACGTCTGTATAAAGGCATCTGGCCACCTTCAAATCCCGGTCTCGGTGCTCCGGAACGTGCTTTCTGTCCTTTGTGGCCTTTACCTGCTGTTTTACCATTTCCTGAACCATGTCCACGGCCTCTGCGGAAGTTATCGTTCTGTCTGGAACCTTCAGCCGGCTGTAAATTAGATAAGTCCATTACGGTACCTCCTTATGCTTCTTCTACTTTAACCAGGTAAGAAACCTGATTAACCATGCCGCGAACTGCTGCGTTATCCGGCAGTTCTACCATCTTGTTAACTTTTTTCAGACCCAGTGCTTCCACGGTTCTTCTGTGTTTCGGAACACATCCGATCGGGGATTTCACCAGTGTTACTTTTAATTTATCTGCCATTTTTCACATCCTCCTTAAGCAAAGATCTCGTTTGTAGATTTGCCGCGAAGTCTTGCTACTTCTTCTGGAGTCTTCAGCTCAGACAGACCAGCGATGGTAGCCAGAACTACGTTCTGCTTATTTCTGGATCCAAGGGATTTTGTACGGATGTTCTTAATACCAGCTAACTCGATTACGGCACGGGCTGGGCCACCAGCGATGACACCAGTACCTTCAGGAGCTTTCTTTAACAGAACCTCTGCGCTTCCGAATTTACCTACGTAGTCATGAGTGATACTTCCGTTCTCATTGATTGCTACGCTTACCAGTTTCTTCATAGCGTCTTCTTTACCTTTGCGGATAGCTTCCGGAATCTCGGCTGCTTTTCCAAGGCCTGCGCCTACGTGTCCATTGCCGTCGCCGACAACTACTAAAGCTGTGAAACGGAAGTTACGACCACCTTTAACAACTTTTGTAACACGCTTAATTGATACGACTTTTTCTTCCAGTTCGAACTGGCTTGCATCAATAATTGTATGCTTCATGTGTTCTTTTCCTTCCTTTCTTAGAATACCAGCCCAGCTTCTCTAGCTGCGTCTGCGAATGCCTGGATTTTTCCCTGGTAGATGAATCCGCCACGGTCAAATACAACTTCAGTAATACCTGCTTCTACAGCTTTCTTTCCAAGAACGGTTCCAAGATATGCTGCTGCATCTACATTGTTGGTTTTCTCAAGCTCTGCTTTAACATCTTTCTGAAGAGTAGAAGCAGAAACTAAAGTATTTCCAATCGTATCGTCGATAATCTGAGCATACATATGGTTATTGCTGCGGAATACACACAGACGCGGACGCTGTGCAGTACCTACGATATGATTACGTAATCTTCTATGCTTTTTCTGGCGCATCTGCGCTCTTGATACTTTACTAATCATGTTCACACTCTCCTTAATTATTTCTTACCAGTCTTACCAACTTTACGTCTGATCACTTCATCAGCATACTTGATTCCCTTGCCCTTGTATGGCTCAGGTCTTCTCTTGTCTCTGATTTCAGCGGCATACTGGCCAACTTTCTCTTTGCTGATACCGGAAACAATGATCTTGTTGCCGTCTACAGCGGAGGAGAGTCCTTCCGGATCGATCATCTCTACCGGATGAGAATATCCAAGAGACAGAACTAATTTGTTGCCCTGTTTTGCAGCTCTGTAACCTACACCGTTTACTTCCAGTGTTTTGGTATAGCCTTCGCTAACACCAATTACCATGTTGTGGATCAGAGTTCTGGTCAGACCATGAAGAGCTTTCATTTTCTTCAGATCGTTCGGTCTTGTAACTACTACGTGTCCGTCTTCCAGTTTGATGGTCATTTCAGACGGGAGAGTTCTCTCTAATGTTCCTTTTGGTCCTTTTACTACAACGTGGTTGTTTTCCTGGATGTCTACTGTTACACCTGCAGGAATTGCCACTGGCAGTCTTCCAATACGTGACATACCAATTTCCTCCTATTAACTTAGATTTTCGGAGAGAGCCTTACGCTCTCTCTGTTTTCAGTTGCTTTGTTTCGTTTCAGATTACCAAACGAATGCCAGAACCTCGCCGCCAACCTGCAGCTTGCGAGCTTCTTTATCGGTGATAACACCCTGGTTTGTGGAAAGAATAGCGATTCCAAGTCCGCCAAGTACTCTCGGCAGCTCATCTTTGCCAACATAGATTCTCAGACCCGGTTTGGAGATTCTCTTCAGACCGGTGATGATCTTCTCGTTTTTGTCAGCGCCGTATTTCAGGGTGATGTGCATATTCTGGAATGCACCCTCATCGCTGAGTTCATATTTTGCAATGTATCCCTCGTTTACCAGGATATCAGCGATTGCGATTTTCATTTTGGATGCCGGAACATCTACTGTATCATGTTTTGCAGTGTTAGCGTTACGGATTCTTGTAAGCATATCTGCAATCGGATCACTCATACTCATTTGAATTTGCCTCCTTCTAAAATTTTACCAACTAGCTTTCTTAACGCCAGGAATCTGGCCTTTGTATGCTAATTCACGGAAGCAGATTCTGCAGATTCCGTATTTTCTTAAATATGCGTGTGGACGGCCACAAATTCTGCAACGATTGTATTCTCTTGTAGAGAATTTAGCTTTGCGCTGCTGTTTGATTTTCATTGCTGTTTTAGCCATGAATCAATTCCTCCTATTACTTTGCGAATGGCATGTTGAATAATGTCAGTAATTCACGAGCTTCTTCATCTGTGTTAGCAGTGGTAACGAAGATAATGTCCATACCTCTGACTTTATCAACTTTATCATACTCGATCTCTGGGAAAATCAGCTGCTCTTTGATACCAAGAGCATAGTTTCCTCTGCCATCGAAAGCGTTCGGATTTACGCCGCGGAAGTCACGTACACGAGGCAGTGCCAGGTTGATCAGGCGGTCTGCGAACTCGTACATTTTCTCGCCACGAAGGGTAACTTTGCATCCGATCGGCATACCCTCACGGATTTTAAAGTTTGCTACGGAATTTTTCGCTTTGGTGGTAACTGCTTTCTGTCCGGTGATAGCTTCCATATCACTGATTGCAGCGTCCAGAAGTTTAGCGTTCTCCTTAGCTTCACCAACACCCATGTTGATTACGATTTTGGAGAGCTTCGGCACTTCCATCACGTTTTTGTATCCAAATTTTTTGGTCATTGCATCAACGATCTGCTCGTTGTAAAGATCTTTCAGTCTACTCACGGTTTTGCCTCCTCTCTTCCTTAATCAATTACTGCGCCGTTCAGCTCTTTTGCTTTTGCAACGCGGGTTCTAACAGCTTTTGTTTTGCCGTTTTTCTCAACCATCTCAACTTTGATTCCAACGCGGGTCGGAACTCCTTTTACAACCAGCATTACGTTGGATGCATCGATAGGAGCTTCTTTGTTAACGATTCCGCCCTGCTGATTGCTCATAGACGGTTTCTCATGCTTTGTAATCATGTTTACGCCTTCAACAACAACACGGTTGTTCTTTACGTCAACGCTGACTACTTTGCCGGTTTTGTCTTTATCTTTGCCGGCGATTACCTTTACGGTATCGCCTTTTTTAATCTTCATTGACATAGCTGTCCTCCTATAATACTTCCGGAGCTAAGGAAACAATCTTCATGAACTGTTTCTCACGAAGCTCTCTGGCTACTGGTCCAAAAATACGGGTTCCTTTTGGAGTTTTGTCATCTTTGATAATAACTGCTGCGTTCTCATCAAATTTGATGTAAGAACCGTCTTTACGACGAGCGCCTTTTACGCTTCTTACAACAACAGCTTTTACTACGTCACCTTTTTTAACAACGCCGCCTGGTGTTGCATCTTTGACCGAAGCAACGATTACATCACCAATGTTGGCATATCTTCTTGTAGAACCGCCCATAACACGAATGCATAAGATTTCTTTTGCACCGGTGTTGTCAGCGACTTTCAGTCTAGTTTCCTGCTGAATCATGCTGGTATTCCTCCTTTAGCATTCTGATCTCTTATTTATTTCGCTTTCTCAACGATCTCCACAAGTCTCCATCTCTTATCTTTGGATAAAGGTCTTGTTTCCATAACTCGTACGGTATCACCTACATGGCACTCGTTGTTTGCATCGTGTGCTTTCAGCTTATATGTGCTTTTTACAATTTTCTTGTACAGAGGATGTTTTACATGGTCTTCGATGGCAACCACGATAGTCTTATCCATCTTATCGCTGACAACTTTGCCCACGCGAGTTTTTCTAAGATTTCTTTCTTCCACGATATTTTCCTCCTAATTACTCAGCTGCGTTTGCCTTCTGGGCAATAACAGTCTGGATTCTTGCAATATTTTTGCGAACCTCTTTGATTCGGCTTGTATTGTCAAGCTGGTTGGTTGCATTCTGGAATCTTAAATTGAAGAGTTCCTTTTTAGCAGCTACTAATTCGTCATTCAGCTCAGCTGCGCTCTTTGTATTTAAATCTTTTACAAATTCGTTAGTTTTCACTGTTATCACCGCCTTCTAAGTCTGCACGAGAAACAACTTTGCATTTACATGGTAACTTATGCATGGCAAGACGTAATGCCTCGCGGGCTGTTTCTTCCGGAACACCTGCGATTTCGAACATTACACGGCCTGGTTTTACTACTGCTACCCAGTACTCCAGAGAACCTTTTCCGGAACCCATTCGGGTTTCAGCCGGCTGTGCGGTTACTGGTTTGTCCGGGAAAATTTTGATCCAAACTTTACCACCACGTTTGATGTAACGTGTCATGGCGATACGGGCTGCCTCGATCTGGTTGGATTTGATCCAGCATGGCTCAAGGGCTACGAGACCAAATTCACCGTAGTTAATTTTGTTTCCTCTGAGGGCTTTACCCTTCATGGAACCACGGAACTGTTTACGACGTTTTACTCTCTTCGGCATTAACATAATTAATTCTCGCTCCCTTCCTTTTTAGTTCTGGTTGGAAGTACTTCGCCATTGTAGATCCATGCTTTTACGCCAACTTTACCGTAAGTGGTATCTGCTTCAGCGAATCCATAATCGATATCGGCACGCAGGGTCTGCAGCGGAATAGTTCCCTCGCTGTAGAACTCGGTACGAGCCATATCAGCTCCACCAAGACGTCCGGATACAGATGTTTTGATTCCCTTAGCGCCAGCTCTCATCGTACGCTGCATGGTAGACTTCATAGCACGACGGAAGGAAATACGGTTTTCCAGCTGTAATGCAATGTTCTCAGCAACGAGCTGTGCATCGCGGTCCGGTCTTTTTACTTCTTTGATATCTACGATAAGCTTTTTGTCAGTCAGTTTCTGAACTTCAGCTTTTACTTTCTCGATCTCTGCTCCGCCTTTACCGATAACAACGCCCGGTTTTGCGGTGTAGATGATAACTTTTACTCTGTCAGATGCTCTTTCGATTTCGATCTTGGAAACACCTGCGCTGTACAGTTTCTTCTTCAGGTATGTGCGGATGTTGTAGTCCTCTACGAGGTTATCTGCGAAATCACCCTCGGCATACCATTTGGAATCCCAGTCTTTAATAACACCGACTCTCAGGCCGTGTGGATTAACTTTCTGTCCCATGACATGTCCTCCTTATTTCTCGTCTAACACAATCGTGATGTGGCTGTTTCTCTTCAGGATTCTGTAAGCTCTGCCCTGTGCTCTCGGATGAATTCTCTTCATGGTCGGAGCCTTGTTAGCGAAGCACTCAGCTACATACAGGTTTTCTCTGGAAAGACCGTTGTTGTTCTCAGCGTTTGCGATTGCGGACTCCAGCAGTTTTTTCACTACGCTGGAGGCATATCTCGGGTTATAAGTTACAATACCAAGTGCGGTTGTTACGTCTTTACCGCGGATTGCATCTAAAACAAATCCAGCTTTCTGCGCAGACATTCTAGCGTAGGATAACTTTGCAGACGGTCTGGTATCTTTGTTAGCATTTCTTGCTCTTTTAATCTGACTTCTATGTCCTTTAGCCATTGCTAAAAAACCTCCTCTCTCAAATCATTCTACTTAGCGGACGCCGGATTTCTTCTCGTCCTTGCCGTGACCTCTGTAGGTTCTGGTTGCTACGAACTCACCGAGTTTGTGTCCAACCATATCCTCTGTAACGTATACCGGCACATGTTTTCTTCCGTCATGAACAGCGATTGTGTGTCCAACGAATGACGGGAAGATTGTAGAACGACGTGACCAGGTTTTAATGACTGTTTTATCTCCTGAAGCGTTTGCAGCGTCAACTTTCTTTAACAGGCTTTCATCTGCAAATGGTCCTTTTTTTAATGAACGAGACATCGTTTACCTCCTTATTTCGATAAAGCTTTTCCATCGCGTCTTCTTACGATGTACTTGTTAGACTGCTTGTTCTTTGCTCTGGTCTTCAGGCCAAGAGCCGGTTTTCCCCAAGGAGTAGACGGGCCCGGACGTCCGATACCGGTCTTTCCTTCTCCACCACCATGTGGATGGTCATTCGGGTTCATGACAGAACCACGTACAGTCGGGCGGATACCCATGTTACGTTTCCGTCCTGCTTTACCAATGTTGATCAGGCTGTGCTCGCCATTTCCAACAACACCGATGGATGCGCGGCAGTTGATCGGAACCATTCTCATCTCTCCGGATGGAAGACGAAGGGTTGCGTATTTGCCTTCTTTAGCCATCAGCTGAGCGCCATTACCAGCTGCACGAACAAGCTGTCCGCCTTTGCCTGCATGAAGCTCTACGTTGTGAACCATGGTACCAACCGGAATCTCGGACAGCGGCAGGCAGTTTCCAGGTCTTACCTCGGCAGCAGCGCCGCTCATAACCTTCATGCCAACTTTCAGTCCTTCCGGAGCCAGGATGTATGCTTTCTCGCCGTCTGCATAGCAGATCAGAGCGATGTTTGCTGTTCTGTTCGGATCGTACTCGATCGATTTAACGATTGCCGGAACATCATCTTTTCTTCTCTTGAAGTCGATGATTCTGTATTTTCTTCTGCTTCCGCCTCCGCGGTGTCTTACAGTGATTTTACCCTGGTTGTTACGACCAGCGTTTTTCTTCAGGGACACTACCAGAGATTTCTCCGGTGTGCTCTTCGTGATTTCGTTGAAATCAGAGGAGGTCATGTGTCTTCTGGAAGGTGTATATGGGTTAAAGCTTTTGATTCCCATTACTTTGTTCTCCTTTCATTTCGTATCGCACTTATGTGTGCATATTTCGAACAGCTGCTAATTAAAGTCCTTCGAAGATTTCGATGTCTTTGCTGTCCTCGGTCAGAGCAACGATTGCTTTCTTGCTCTTTGCAGTTTTTCCAACTACCATTCCACGACGTTTGTTCTTTCCGTCCATGTTCATGGTGTTTACGCTTTTTACTTTTGTTCCTTCGAACATTTTCTCAACTGCTTCTTTAATCTGAGATTTGTTTGCTTCCGGGTGAACCATAAATGTGTATTTCTTCTCGCCCATAGCGTTCATGCTCTTCTCAGTTACGATTGGTTTCAGGATTACGTCGTAATATCTGATATCTGCCATTATGCGTACACCTCCTCGATAGATGCAACACTGCTCTTGGTTGCGATGATGGTGTTGTATTTCAGCATGTCGAATACATTGATGGTATTAACAGATGCAGTCTGAACGCCGGCAATATTTCTTGCGGAAAGTGCTACGTTTTCGCTGTCATCTCCGATGATTACCAGTGCGTTGTTTACTTTGAGGTTATCAAGCACTTTCTTCATCTCTTTTGTTTTAACTTCTGCAAGTTTCAGCTCATCAAGAACGATGAATTTGTTCTCCTGAACTTTGCTTGTCAGAACGGATTTTAATGCAGCTCTTTTCTCTTTCTTGTTCATTTTGAAAGAGTAATCTCTTGGTACTGGAGCGAATACAACTCCGCCGCCTGTCCACTGAGGAGCTCTTGTTGAACCCTGTCTTGCGTGACCTGTTCCTTTCTGTCTCCACGGTTTTCTTCCGCCACCGCTTACTTCGGAACGGGTTTTAGCTTTCTGAGTTCCCTGACGATTATTTGCAAGCTGAAGCACTACAGCCTGATGTACCAGATGCTCGTTGATTTCTACACCGAACACTGCATCATTAAGCTCCATGCTGCCAACTTCTTTGCCTTCCATATTTAATACAGATACGTTAGCCATTACGTGTGTTCCTCCTTTCAACGAACTTATTTACCGCATTTTACTGTCTCTTTGATGGTAACCATGGATTTTTTCGGTCCTGGTACAGCACCTTTGACTAACAGTAAATTGTTCTCTACGTCAACTTTTACGATTTCCAGGTTCTGTACGGTGATTTTCTTTCCACCCATCTGTCCTGGCATTCTTTTTCCTTTGAATACTTTACTCGGATCGGAGCAAGCACCATTGGAACCTGCGTGACGATGATATTTGGAACCATGAGCCATAGGTCCTCTGGACTGACCATGTCTCTTGATGGCACCCTGGAATCCTTTACCTTTGCTTGTTGCAGTAGCGTCGATTTTATCGCCTGCGCCAAAGATATCGGCCTTGATTTCCTGTCCTAATGTATAGGTTTCAGCGTCTTCAAATCTGAACTCTTTCAGATATCTTTTGCAGGAAACGCCTGCTTTTGCGAACTGGCCTTTCATCGGTTTGTTCACACGGTTTTCTTTCTTCTCGCCGAAGCCTACCTGAATTGCACTGTACCCGTCGTTGTCTGCGGTTTTCACCTGTGTTACAACACACGGACCTGCCTGCAATACAGTTACCGGTACTAAAACACCGTTTTCGTCGAAGATCTGAGTCATTCCGACTTTTGTAGCTAAGATTGCTTTCTTCATTCCTTTTACCTCCTGTTTTATCTACAGCGGAACTTCCTATTATAAAGAAGTTCATTCTAGCGAACAGTTGATATAAGTGGAACACTATGACCCTTAGGGATGTTGATTCCTTCGAATGAGTGTTGCTTCTATATCATCTATTGCTTGCTTGATTGATGGCCGGGGGCTGATCCCGGACTTTTTGCAGCTGATCTTATTTGTTTTTCATCTTGATGTCGATGTAAACACCAGCCGGCATTTCCAGTCTTGATAATGCATCCACTGTTTTCTGGGTAGGTGCGATGATATCAATCAGTCTCTTGTGGGTTCTCTGCTCGAACTGCTCACGGGAATCTTTGTACTTATGAACGGCACGAAGGATTGTTACTACCTCTTTCTTCGTTGGAAGCGGTACTGGTCCGCTCACCGTTGCTCCGTTCTTCTTTACAGTTTCAATAATTTTCTGTGCAGATGCATCTACTAACTGATGATCATACGCTTTCAGTGTAATTCTCATTACTTGACTTGCCATAAAAAAAGTCGCCTCCTTTTCGCACTTTTACGAGTACGACAAGCGGTGACTGTACACTTACCCGTGTGTGTCCTAATGTTTGCACACGGTCGTTTCCACTCTTACAGGTGGACTTAATTGTGGGTACAGTGACTTGTCGCCAGTTTCTTTAACTTGACATTCGCTCCACGGAAAACCCGCTGTTTCTCAGCGGCAACCTCGCGCTTCAACGCTATCAATGTCACAACAGTTGTTAGTATACAAGAAACTCCACGAAAAATCAAGGTTTTTTTTTATTTTTTTCGATTTATCCGTTTTTATGCAAAAAGAGAAATACAGGGGTGCCGTGTTGTGCACTTTTCCTATATCTCTCTCTTTTTTGACGTTTTCCAACTATTCAGAGCCCCATCTCGATTCCGCTGCGATGCATCTCGATGTGGCTTCTTGCCATATGAACAAAAAGAAAAGAACGTCCATTCATGCAAGCATGATTCGCGTTCTTTTCTTTTCGTTCGCATGGCTCTGAATAGTTACAGAATGTCGGAATAATCTAAGATTGTGATGCCGGTTGCAGGATCTTCAATGACTTTCGGGTCATCTCCGGCTGCGTGGGCCTTCTGGAGGAGTTCTTCCGCCGTGTAAACCGGCATGGCAAGTTCGATCGGCTCGGACGGTTCCGGTTCCGGCTCTTCTTCCGGCTCTTCGATGGTTTCTTCAAACTCTTCGATTTCTTCCACAGTTTCCGGCTCTGCTGATTCCGTTTCTTCGGTTTCTTCTGTCACTTCTTCCGCTGTTTCTTCTGCGGCAGCTTCTTCGACGATTTCCGTTTCTTCCACGGCTTCCGGAATTTCTTCGGTTTCTTCTCCTCTTACAAGGTTCTGCAGATCGACGGTATTAAAGGACACCTGCTCCGTTCCTTCTTCTTCCAGATCCGGAATTTCAAATTCGTCCTGATTCTCTTCTTCTGCCGTCTTCTGGTCGTCTGCTCTCAACTGTTCGGTCATTTCCTGTTCTTCCCGTTTCTTTTTTTCTTCCAGGTCAGCTTTCTTTCTGCTGCGAAGCTCTTCGGACGCTTTCTCATCGTCCTCGTCTTCTTCCTCTTCTTCATCATCCTCCTCTTCTTCATCACGTTTCCATACCTCGGAAAGGATAAACAGAATGACCAGAAACAGGATGGCAAGTCCGATGATCATGATTCCCTCTCTGCTCTGCGCCGCCATCGACAGAAAGCCGATCACCGGAATCGTGACGATCACTTTGCTCACGGTTGCTCTCACGGTAATTTCCGTTGTGTCTCCACTGATCACATTTTTTACGGATGCGGTTCCGGCAGCGGTGTCGAGGGACTGTATCGTATAGATATACTTTCCGGAATTGTCATCAACCAGGATTTTTTCTCCCGTCGCAACCGATGACGTATCTGTCTTCTTTGCGTACGTGACAGCGCCGCGGGAAATGTTGGTATTTCCCATCCCGTCTGAGACAAGTGTCGTGATGCCGGCAAACGGCGGAATCACCAGTGCGCCTGCTGACAGGATTGCAAGCAGAAGCAGCGTATTCACAATTACCTTCAGTAATTTTGACATATTCAATTCTCCTTGTATTCTCAGTCTTTGCCCCCTATTATAACCCCTTTTCTTCGATTATGCAAGAAAACGTTACGCATCGTGTCCCGGCCGCCCGGTTCCGCGTGTCGAATTTTTCGATTTTTTCTTGAAGATCTGTCCTGTTTCTTCTATACTATATACATAACCAAAGGGGGAATACTTTCATATGAATACACTGATCAAAACCATCGAAGATCTTTCCCTGAACGCATGGCCGTCTCACCAGATCGAGCTGTACGACGGATGGATTCTTCGTTTTTCTTATTTTTATACACACCGGACCAACAGCGTCGAGCAGATCGGGCCGTCCACGATTCCGGTGGAGGAAAAAGTGCAGTACTGTGAGGAGATCTACCGTCGCTGGGGTACACCGGCAATTTTCAAGATCAGTCCGCTTGTCAATCCCGGCTTTGATGCAATGCTCGCCAACCGCGGCTATGTAGTCCAGCACACGACGCACGTCATGACAATGGATCTGGCGAACTTTGCCAAAAAGGATCCTGCCGTTGCCGTGACCGTCAGCAGCTTTATCCCGCCGAAATGGATTGACAGCCTCTTTGCTTTAAAGAGCACGACGAACGTGATGCACCGCATGGTCGTTCCTTCGATGTACCGCGCCATTCCAAAAGAAACCATCTGTACCTCCATCCAGGATGAAACCGGAACGATCGTTGCCACCGGCCTTGGCATCCGCGACCGCGATTACGTCGGTGTCTATGCCATCCATGTGCATCCTGCGTACCGCCACCGCCACTACGCTTCCTCGATCTGCCGCACAATCCTCTCCGAGGGAATCCGGCTCGGTGCAACGAAAGCGTATCTTCAGGTTGTCGAGGGAAACACGCCTGCGATCACACTGTATAAATCGCTCGGTTTTTCCTATCTCTATACCTACTGGTTCCGCGCGAAGAACGTGGTCTGATTTTCGTCTGATTTTACATAAAAAAGCATAGCAAAACGGCATGTCAAAATTTTCTGACATGCCGTTTTGCTCTATGTTTATGCTATAAGTGCAGTAAGATTATTCAGCAGAAGGACTGCTTAAATATTTTTCAACGCCGTCCATGGCTTCACTCTCGTCTTTTCCGTTTGCGGTCACGGTAACTTCCTCGCCATTGTCCAGACCAAGTGTCATCATACCCATAATGCTCTTCGCATTTACTTTTTTTCTGCCACTCTCGACGTAGATTTCACTTTCGTACTGGCTCGCTACCTGTACCAGCATGGCAACTGGTCTCGCCTCCAGGCCGCTTGAAAGACGAATTGTGATTGGTTTCTTAATCATAATACTTCTCCTCCTTGTTTCCTTCGCAAATCTTCTGCAATCTCTTTTAGTTTCCTTAATCTATGATTAACTCCGGATTTACCAACAACCGGCGTTAACATCTTGCCCAGTTCCAGAAGCGATGCTTCCGGGTATTGTAAGCGGAGCCTTGCCATCTGCTCCAGCGGTTCCGGCAGAGAAGAAAAGCCTGTGGTTTCTTCGATATACCGGATATCTTCGATCTGGCGGATCGCCGCGCTGACCGTTTTGTTGATGTTGGCAGTTTCACAGTTTACCTTTCGGTTGACACTGCCGCGCATTTCTTTTAAGATCCGCACGTTTTCCAGATTCATAAGTGCGATGTTGGCTTCCATGATGCCAAGCATCTCCACAATCTGTGCGCCTTCTTTCATATAAACCACATGGTGGTTTTTCCGGAGAACGATCCGTGCATCAATTCCAAAGCTTTTCAGAAGTTCCTGCACCTGTTCTGCTCTCGGCGCATCGGGGCAGACAATTTCGAGATGGTAAAACCGGTTGGGATCGCTGATGGAACCGGACGCTAAAAATGCGCCCCGCAGAAATGCCCGTTTGCAGCACTGACGCTGTACCACAACAGCCGGAATCGGCATTGCTAACTGCCGGTCTGTCTCGTGTAACTTCACTGCCTGCAGAATCTGACGGGTTTCTTCCCTGTCATTTACGCGGATCAGATACGTATTTTCCTTCTGATTCAGCTTAACTGCAAGCTCTGCCTCTATATTAAATGTTTTTTTCAATAAAGTAAAGTACTTTCTTGCCACATACGCATTCTCTGTCTGAATCCGTATCGTCCCGTCCTTCTCGGAAATCTGTCCGCAGAGTGACAGGATCGCCGCTGTTTCCGCAATCTGGCAGTGGCGTGCCGTCGGAAGATGTCTCGATAATTCCTCTTTTACCTCGCTTGAGAATGACATCCTTCCACCTCTAAATTCCTTTTCGGATGGCGTCTTTTTCCAGATCCCGGTGCTCAATCCGGATTCCATAGTCCTTCGCGTTGGAAAGACGCCGGTACAGCTCGTTGGCAAGGGTTACGGAACGGTGTTTTCCGCCGGTGCAGCCGATGCTGATAATGAGCTGATGCTTGCCCTCGGAAATATAATTCGGAATCAGAAAACGGATCATATCCTCTAATTTTTCCGCAAACACCTGCGCTGTCTCAAATCCCATCACATAATCCCGCACCGGAGCATCGTTGCCGGAGAGCGGGCGCATGCCTTCTACGTAGTAGGGATTCGGCAGGAACCGCACATCGAAAACAAGGTCCGAATCCGCCGGGATTCCGTATTTGAATCCAAATGAGAGCACAGTAATCATCAGATTTTTGAATTTCTGATCCTGCACGAAAATCTTATCGAGCTCCGCTTTCAGCTCTCTTGTGAGAAGCTGGCTCGTATCGAGAATGTAGTCCGCATCTTTTTTCAGGAACTCAAGTGCTTTGCGCTCTTTTCTAATTCCCTCATCCACCCGTCCAAGACCTGCCAGCGGGTGCGTTCTTCTCGTCTCTTTGTATCGTTTGACCAGCACGTCATCGGACGCGTCCAGAAACAGGATCTCATAGCAGATTCCGTTGATGCTCATCCACTCCAGAACACTCTGCAGGTCCGGGAGCGCCTGGCCGCTTCGGATATCGATTCCGACTGCCACTTTCTGGATTTCTCCGGAAGTACCGTCGGCGGTAAGCTGTGCAAATTTTTCAACCAGCGGGATCGGAAGGTTATCGACGCAGAAATATTCCGCGTCCTCCAGCATTTTCAACGCTGTACTTTTTCCCGCACCGGACATGCCGGTCACAATTACAAAACGCATGTTTTTTCTCCTTTGGTGGATAACGAAAATCAGAATTCCCCGAGGAACTGGATTTCCGGCTCAAGCTGTACGCCAAACTGTTCTTTTACTTTTGCCTGGATCTGACGGATCAGTTCCATCACATCCGATGCGGTTGCACCGCCTGCATTGATCAGAAAGCCGCAGTGTTTTTCCGATACTTTTGCACCGCCGACTGCATAGCCGGAAAGTCCGGCATCCATCACAAGCTTGCCTGCGAAATAGCCTTCCGGCCGCTTGAATGCGCTGCCGGCGCTCGGATACTCGAGCGGCTGTTTCTCTACCCGCTTGTTTTTCAATTCCTGCATGCGGGCAAGAATTTCTTCTTTATCTCCCGGAACAAGCATAAGTTCTGCTCCAAGTACGACGTAGCCTCTGTCTTTGATGACGCTGGCACGGTAGCCGAAGCCGAGCTCTTCTTTTTCCAGTTCCCGGATCTCACCTTCTCTTGTGAGTACAGTGACATTCTGTACAATATCCTTCATCTCTCCGCCGTAGGCTCCCGCGTTCATACGGACGCCGCCGCCTAAAGTTCCAGGGATTCCGGAGGCAAACTCCATACCGGAAAGACCGGCTTCTCTTGCCGCCCGGCTGATGGATACGAGCATGCTTCCAGCTTTCGCCCGGATTCTGTTTCCTTCCACTTCGATTCCCTGAAAGTTTTTGTAAACCGAAAGAATCACACCGTGGTAGCCCTCGTCACTTACAACGAGATTGCTGCCGTTTCCGGTGACGAACCACGGGATCTCTTTTTCTTCGCAGAGAGCCACGATTTTTCTAATTTCTTCTTCTGTATGAGGAGCGACGAAATAATCTGCCGGACCGCCCACACGGAAGGTCGTATGATTTTTCATCGGTTCTGCGGTCTGTACCGCATCTTCCCCTGCAATTGCATAAAGTTCTCTGACAATCTCTTCTTTGATCACGATTTTTACCCTTTGCCGCATCTGCGGCCGAACATTTCATTACGAATTACTACGAATTACAGATTATACTTTTTAGACGCGAAAGCAGCCGACATCCCTCACTTCTTCGTTCGTTCTGCCAGCCGCTGTTTTTCTTCTTCGTCTGCCCGCCTTTTTGCAGGCTCACGGGGTATTCTACCACGAACCCTCAAAAAGTGCAACGAACTTTTTCGTTCCGGCTCTTTTTTCTATCAGATCTTCCGGATCAGTATCATTTCCTACATCAGACAGTCTTTTCCATGGATTCTCGCCGGGGTGACAAGCACCATCTGATTCATGAGATTTTCTTCTGAAAGAACAGCAACGCGCAGATATTCTCTCGTGTGTCCCGTCCAGTAACGGACGCCGTCGATCTCGACTTCTTCTTCCATGAGCACTTCCAGCTCTTTTCCGAGGAAGCCTTCCATATATTCCTGTCTCCGTCTCTCGTCCAGTTCCAGCAGAACGTGGCTGCGCTTCGTCTTCTCCTGCTCCGGAATCTGGCCTGCCATCGCTGCGGCGCGGGTGCCTTCTCTTCTCGAATACTTGAAGATGTGAGTCTCGAAGAAATGAATGTCCTCGACAAAGGCGCGCGACTCTTCAAACTCCTCCTCACTCTCCTGCGGGAAACCGACAATCACATCGGTCGTCAGCGCCGGATTTCCATATACCTTACGCAGCAGATCGCATTTGTGTTTGTATTCTTCTGCGGTATATTTCCGGTTCATCCGCTTCAGTGTTCCATTGCTTCCGCTCTGCAGCGAAAGATGGAAATGCGGGCACACCTTCGGCATTGCGGCGATCGCCTCTGCAAACTCTTCGGTGATGATGCCCGGCTCCAGGGATCCGAGACGGATTCTTCTGATGCCGTCCACTGCATCAACAGCGCGGATCAGGTCGAGCAGCGTCTCTTTTTCGCCCTCCGGGAAATCGAGTCCGTAGGAGGAAAGGTGGATACCCGTCAGCACTACTTCCTGATAACCGGCCTCTGCCAGACGTTTTACTTCTTCTACCACATCACTCTGGCGGCGGCTTCTGACTCTGCCGCGCGCGTACGGGATAATACAATAAGTACAGAACTGATTGCATCCATCCTGTACTTTCAGGAATGCGCGGGTGTGCTCCGCCGTTTTGCTGATCGAGAGTGTCTCGTACTCACGGTTGTGTGTCATATCCACGAGGAAGCTCTTACACTCCGCGTCGGATGGTTTTCCACCATCCTCACGTTCTGCCAGAAAGTTTTCCAGAATATCCACAAGATCTTTCTTCTTATTATTTCCGATGATCAGATCAATCGCCGTATCCTCTTCGAGTTTTTCCCCAGCCGCCTGCACATAACAGCCGCAGGCCACGACAACCGCATCGGGATTCATCTTTTTCGCTTTGTGCAGCATCTGCCGCGATTTCCGGTCCGCAATGTTCGTCACGGTACACGTATTGATAATGTAAACATCCGCTCCCGGTGCAAAAGGCACGATCTCGTACCCTCTGTTTTCGAGGAGCTGCTGGATGGCTTCCAGCTCATATGCGTTCACTTTACACCCAAGATTATGCAAAGCTACCGTTTTTTTCATGCCATACTCCTTTCTTCTTCATCTTTATTATTAAAAATCACGAAGATTCCACTTTATCTTTGTATGTTTTCGCATTGACTTTTTCCCCTCCAGACGGTAAGATAAAGCTGTTAAATGAGGGTAATAAATAATGTTAACCAAATAACAGGGAGGATTACAAACATGAAAACAGTACAGATTTCTCTTAATTCTATCGACAAAGTAAAATCTTTCGTCAACGACATTTCCAAATTCGATTTTGATTTCGATCTGGTATCCGGAAGATACGTGATCGACGCAAAATCCATCATGGGAATCTTCAGCCTCGACCTTTCCAAACCGATCGACCTGAACGTCCATGCTGATGGAGATGCTCTTCAGACCGTACTTGATGTTCTTGCTCCGTACATTGTATAATTACGATAGAACATAAGGGCCGCGCACTCGCCGCGGCTCTTTTTTTGTCTTTGTTTATCATCAGGACCGGATCTTGTTTTTCAGAACCCCCAAAACAAGATCCGGCCTTTTTGTTCTTTAAAGCAAGTTTTCCTTAGCAGACCTCGATCGTCTCTGCGGTAGAAACTGCGCGTTCCATCATCTCGTCGATCACGTCGTCCAGATGGCGCTCGGAGCATTTGATGACATTCAGGTTCGGTTTTGTCACCGGATGCTTTGCAACGAAGATCGTGCAGCAGTCCTCATACGGCAGAACAGATGTCTCGTACGTACCGATTTTTTCGGAAATATCGACGATCTCCTGTTTGTCGAAACCGATCAGCGGACGGAAGACCGGCATGGTGCAGACTTCGTTGGTAACGGCGAGGGAATGCATCGTCTGGCTTGCCACCTGTCCGATACTCTCTCCGGTGATCAGGCCAAGGCATTTGTCCTGACGTGCAAACGCTTCTGCGATCTTCATCATATAACGGCGCATGATGATGGTCAGCTCGTCGTGCGGGCATTTTTCGTAGATTGCAAGCTGGATCTCGGTGAAGTTGACCACATGCAGACGGATCGGGCCGCTGTAGCGTGCAACGAGTTTTGCAAGATCCACAACCTTCTGTTTGGCTCTCTCGCTGGTGTACGGCGGAGCGTGGAAGTAAACGGCATCAATCTTAACACCGCGTTTTGCGATCATGTATCCGGCAACCGGACTGTCGATACCGCCGGAAAGCAGCAGCATGGCCTGTCCGTTTGTGCCGACCGGCATACCGCCAGGGCCTGCGATGCTCTCGCAGTACAGATAAATCTTCTGACGCAGCTCGACGTTCAGATAGATATCCGGCTCGTGAACGTCTACTTTGAGGTTCGGGCAGACATCGAGGATGCGGCCGCCCAGCTCGCAGTTGACTTCCATTGTGTGCATCGGATAGTTTTTGTTCGCACGGCGTGCGCATACCTTAAAGGTTTTCTCCTCGGTCGGGTACAGCTCTTTCACGTAGGAAACCACTGCCTCTGCCAGATCTTCAAAGCCGGTGTCCTCTAAAATGACAACCGGGCAGATCTCGGCGATACCGAAAACTCTTGTCAGCGCATCGACAGCGCCCTCGTAATCAAAGTCTCCTTCGGTGTTGACATAGATTCGTCCCATCTCACGGGTGACCTGGAAATTTCCGTCTACCGGGGCAAGCGCGTGCTCCATCTGTACGCAGAGCGCTTTCTCGAACAGATGACGGTTCTTTCCTTTAATGCCGATCTCGGCATATTTTACCAGAAATGCTTTGTACATCATCGTTTTTTATTCTCCTTTTTTCTCAGCCAGATCGCGGAAGAACAGAGGATATTCCTCAGAAAATTTCTTCAGGATCAGGTCAGATACCTGACGCATCTGCGGATGTGCGGCGTTGGCGCTTCGAAGCCGGATAAAGTGGCGCCACTCTCTTAAGTTCATGGTCATGACGATCTCGGTTTTCAGGGAGTTCGGAAGAATGCTTCTTGCCTCCTCCGGCTTTGCTCCGAGTTCGAGCATCTGGAAGTAATACTGCTCTGCAGCTTCCATTGCTTTCTGCCATACCTCGTATTTTTTACGGTCGTTCTCGTCGTCCAGATCATAGGAAAATCCGGTTGCCAGATCGATACAGGTGATCTGGTTTCCAAATTTATCTTTCGAATAGTTGCAGTAGCGGGTGCTCTCCTGGCTGTAGCTTGCGATACGGTGGCGGACGATCTCATGGGTCACGCCGCGGTCGCACGTTACTTTTACGGTGATGGAGCCGTGCTCAATGACGGATTCATGGCCGCGTTTGATGATGCCTGCGATGAATTTCTCTGCAGTGCCTTCTCCAATGCGCTCCTCGCTCTTGTAGCAGACTCTTCCGATTTTCTCGATCCGGCGCAGCATATCCTCGTAGGATTCGGTGCTCAGGATTTCAATTTCCGGCTGTATTGTAATCATAATTTTCCTCTTTCTATTATTTCCTGGTAAATCTGCGCAGCATCGGCAGTACCTCGCGCAGCGTATCCAGGGTGTAATCAATCTGTTCCAGTGTCGTAAATTCGCTGAAGCTGAACCGCACGGCAGACTCCATCTCGGCTTTCGATGCGCCGATGGCAGTCAGCGTCGGGCTTCCGGCTCTCTTGTGTGATGAGCAGGCGCTTCCGGCGGAAACGTAGATCTGGCGGTCCTCCATCGTGTGCAGCAGCACTTCACTACGCACATTTAAGAACGATGCATTGACAATCTGCGGCGCACCCTCTTCTTCCGGCATGCCATGGATGACCACATCGTCCAGCTCCCGCAAGCCTTCGATCAGACGGTGTTTACAGGCACGCATCTGCGCGGTCTGCTCGTCAAAATGCCTGTAAACGATCTCAGCGGATTTCGCAAGGCCTGCGATGCCCGGCACATTGTCGGTTCCGGAACGCATGCCGTTCTGCTGGCCGCCGCCTAAGATCAGCGGACGGATTTTTACTTTCTCATCAATATATAAAAAGCCGCTTCCCTTCGGTCCGTGGATCTTGTGGCCGCTCACGGAGAGCATGTCGATGCCCATCCGTTTCGGATAAATCCGGTATTTGCCGAACGCCTGGATCGCATCGACATGAAAATACGTTTTCGGATTTTTCGCCTTGATTCTGCGTCCGATCTCCCCGATTGGCTCAACAGAACCGATCTCATTGTTGACATACATAATCGAAACGAGAATCGTCTCCGGCGTGATCGCTTCTTCGAGTTCGTTCACATCCACAAGGCCTTCTTTATTTACCGGCAGGCGCGTAATACGGAATCCCTGCTCCTCCAGAAATGCCAGCGGTGCCGACACGGCCGGGTGCTCGATCGCGCTTGTGATGATGTGGTTTCCCGTTCTCTTATTTGCCATTGCTGTTCCGACGAGCGCCCAGTTGTCGGACTCTGTGCCACCGGAGGTAAAGAAAATTTCTTTTTCTTTGACTTTCAGAATCTTTGCCAGCGTTTCCTGGGCGGTTCTGATATATTGTTCTGCTTCTACCCCTTTTTGATGCATCGCAGACGGATTTCCATAATGATTTACCATCAGATCACAGACGAGATCTGCGGTTTCCTGATAAACACAGGTGGTTGCGGAATTGTCCAGATATGCTTCCATTATCTTGTTCGTTCCCTTCCTTCTAAAAGATACACCAGAATGGAAAGCACGGTCATTCCGGCCGTTTCCGTGCGCAGAATGCGCTTTCCGAGCGTAATCGGCTCTACCTTTTCCTTCATGGCCATTTCCACTTCCGCTTCGTCGATGCCGCCCTCCGGTCCGATCAGGATCGCAATAGATTCACCCGGTTCAATGGATTCCAGAATTCTTCTCGTTCCTTCCATCCCCTCTGCGTTCTCATACGGCATCAGGCGAACGTCTGATTCTGCCATCATTGCAAGCGCCTGCTGAAATGTAACAGGCATGTGTACCGTCGGAATCTGCATCCGTTTGGACTGCTTTGCCGCACCAAGCGCGATCGTCTGCCAACGCTCTGCTTTCTTTTCCGCCTTTTTCCGGTCCAGCTTCACAACGCAGCGTTTCATCTCCACCGGAACAATTTCCGTCGCACCAAGTTCCACTGCTTTTTGGATGATCAGTTCCATTTTGTCACCTTTTGGCAGACCCTGAAACAGTACAATTCCGGACGGGAGTTCTCTGTCTGCTGCTGTGACTTCTTCTACTGCGGCAAGAACCTCACCTTCCGGGAAATCCGAAACGGCACAATGATATTCCTTTTCGCCTCCGGTACTGACCAGTATTTTTTCGCCCGGCCGCATGCGGAGCACATTTTTGATGTGATTAACGTCACTGCCCGTGATGTGGACAGTGCCGTCATAAATCTGACTTTCTTCTACAAAAAAACGGTACATGAATCTGTTCTCTTTCTCTTCTGGTGTTTCGCTTTTCTTAATTTACATCGGTTTTCTTGCTGTAACAGAAACCCATTCGCCCTGATGTGTAACTTCAACTACTTCAAGTCCCGCTGCAACGACTGCCTCTTTGACAACTTCCTCTTTCACATCGAGAATGCCGGATGTGATATAAACAGCGCCCGGCTTCATCTGGTGTACGATTACCGGCGTCAGCGGAACGAGAACATCTGCAAGAATATTGGCGGTAACGATATCGTATTTCTCGTATCCGACTCTGTCCTGTACTTCTTTGTCATCAATGATATTTCCGATCATCATATCAAAAGCTTCTACCGGAATTCCATTGACTTCTTTGTTTTCCTCAACCGCAGGAACCGCACACGGATCGAGGTCTGTTCCGACCGCATGACGCGCACCAAGCTTCAGTGCAATAATCGAAAGAATACCGCTTCCGGTTCCGACATCAAGCAGCTCGGTATCCTTTGTCACATATTTCTTTAACTGACGGATGCAAAGCTGTGTTGTCTCATGCATACCCGTTCCAAAGGCTGTGCCCGGATCGATATGGATGATCATTTTATCCCGGTCTTCCGGCTTTACTTCCTCCCAGGACGGGATGATCAGAATGTCGTCCACATAGAACTGTTTGAAATACTGTTTCCAGTTGTTGATCCAGTCCTTGTCCTCTGTCTCAGACTCTGTGATGGTGCACTCTCCAAGGTCCAGGAACTCCTGCATTTCTGCAAGTGCCGCGCGGACATCTGCAAGAACCTTCTCCTTGTCCTCATCCACATCGAGGTAAAAATTCAGGTAGGCAATGCCATCGTCATCCGGAATATCCGGCATGATATCCACGAACATCTGCTGTTTGTCGCTCTCGGTCAAAGGCTGTTTGTCCTGAATTTCCACGCCTTCGATTCCCACATCGGCCAGAGTGGAGATCACAATGTCTTCCACTTCCGATCTTGTTTTTAATGTAAATTTATTCCATTTCATTGTTTAAACTCCTTTTTGCGCTTCTCTTTTCCATACGTGCAAAGAAAACCACATTTATCATACACGATATCGTTCCTGTTGTAAATGTTATTTTCGGCTTTTACGGCCCGTCTCAATCCGAAATCTTTGTCAGAAAGCCATCTTTTTTCGCCTTCTGATAACGCCATACCAGCCCGAGTGTGGATAAAATGCGAACCCCAAGATCTATCAGATTGAACCGGTACAGTGCCGTAAGGTCTGCCCCAAGTGCCGTATACAGACGGACACCGAGCAGCGGCAGAACACTGTTGGTCAGCGTTGTAATCATCGTAAAGAGGCTGATCAAAAGCGAACGGTTCTTTTCCGGCGCGGCATTTAAGAGAATCTGTATCGTACAAAGTGCAACGGCACACTGCGGAGCATTCAGAACCGTCATCAAAACAATAAAAGCAACCCCGCGGTACGCCAGGGGCAGATGAGGAGCCAGAATCATGATAACCGGGCAGAAGCAAAGACCGATCCCGGCGAAAATCAGTGCAAAATCCGGCGATTTTTTCCGGACAACCTTCGCGATTATTCCAACTGCCGCAAGCTGACCGATATTGAAAACACCGTTGCAGATGGAAAGTGTCATCTCCGACATTTTACAGTATTTGACCTGTCCTAAATACCACATGCTCCAGTCAAGCTGCCAGGTGATATAGAAAAAGACCACCGGCACGAAAAACCAGCGCAATGCTTTATTTTTCCCCACGCTTGTGATCGCCTCCAGCAGATCAGAAACAGAAAAACGTGAGGATGCCTTCCCTGCTTCTGCCGGAGCTTTGCCCTCCTCCTGCTGTTTCACCGGAATTTTTTTGATTGCAGCGGCCTGCAACAGAACGCAGACAGCACACAGATAAAAGAAGCTTCGGAGTACCAGAAGTTTTCCATCGGCCGTGTGGCATCTTCCCATCAGAATCCCGCAGATCACCGGTGCAAGAATGCCAATCACAAACATGAACTGATTCCGAAAGGCATAGACATCATTTCGCTGCCGCAGCGAAACCGCAGCACCGAACATCGCCTGCCACTGCGCATTGTAGATGGCAAGTGCACCCGCAGTAAATGCCAGCGATACAAAAAACAGATCCATACGTCTCTCGCCGAGTACCGGTACACTGCCAAGAAATGCATAACCGGCACACATCATAAGAAGCGTAAGCAGCGGTATCGTCTTTGTCGACTTCAGATGATCCGCCAGAATTCCAAGCGGCAGCAATGCTGCACACGCTACAATGTTCGGCACCATCTGGATAATGCCGATCTGACTGTCGGTTGCACCCATGTTTGTCGCATACAGATTCAGACCGAAACCGTTAATCGATGTGATATATTGCAGAAATACACCCTCGACGGCAAACAGCAGCATGATCTGCGCAGATGGCGGCATCTTTTTTGCCCGGTAAAACAGACTCTTTTTCATTGCTTCATCCCCCATGCCTTCTTTTGTCATCTTCACGTTCCTGCCCCCTGCCGGATACGTAAAGATTCTGCTTTCATAATGGCAATTGCATGTTCAAATGTCAACAGAAATACCCGGATCCAATGTGAGAATTTTAACGGCATTTTCTGTCAATATTCACAAAAGAAAAAAGGGCATTCTCCCTGTTGAATGCATGGGTTTTGCATAAGAAAAAGGAGCCCCCGTTTTACCTGGGGCTCCGCCTATTGGAAATGTTTATAGCAATCTCAGAAACTTGCGTTATTTTCGGGGTTTGCTATCAGAATTCGATCTCGCGCAGATATCTGTGCAGCGCATCCTGCCAGGTCGGCAGTTTTTCGAATCCGTTCTCGGTCAGTTTCTCTTTGCTCATGCGGCTGTTGGACGGACGTTTTGCTTTTGCCGGGTACTGGTCAGAGCTTACCGGTGATACACTTACTTTTCCGTAAGCCGGATCGATCTCAGCGGCCTGTTTGAAAATCTCGCAGGCGAACTCATACCAGGAGCAGAGTCCCTCGTTTGTTGCATGGTAGCGGCCGTAGTTCTCTTTCTCTGCCATGTCGACAAGCAGGCGGGACAGGTCGTAGGTGTAGGTCGGGCTTCCTACCTGATCATCTACAACAGTCAGATGATCGTGTGTCTTTCCAAGGTTCAGCATGGTCTTGATGAAGTTCTTTCCGTTCACGCCGAATACCCATGCGATGCGGACGATGTAGAATTTTTTCACCCATTTCTCTACCGCGAGCTCTCCCTCGTATTTCGTCTGGCCGTATACGTTCAGCGGATGACGCTCATCATCCGGCTCCCACGGGCGGGTACCCTGGCCGTCGAATACGTAGTCGGTGGAGATGTAGATCATTTTGCAGTCAAGGTCATGGCAGACTTTTGCGATGTTCTCGGTTCCGACTGCATTGACCTGATGTACTTTTTCCTTTTTGTCATCATCCTCAGCAAGGTCTACAGCGGTCCATGCTGCACAGTGGATTACGACATCCGGGTTTGCTTCGGTAATGACTTTTCTTACGCTTTCTGCATCGGTGATATCCATTTCTTCAATATCAACGCCGATTCCTTCATGACCGCGTTTTGCAAGTTCATTCATGACGTCATGGCCGAGCTGGCCTTTTACACCTGTTACAAATACTCTCATAATGGTTCTCCTTTTTTCTGATTTTGTTATCGTTATGTTTTGTCTGTCTCTTGTTTTTCAGTCTGATTTTCTGTTTGTACCATGAGTATAAAGGATGACGTTATGTCATGGTCAAGCATTTTTTTCAAAAACTGCCCCGGATTTTTCTTCCGGGGCAGTTTTCTTCAACGCTGTTCGCTTTTATTTGTCGATATATTTTCCGTTCATCACATCCATCAGATACTGGCCGTACTGATTTTTCTTCAGTGGCTCGATGTCGGTCAGAAGCTGGTCTTTGCCGATCCAGCCGTTCAGGTAACCGATCTCCTCGAGGCACGCAATCTTGCGGTGCTGATGGGTCTCGATGGTTTTTACGAAGTTGGTTGCCTCTACCAGGCTCTCATGTGTACCGGTATCCAGCCAGGTGAAGCCCTGTCCGAGAAGCTCAACGTTCAGGCTGCCGTCTTCCAGATAGATCCGGTTCAGGTCGGTGATCTCAAGCTCTCCGCGCGGTGACGGTTTCAGGTTCTTTGCATACTCTACGACTTTGTTGTCATAGAAATACAGACCTGTAACACAATAGTTTGATTTCGGTTTCTCCGGTTTCTCTTCGATGGAGATGGCTTTTCCCTCGGAGTCAAATTCTACGATTCCGAAACGCTCCGGATCATCTACATAATAGCCGAATACGGTTGCGCCTTTTCCGGTCTCAGCGTTTTCTACTGCTGCTTTCAGGCGTTTGTTCAGACCGTGTCCGAAGAAGATGTTGTCGCCGAGCACCATGGCAACGGAATCATCCCCGATGAACTCCTCGCCGATGATGAAGGCCTGTGCCAGTCCGTCCGGGCTTGGCTGTACCTTGTAGGAAAGCTGTACACCGAACTGATGGCCGTCACCGAGCAGTGCCTCGAAACGCGGGGTGTCCTGCGGGGTGGAGATGATCAGGATGTCGCGGATGCCTGCATTCATAAGAACAGACAGCGGATAATAGATCATCGGCTTGTCATAGATCGGGAGAAGCTGTTTCGATGTTACCATAGTTAACGGATAAAGACGTGTGCCGGAACCTCCGGCAAGTACGATACCTTTCATAATTCGTTACTCCTTTTTCGTATATGATACCTCTAGTATAACCTCATTCCCGGAAACGCGTCAACCCGTATCGTAACGTAACCGTTACTGTTCACTCAGCAGTGAAACACTTGCTGTTTCGCTGCGTAAGAACATGTTTCAGGTGTGAGCAACCCTCCTTTTGCGAAGCAAAACTTTAAATGAAGGTTGCGAATGTTACAGTTCGCTGGGCACCAGTGAACTGTAACACGTAACGGTGTGTGATAACTTTGTGACGTTTCTGTTATCAGCAGCTGTATTTCGTCAGTTTCTGGCGGGAATAGATCGAGCTGTTGCGGTTGAATACGTAGGCCGCGGTGCAGACAATAAAGAAATATGGCAGATAATCGTAGCCAAAAATCTCGCCGCCGATGAAAATAGCCGCCAGTAAGGTATTGGTTCCGCCACCGAAAACCGCCGCATAGCCAAGCGCCGCGGAAAGCTCCACCGGAATACCGAACAGATTGCCAAGGACTGCTCCCAGGGTTGCTCCGATGGTAAACAGCGGTGTTACCTCGCCGCCCTGAAACCCGGCGGACAGTGTCAGAATTGTCAGGATAAATTTCAGCGCCCAGTCATATGCATATACCTTTTCCCCATGAAATACCGCTTCCACCAGATTCGTTCCAAAGCCGCAATACCGTCCTCGGTACAGAAGCAGGAACAGAATGCTAAGGATAACACCGATGGAGAAAACACGTACCAGCGGATTTTTGATTTTTTCGCCGAGATATTTTTTCGTGTGCTTTAAGCACCAGGCGAAGAGGCCGCCTGTGATTCCAAAAATAATACCAAGTGTAATCAGACGCACCAGCAGGAACGGTGTCAGGCTTTCGCTGATGTGGACAGCCAGATTTTCTTTGCGGATTCCAAGCAGGGAAGCTACAGCGCTCGCAGAGAAAGATGCGGTAAACGCCGGAAGCAGTGCCTCGTACCGCATTTCACCCGCAGCGAGCACCTCTACCGCAAAGATCACAGCTGCAATCGGCGTTCCGAACATGCCCGCAAAGCCGGCGGCCATACCGGTTACCAGAAAGATACCGGGCGCGTTTTTAAACGGTAATTTTTTGCCGGCAAAATAGGAAAACACAGCACCGATCTGAACGGCAACGCCCTCCCTGCCGGCACTTCCACCGAACAGATGCGTCAACGCCGTTGAGAGCATTGCCAGCGGAATCATGCGAAGCGGAAGCTCTGTCTCCTCCTCATACGCTACATCAAAAATCAGACTCATGCCTCCTTTTCCCCTGCCACCGAATTTCTGATTGACTGCCACGATCACAAGACCTGCCATAGCGAGAAACGGCAGACACCAGAAAAGATGTGCCACGCGAACAGCCGTGACTTTCAAAAGCAGACGGCAGAACAGCGCCTCAATCAGACCGACTGCCGCACCGAGCGGAACGCCGGTCACACCGAGCAGCAGCAGGGCGCCGTAGGTGCGAAGGGATTTCTTCAGTTCTTCTTTCATTCTCTTTCTCTCCTTTTCGAATTCTGCTGTTATCATATCACGAAGCGGACAGATTGTGAACTATGGATACCTTTTCCTCCATACTCTTTGCCAGTGCATCGGCAAATTTTTCCTGCATCCGGATTACTTCTGTCATCTCCTGCTCCGTAAACTGCGCCGCAGCTTCCTCCTCGGACTGAAACAGCGGAAGAACCAGCTCTCTCGCATACTGTTTTCCCGTTTCAGTCAGACTGATGATTTTTTCCCGCCGGTTTGCCGGATTGACTTCCATTTCGATATATCCTGTTTTCGTTTTTAGTCCGTTTTCGTACTTTTTGTTTTAGTGTTTTTTTCTTCCTTTGTCAAGATTTCCAAAAGCCTCTTTTTTCCGTATATTTTCCGGCATTTTTCAAATACTAGCAACTGTCCAGACACTGTTAGGGAAAGGAGATTTTGAAGATGAGAAAAATCAGAAGAGTGTATATGACGCTGGCATTGGCGGTATTACTGGCCGGGATGACGGCCTGTGGAAACAACACCACGAATGACACCGGAAATGGCAATACCAACACGGAGAGCGACATGGGACAGACGGATAACAGAAACGATGTCAATACGACAGAGATGCCGTCAAACGACAATGTAAATGATGTGACGGAGGGCACCGATGGGAATGCCAACGGTACGAACGGTACAAATACCGGGGATAGAAATACCCTTGGAGATGATGTCGGCGACGCCGCTGAAGATGTGACCCGTGGTGTCGGTAAGGGCGTTGAGGATGTCGGCCGCGCGGTGGACGATGTGGTAAGCGGCGGCGACAATGAGACGCAGAATCCGCAGGAAAACGGAGCAACTACACAGAATGGAGCGGGGATGGCACAGTAAATATGCACTTCTGCTGCTCCCGTATCTAAAAAACTTCCCTTGGCGAACGATATATGCAGGTTCGCCGGGAAGTTTTTTTACTGCCAGGCACATCAGCACCTGGTTTGATCCGTCACTTTTGATTTTTTCTTTTACAGACCGCATCTGAATTTTCTGCCCTTCGCGCCAAGAATGCTGGCCATCTGATCGCCCCACGCTGCACGCTCTGCATAAATATCAACCCGTTCCAGATCTCCGCTCCGGTCCACAAAGGCAGGGAACAGGAATCCACAGATAGGATTTCCCGGCTCGTATTCTCCAACCAGCGGGCAGACAGCGCAGATCAGATAGGGGAACATCTCCTCGGATTCCCCCAGGCGCTCTTTATCGGAAGCCCTTGCAGGAATATCATACCGGTCATAAAACATGTAAATGGCATAAGCCCCGTGAATCTGCAATCCTTCAATCAGGATATCATAGAACGTTTCCAACAGCGCATCGTTCTTCAGTCCGCATTCCCGCAGCGCCATCAGCATCTGCCAGATACTGCCCGGCCCCTGGGATGTTTCCGGAAAACGGTATTCCCGCAGCTTCTCATTCGATTCCGCAAACGGAATTTTCTTGGCAATCGCCAGATTCCTGGCCTTTTCCGAACCGGACAGTTTCAGAAAATGAATGTTGAAACTGCCGTCATACTCCCCATCCGAATCCGTATAGCAACCCGCCATCCGCACAAACGAAGTCCGCGCCGGCGTCATCCTCCTCGTCAGCTCCAGCATGTCTTCCCGATTAATCATACATTCCCTCCGACAGTAAAGATATTCGAAACTCTCTGCCTTTGATCTTATCATAACATGCTTTTTCTGTCAGCAGGTTTTTCGGAATCAGATGGGATACTTATTGACCAGCTTCTTAAATTCCGCCACAGACACTGCCATACAGTCGGCGGCATCCTGAATGCTGATCGTTCCTTTTTTTAATAAATTTGATAACACCTCAAGTTTGCCTTTTTCAATGCCTTCCGTTTTGCTGTCTTCCATCATTTCATCAATTGCCTGGCTTATATTTTTATAAATTGCGTTCCTTCTCACCATTTGATAAAATCAAGACAGTATCTCGCATTTTATGATTTTGACATAGAAAGGAAAACACATGAAATTAGCAGTAATCAGTGATCTTCATGGGAATTATTATGCACTCTCGGCGGTGATGGAGTTTCTTCGCAGGCAGCAAATTGACGGTATCATCGGGCTGGGGGATTTTGTGACGGATGGGCCGTTTCCGCAGAGGATGATGGGGGTGCTCCGCGAAATGCAGGAGGAGTTTCCGTGCTATCTGGTGCGCGGCAACCGGGAGGAATATCTGCTTGAGAATCTCTGGCAGCCGCAGAACTGGAAGGCGGGTTCTTCGACGAGCGGGCTTCTGGATTACACGTTTCGGAATCTTACCGATCAGGATCTAAAATTTTTTGAGCAGCTGCCGACAGACGGTGTTCTGATTGGAAAGCTGGATGAAGCCGGGAAACTGGTTCCCGTTTTTGTGCCGCAGGAAGAAGTTACACCGGACACCTGCCGTGAATCCCTTTTCCCGGCACTTCGGCTCTGCCACGGCGCACCTGGTGAAATCCGAGGGAATTTCGGGCTGCATCCGGAGCACCTGCTTTCTCATCTGGAAAATCTCGATGCCTCCATCCTGCTTGGCGGCCACAGCCACAAGCAGGAACAGAAAGAATACGCAGGAAAAACGTATCTGAATCCAGGATCCCTTGGGCTTGCGCTTGATGATGTCGGCGGCCATGCGCACTTCGCAATTCTGACGTTGGAAAACAGCACATGGCAGATCGAATGTTTTCAGATCCCCTATGATCTCGAGGGCTATCTCGCCGAGTTCGACCGTGCCGAACTGGAAACCCACGGCAGTGTACTTGCCCGCTCCTTAAAGCGGACGCTGACCTGCGGTATCAATTACTTTTATCTCACGGTAAAACGGGTGCGGGAACTTGCGGATGCACTGGCGCTGACTGATCTTGACGAAGAGCTCTGGGAAAAAGCGGAACGGGAGCTGAAATAGATTTTTTGACAGAGGAACGTATTCCTATTACGCTGCATAAGTGAAAAAACTCATTGGCTAAAACAGAAAAGCAGCTCGAAAGAAGGCAGGCTGTGCAACTGCACACAGCCTGCCTTCTTTTTTATCTTTTCTATTTCCTGCTTCTGCCTTACTTCGCGGCAATCACATCCTGCATATCATACATACCGGCTGGCTTTCCAGCCAGGAATTTTGCGGCCTCTACAGCACCTTTTCCAAAAACTCCCTTGGAATATGCCCTGTGGGACAGAGTAACAACTTCATCCGGTCCCGCGAAGATGACGTCGTGATCTCCGACGATGGTGCCGCCGCGTACAGCAGAGATTCCGATTTCTTTCGGGTCACGCTGCTCGTGGCGCTGGCTTCTGTCGTATACGTAGTGGTACTGGTTGTCCATTGCCGCGTTCAGGCTGTCTGCCAGGGCGATGGCGGTTCCGCTTGGAGCGTCGCATTTCAGTTTGTGGTGTTTCTCCACGATCTCCATATCAAAGCCTGCTTCGGCAAGCACTTTTGCAGCTGCCTGTACCAGTTTCATCAGCGTATTCACACCAAGGGACATATTTGCAGAGCGGAGAACCGGGATTTCTTTGCTGGTCTCCTGCACTTTTTTGAGCTGATCCTCGGTGAGGCCTGTGGTGCAGAGGACGAGTGGAAGTTTTTTCTCCTTGCAGGCATCGAGCAGTGCGTCGGCTGCCTTGTAGGAAGAAAAGTCAACGACTACGTCTGCCGGAACATCGCATTCTGCCAGGCTTTTGAATACCGGATAATCGTTCTGGCCGTTGTCGTTCATATCGATTCCGGCTATGATTTCTGCATTTGCATCTTCTTTTACCAGGCCGGTGATGACCTGTCCCATATGGCCGTTGCAGCCATGCATAATAATTTTAACCATTGTCTTTTTCCTTCTTTACTTCGTGTATTCTTAACTTAAGCCAGTTTGATTCCAAAATCTTTCATAGCCTTTGCCAAGCGCTCCTGGTTCTGCGGCTCCATCTCGGTCAGCGGCAGACGAAGCGGTCCAACCTCTTTGCCCATCAGGTTCAGCGCTGCTTTTACCGGAATCGGGTTTACTTCGCAGAACAGCGCATCGATGAGCGGCAGTGCTCTCAGCTGGATTTCTCTGGATCCGGCCACATCGCCGTCGAGGAATTTCTGTACCATGTCGTGGGTCTCACGCGGTGCTACGTTGGAAAGAACGGAGATTACACCGCTTCCGCCAAGGGAAAGGATCGGCACAACCTGATCGTCGTTTCCGGAGTACAGATCGATCTTTCCATCGGTCAGCTGCATAATTTTTGCGACCTGGGAAATGTTTCCGGAAGCCTCTTTGACTGCAACGATATTCTCAACGTTGTTGAACAGATAGACGATCGTTTCCGGTGCAATGTTTACGCCGGTTCTGCCCTGAATGTTGTAAAGGATGACCGGCACTTTGACGCTGTCTGCGATTGCGGTAAAGTGTGCAATCAGGCCCTTCTGTGTTGCTTTATTGTAATACGGAGAAACGAGAAGAAGTCCGTCCACGCCGTATTTTTCTGCTTCCTGAGACAGATAAATTGCTGTCTCCGTGCTGTTGGAGCCGGTTCCTGCAATTACCGGGATTCTGTGATTTACTTTTTCCACGGTATATTTGATGGCATCCAGATGCTCCTCATGGGACAGGGTCGAAGCCTCACCGGTGGTTCCGCAGATAACGATGGCGTCGGTTCCGCCGGCGATCTGCTCCTCAATCAGTTCTCCGAGTTTTTCGTAATTCACTTCCTGTGTTTCGGTCATCGGTGTGATAATTGCAACAGCTGCACCTTTAAAAATAGACATTCTCTTTTCCTCCTGTATGTTGTGTCAGATAAAACCATAAGAAATCAGTCGCCGGAGCTTATCTCCCACGGAAAATTTCACTTTCCGTTAAAAAAAGAGGCGCCTCATCCCAGATAAGATCGCCTCCAAATTCACACATACGCAGTATCTATGATCAGATAGCTCTCCATCTCTCGATGACAGTCGCAGATTTTTTCAACCTGCGCCCAGGAGCATACCGGTTCAGCGCCGGATGTCCTTCGGCATTCTTCCCTTTTCCTCTTCTTCTTTTGCTGCTGAGGCATCCGAAAAGGTACTCTTGAAGTAATGCGACCTCTATCCACTTCAGTTCTGCTTTTACTATAGCATCATTAAATTTTCTTGTCAACAGCGGATCGCGCTTTAACTCTCACTATATTCCAGCTTGCTCACCGAAACCTCATATGCGGTCCGCTTTTCCATTTCCGTCTCGCTCAGCCGCTTCATATATTCCCGGCTCTGGATCCGTCCCCAGATGAGAACGTGGCCGCCCACGGCAAACGCAGAGGCATACCGCGCATTCCGTCCCCAGCAGATGCACGGGATATAATCTGATTTTCCATACGGACGGTTGACCGCGATCAGAAGGTCGGCGATCTCTCTTCCCAGAGGTGTTTTCCGGTAGACCGGCGGTTTACATATGTATCCATCGAGGTAAATCTGGTTGGATTTGACGGAATCGTCCTCTTCCTCCACGAAGCTTAATTCCCGCGCAAATACGGAGAGTACCAGACGGTTCTTCTTCTCCTCGTGGCGGTTGTAGGACCGGAACTGACCGCTGATGCAGATCCACTCACCCTGGTAATCCTGTGATACGTCCACCAGCCGCTCGGAGACCATCACCGGAATGATGTCCTGCGATTCACTCAACCGCTTGACCATCACATCGACGAGGTAAAAGCCCTCTCCGAATACCTGATGGCTGAATGTAAACGGGGAGACAATCTCTCCCATGATAACCACCTGATTGTTTTCAATCATCTTGTCTGCCATAATGAAAATCCCCTTCCTTTGTCTTTTCTTTCTGAATATTGATTTCTGATCGGTACTTTGCTGATCTATAATCCTAATGTATGAACCACATTTCTTTTTCAGAACCACTTTTTTCCAGATTTTTTTATTTCTATTCAAATCAGCATTCTGCCCAATTTTTTGTATATGTTTCTGTAAAAACCGCACCACATGCTTCGTATTTTCTACCATTGCAATACAAAAAATGTCACATCTTCCCTGTTTTTTTTCTCTGTTCTGTGCTATAATAATTCAGATAGGCAGGCATCCAGCAGAGACAAAACGGCAAGGCACCTGCCTTTGTGCTGTGATAAACATTCCCGGCCGGCTTGAAATTTTGAAAAATTGAACCCGGCAGGGTCAACTCATAGGAAGAGGAATGAAGAAATGAAAACAACGAGAGAAGATGTAAGAAACGTTGCCATCATCGCCCATGTCGATCATGGTAAAACTACACTGGTAGACGAGCTTCTGAAACAGAGCGGCGTTTTCCGTGCCAATCAGGAGGTTCAGGAACGTGTCATGGACTCGAACGATATCGAGCGTGAGCGTGGAATCACCATTCTTTCCAAAAATACAGCAGTTTACTACAAAGGAACGAAAATCAACATCATCGACACCCCAGGCCATGCGGACTTCGGCGGCGAGGTTGAGCGAGTTCTGAAAATGGTAGACGGCGTTATTCTGGTTGTAGACGCATTCGAGGGCGCTATGCCGCAGACCAAATTCGTGCTGAAAAAAGCACTCGAGCTGGATCTGTCCGTTATCGTCTGCATCAACAAGATCGACCGCCCGGAAGCCCGCCCGGATGAAGTTATCGACGAAGTGCTCGAGCTTCTGATGGACCTCGATGCATCTGACGAACAGCTTGACTGTCCGTTTCTGTACGCATCCGCAAAGATGGGTCATGCGGTACTCGATCTGAACGATACCCCGAAGGATATGACTCCTCTGTTCGAGACCATCCTGAAATACATCCCGGCTCCGACCGGCGATCCGGAAGCTGGCACACAGCTTCTGATCAGTACCATCGACTACAACGAATACGTTGGACGTATCGGTGTCGGCAAAGTTGAAAACGGAACGATCCGCGTGAACCAGGACGTTATGCTGGTCAACCACCACGATCTGACCAAGAAGAAAAAAGTAAAGGTCAGCAAACTGTATGAATTTGACGGACTGAAAAAAGTAGAGGTTACTGAGGCAGGCATCGGTTCTATCGTTGCTGTTTCCGGTATCCCGGATATCCACATCGGAGATACTCTCTGCGGCGATCTGGACAACCCGGTTTCCATCCCGTTCCAGAAAATCTCCGAGCCGACCATTTCCATGAACTTCATCGTAAACGACAGCCCGCTGGCAGGTAAAGAAGGTAAATACGTTACCTCCCGCCACCTGCGCGACCGTCTGATGCGTGAGCTGAACACCGACGTTTCCCTGCGTGTCGAGGAGACTGATTCCGCAGACTGCTTCAAGGTTTCCGGCCGTGGTGAGCTGCATCTGTCCGTCCTGATCGAAAACATGCGCCGTGAGGGATATGAGTTCGCAGTAAGTAAGGCAGAGGTTATCTACAAAGAGGACGAGCGCGGACGCAAACTCGAGCCAATGGAAATCGCATACGTTGACGTTCCGGACGAGTTCTCCGGTACTGTCATCCAGCTCCTCAGCGAGCGTAAAGGCGAGCTTCACGGCATGAGCCGCGCAAGCGATGGTTCCACCCGTCTGGAGTTCGAAATCCCGGCACGAGGCCTGATTGGTTTCCGTGGAATCTTCATGACCTCCACCAAAGGAACTGGTATCCTGAACACCGAGTTTGAAGATTACGCACCGTACAAGGGCGACATTGAATACCGCAAACAGGGTTCCCTGATTGCTTTCGAGGCAGGCGAGTCCGTTACCTACGGTCTGTACTCCGCACAGGAGCGCGGTACTCTGTTCATCGGACCTGGCGAGAAGGTTTACGCCGGTATGGTTATCGGACAGAACGGTAAGGCCGAGGATATCGAGCTGAACGTCTGCAAGACGAAGCACCTGACCAACACCCGTACTTCTTCTTCCGACGAGGCACTGCGTCTGACTCCGCCGAGAATCCTTTCCCTGGAGCAGGCTCTGGACTTCATCGACAAGGACGAGCTTCTTGAGGTTACTCCGGTTTCCTTACGTATCCGTAAGAAAGAGCTGGATTCCAGACTTCGTAAGAGAGCGGCAATGAAATAAATTTTCATAAAATGACATAAGAACCGCCGGTTCACTCTTGATTTGAGAGTAAACCGGCGGTTCTTTGTCGTTTTTCTATTCTGTTTTCTATTCGTTTGTCGTTCCGCCATGGAAGCCGTAATACGTCTCTCCCGCTGCAAGATCCACGCCGTTTGCCGCTGCAAGAGTATGAATCGTGACAAGCTCATACCCGCGGTTGATCAGCTCCGGCACGATCGTTGCACACGATTCTACGGTCGTCTCGTGGATATCATGCATCAGGATAATGTCTCCCGGGCTTACACTGTCGAGAACGGCGCTGATGTTTGCCTGTACATTTTTTGTCTGCCAGTCCAGGGTATCGACATCCCACATGATGCTCGGGCGGCCGATAGATGCGAGCAGTTCATCGGTGCTGTTTCCATACGGGAAACGGATGACAGTTGCACCCTGTCCGTTGTTGTACTGGGCGATCAGATCATCCGTCATCTGGAACTGGGCAAGGCCGTCGTCGGTGCTCAGTTCTTTCATATTCGGATGCGCATAGGAGTGGTTTCCAAGCTCACAGCCGATCGCCGCCATGCGCGGGATCACATCTGCACCGTATTTTTCCACATTGCTGCCGAGCATAAAGAACGTCGCCTGTGCCCCGTACTGCTCCAGCGTATCGAGAAGCGTGCTGGTATAGACGCCTGGGCCGTCATCAAAGGTCAGGGCTACCATCATCGAGCCGTTGCGGTCTGGCTGGTAAACACCCTGGTCATCAAAGTAACAGCCTTTTCCGCCGATCGCTTTCCAGCCGGTCGCCATGTAACCATTGGAATCAAAATGGTACTGGTTTCCGTCGATATCTGCCCAGCCGTTGACGTAGTACGTTGTGGCATCCGTTGCGTACCACCAGCCCGACGAGCTGTACTGCCATCCCGGCGTCTCATTCGGCGGCGTGGTCTCCGCAAGCTTCTTAATTCCCGCATTTCCCGATCCGTCCTCCGCCTCCGGCGCCGTCTCGCTCACCGTCTTTGCGGCTGTGTCATTACTCAGTACAATTCCTTTTTTCGCAAGCTGCGCTCCCGCAAATTTCCAGATAAGCGCAAGAAAAAGAAGGCCGATTACCACACACAGGGAAATCCGTGATACTTTCTGCATCATCTGTCTGCGGCGCATCTGCTTTCTTCTCTGTTTCAATGATTTTCTTTCCATATGATCTGTTTATACTCCATCGTCCCGCCCCTTTGCGGAACTTTCTTCCATCGTAACACAAACGTTTTTCGACATTTTTCTACTTACTATCATAACGTGATCTGACCTAAGATGCAAGGCACAAATTCTTACATTTTTCCACTTCTGGTAAATTAATGTTTATCGTTTCTTAACATCTTGTCACAAAAAAAGAGTGACTCTGCACCCATGGTAAAAGCGGATACAAAATCACTCTTTGTCACTCTCTTTTAAAAAACCTGGTTTCTTTCTGGTGCTTTGCCACCAAATCACAGGTCTTTCACCTGTCCAGCCTGATTATCCTCTCTGCTTAAGAGTAACTGCAAAGTTTTAACGTTGCCAGAACAACGGAAGCAAACACCTTATGCCTCATGTCCTATTTTAGTCAGGAAATCGCTGCCCATCACCCATTTTTCGTTTTCCAGCGTCACAACGGACTCGAGTTTCCAGGTGACGGTCTCTATTTTGGTTTTGCGGAAGAAATGGAGGAAACGGGTTCGTCGCTCGATCGCAGCGGTCACGTTGGTTTCGATCTTCATCTGGTTGGATTCGTTGGTTACGGTTGTGGAGACGCTGCTCACGGTGATGCTGGTGATTCCGGTGTTGGTGTCGCTGTTCAGGTAGGCATCGCAGAGCTGCTGGTACTGTTCTTTGGCGGTTTTCTGTACGGCGGTGTCGGCGGAAAATTCATTTTTGATGGTGCTGAAGGATTTTCCGGCGGCTGCGGCTGTGAATACCTTGTCCAGGGACTCTTCTGCGCGGTCGGCGATGGTTTTGCCGGTGGAATCGTTGAGTTTTAAATCCGGCAGGAATTCCATGCTGCTGTTGTCCTGCACGAGGACGATCTCGCGGTATGGGTCTTTCTGTTTTTCGGTCAGTTCAATGGTGTGGCCGCCGAGGAAGAGATACGGGATTTTGTAGATGCTGACGTTATCTGCTGTCTCTTTTAAATACTTTTTCCCGACCTGCACGCCGTCCAGATAGAACGAGGCATCCGCCGGGACGGTGATTTCGACATCCGTCACGCAGCTGTCTTTCGGCACAACGTACCACTCTTTGAAGTTCCATTTTACGGTATCCCCGACGGCGATCTCCAATGTTTCTTCCTGCGAGTCGCTCATGCCTTTTAACGTGTACCGCACAGTATAAATCCTGTTTTCCCCGGTCTCAAGATTCTGTTTTCTGCGCATGAAAAAGCTCTTGATCTCCGGTGTTTCCTGCCCGTCAGTGCCGTCCTGTTTTGCTTTCCAGGTCATTGCATTGACGTAGTTCTTCCGCGACAGAAACGTGCTGTCCGGGAACTGGCATACATCGTATGCACTGTTCCAGTCTCCTGCCAGGCATGCTTCCACGTAATTCCGTCCTGCCGCCTGCGGCGCATACAGATACGCGCCTGCCATAAAAAATACGGCGCACAGAATCAGAAACAGACTGAGATTCACGATCAGAATCCGCAGACTCATCGGCAGATCACGAAATTTTGCCGCCTGTATTTTCACAGAAAGCTCCGTCGTCTCTTCTCCGTCTTTTTCCACATGGCGGAATCTTTTTCCTTTTCTTTTCCACTTCTGGAGCATAGTTTACCTCATCTTTTCCTCTTATTTAGACTGTTCTTTCACCGCATACGTATGCACCCGGTCGCTCTTCTGGCTGTATGCCTCTCCCTCGGAATAATACTCCTCCGATGTCGTGGAAAAACGCGTAATCGTCTCTTTCACACGCTCTCCCGCCGTTTGCTGGTGGAGAAACAGCGCTGCAATCATCAGAATCACAAATATATCCAGAATCAGTACCGCCGCATTTGCCACGATGCCAGGTAATTTTTTTATCCACATAGGCTTCCCTCTTTTCTGTCTCCATTGTAACAAAATGCTCCCGAAAACACAAGGAAAGCAGAGACCCCGGCGAACCGAAAATTCTCTGCTTTTCACAAATGACATATTTATTTTTTAACCTTGTTTCAATCCACAGTCGGTAATTTCACAGAGTCTGACATGTCAGCAGAATGCTGACTGTGGTTTGCCTCATGTCAGTGGGGGATACCGATTTCTCTCCGCCCGCCACTGCCGTTAACTTTCTTATTTGCAATTCATCTCACCACCTATAGAGGTGGGAGAATCCTTGCTATTATTTGTTGAAGGGTTTACTCCTCGGTATCATCCTTTGACGGAATCATTTCCTCAAAGTCGAAGTCGAGCATCGGCTCTTCCTCTTCAGCTGACGGCTCTTCAACCGGAGCTTCTGCCATCGGAGCTGCCGGAGCATCGTCCTCAAGATCTTCGGTCAGAATCAGATCCTCGTCCTCTTCTTCCTCGATCATGCTGTCGGTATTCAGATGAATGTTGCTGTAGCACTTCATACCGGTACCGGCCGGGATCGGTTTACCGATGATAACGTTCTCTTTCAGGCCTACCAGATGGTCAACCTTACCCTTGATAGCAGCGTCGGTCAGAACCTTGGTGGTCTCCTGGAAGGATGCTGCGGACAGGAAGGAATCGGATGCCAGGGATGCTTTGGTGATACCAAGCAGTACCTGTTTTCCTTCTGCCGGCTCTTTGCCTTCTGCGATCAGAGCTTTGTTGGTCTCGTCGTAATCCAGGAAGTCTACCATGTCGCCCGGAAGGAATTCGGTATCTCCGTTTTCCTCGATGCGGATCTTCTTCAGCATCTGGCGAACGATAACCTCGATATGCTTATCGTTGATTTCTACACCCTGCAGACGGTAAACTCGCTGTACCTCGCGGATCATGTAATCCTGAACGGCACGTACACCTTTGATCTTCAGGATATCATGCGGGTTGACAGAACCCTCGGTCAGCTCGTCTCCGGCTTCCAGAACTGTTCCGTCTGCGATCTTAATACGGGATCCGTAAGGGATCAGGTATGTCTTGGATACGCCGCCTTCCGGATTGGTAACAACGATTTCGCGTTTCTTCTTGGTGTCTTTGATCTGTGCAACACCGGCGATTTCGGTGATGATGGCAAGTCCTTTCGGCTTTCTTGCCTCGAAAAGCTCCTCGACACGAGGAAGACCCTGTGTGATATCTCCACCGGCAACACCACCGGTATGGAAGGTACGCATGGTCAGCTGTGTACCAGGCTCACCGATCGACTGTGCTGCGATAATTCCGACAGACTCACCAACCTGTACTGCCTCGCCGGTTGCCATGTTGGCACCATAGCATTTTGCGCAGATTCCGTTACCGGAACGGCAGGTAAGAATGGTACGGATTTTTACTTTTGTATAATGCTCACCGTTCTCGTTGATGCCGTCTTTGATGACACGGGCAGCACGTTTCGGGGTGATCATATGGTTTGCTTTTACAATGACGTTGCCGTCCTTGTCTTTGATCGTCTCGCAGGAGAAACGGCCTGTGATACGATCCTGCAGACTCTCGATCTGCTCTTTTCCGTCTGTGAACTCGCTGACCCACATACCCGGAATTTCGTCCTTGCCCTCGGCACAGTCGATTTCACGGATGATCAGGTCCTGAGAAACGTCTACCAGACGACGGGTCAGGTAACCAGAGTCGGCGGTACGAAGCGCGGTATCGGACATACCTTTTCGTGCTCCATGTGCGGACATGAAGTATTCCAGTACCTGAAGACCTTCACGGAAGTTTGACTTGATCGGCAGCTCGATGGTGTGTCCGGTTGTATCGGCCATCAGTCCTCGCATACCAGCCAGCTGTTTGATCTGCTTATCGGAACCACGGGCTCCGGAGTCAGCCATCATGAAGATGTTATTGTATTTATCCAGTCCGTCGAGCAATGCTTTTGTCAGCGCATCGTCGGTCTTCTTCCAGGTATCTACAACCTCTTTGTAACGCTCTTCGTCTGTAATCAGACCACGTTTGAAGTTTCTTGTAATCTTGTCTACCGTTGCCTGTGCTTCGGCGAGCATCTCCGGCTTCTGCGGCGGCACGGTCATATCGGAAATGGATACGGTCATGGCTGCACGGGTGGAGTATTTATATCCGGTTGCCTTGATATAGTCCAGAACCTCTGCGGTTTTGGTAGCTCCGTGTGTATTGATGACTTTTTCCAGAATCTGTTTCAGCTGTTTCTTTGCAACGAGGAAATCAACCTCAAGCGCAAGCTCGTTACCCGGAACCGTACGGTCTACGTATCCCAGATCCTGCGGCAGAATCTCATTGAAGAGGAATCTTCCGAGTGTGGAGCTTACGTTCTGCTGCATTACAGTACCATCTTCCATCTCTTTTTCGCAGCGGATGGTAATCTTGGTCTGCAGGGTAATATATCCGTTCTCGTATGCCAGGATGGCTTCGTTCATATCGCGGAAGAAGCTTCCTTCGCCCTTCTCGCCCGGACGCTCCTGTGTCAGATAGTAGATACCAAGAACCATATCCTGGGAAGGAACGGCTACCGGACCACCATCGGACGGTTTCAGCAGGTTGTTCGGAGAAAGAAGCATGAAACGGCACTCTGCCTGCGCTTCTACAGACAGCGGCAGATGGACAGCCATCTGGTCACCGTCGAAGTCGGCGTTGAATGCGGTACAAACCAGCGGGTGCAGCTTAATCGCTTTACCTTCTACCAGAATCGGCTCGAACGCCTGGATACCCAGACGATGCAGGGTAGGGGCACGGTTCAGCATAACCGGATGCTCTTTGATGACGTCCTCGAGAACGTCCCATACCTGCGGCTCGAGTTTCTCGACCATTTTCTTTGCATTTTTGATGTTATGTGCAGTGCCGTTGGAAACCAGCTCTTTCATAACGAACGGTTTAAACAGCTCGATTGCCATTTCTTTCGGCAGACCGCACTGGTAAATCTTCAGTTCCGGTCCTACGACGATAACAGAACGGCCGGAGTAGTCAACACGTTTACCAAGAAGGTTCTGACGGAAACGGCCGGATTTACCTTTCAGCATGTCGGACAGAGATTTCAGAGGACGGTTTCCAGGACCGGTTACCGGACGGCCGCGGCGGCCGTTGTCGATCAGGGCATCAACTGCCTCCTGGAGCATACGTTTCTCGTTGCGCACGATGATATCCGGTGCACCGAGCTCCAGCAGTCTCTTCAGACGGTTGTTACGGTTGATGATACGGCGGTACAGGTCATTCAGGTCAGATGTTGCAAAACGTCCTCCGTCAAGCTGTACCATAGGACGCAGATCCGGCGGAATAACCGGAACCGCATCAAGAATCATCCACTCCGGACGGTTTCCGGACTCACGGAATGCCTCAACAACCTCAAGTCTCTTGATGATGCGGGCTCTCTTCTGTCCGGTAGAATCTTTAAGACCTGCCTTTAATTCAGCAGACTCTTTTTCCAGATCGATTGCCATCAGAAGCTCTTTGATGGATTCCGCACCCATACCTGCACGGAAGCTGTTTCCGAACTCCTCTCTGGCATCCTGGTATTCTTTCTCGGTCAGAACCTGTTTGTACTGTAATTTGGTATCGCCTGCATCAAGAACGATGTAGTTTGCGAAATACAGAACCTTTTCCAGAGTTCTCGGAGACAGATCCAGGATCAGTCCCATACGGGACGGAATTCCTTTGAAATACCAGATGTGGGATACCGGAGCTGCCAGCTCAATGTGTCCCATACGCTCACGGCGCACACTGGATTTTGTTACTTCTACGCCGCATCGGTCGCAGATTACGCCTTTGTAGCGAATTTTCTTATATTTACCGCAATGGCACTCCCAGTCTTTGCTTGGTCCGAAGATTCTTTCACAGAACAGACCGTCTTTTTCCGGTTTCAGCGTTCTGTAGTTGATGGTCTCCGGTTTTTTTACCTCGCCATGGGACCACTCCCGGATTTTCTCCGGGGAGGCAAGTCCTATTTTGATGGCATCAAAGCTCATCTGGTAATTTTCTTTTTTTGCTGTTTCTGGCATTTGATTACCCCTTTCCTCGCAAAGCGAAGATCTACAAGTTACATGTCATCATCTGAACTTTCATCCAGATCAAGATAAGAGTCTTCTTCTTCATCCTCTTCCACATCTACCATTTCTTCTCCGTCAAATTCTTTCTTGGAGAATCCATAGTCACCAAATCTCTCGTCCTCTCTGTCAGAGTAACGGTCTCCCTCGATGATGTGGTTCAGGTTGGTATCACCGTAATCAACTGATTCCATAATTTTAACTTCGGTATTGTCATCACGCAGTACGCGGACATCGAGTGCCAGGGACTGCAGCTCTTTCAACAATACTTTGAAGGATTCCGGAATACCAGGCTCCGGAATATTGTCGCCCTTGATGATGGCTTCGTATGTCTTCACACGGCCAACCACATCGTCAGACTTCACAGTCAGGATCTCCTGCAGCGTGTAGGATGCACCGTACGCCTCAAGAGCCCAAACCTCCATCTCTCCGAAACGCTGTCCACCGAACTGAGCTTTACCACCCAGAGGCTGCTGTGTAACGAGGGAGTATGGGCCGGTAGAACGGGCATGAATCTTATCGTCTACCAGGTGATGCAGTTTCAGGTAATGCATGTGTCCGATTGTCGTTCTTCCATCGAACGGCTCACCGGTACGTCCGTCGCGGAGCTGTACCTTACCGTCTCTTGCGATATCAACACCCTTCCACAGTTCTCTGTGATCCAGATGCTCTTCCAGATACTGATATACTTCCGGAAGCAGAATATCTTTATATTTCTCGGAGAATGCATCCCATTCCATGTTTACATAATCGTTTGCCAGTTCCAGGGTATCCTGAATATCTTTCTCGTTTGCGCCGTCGAAAATCGGGGTGGATACGTTAAATCCAAGCGCTGCTGCTGCAAGGCTCAGGTGGATCTCCAGCACCTGTCCGATGTTCATACGGGACGGCACACCCAGAGGATTCAGCACGATGTCCAGCGGACGTCCGTTCGGCAGGAACGGCATATCCTCTACCGGAAGTACACGGGAAACGACACCCTTGTTTCCGTGACGACCAGCCATCTTATCGCCGACAGAGATTTTTCTCTTCTGTGCGATGTAGATGCGGACTGCCTGGTTTACTCCAGGAGAAAGTTCGTCGCCGTTTTCACGGGTAAATACTTTGGCGTCCACGATGATACCATACTCACCGTGCGGTACTTTCAGGGAAGTATCACGTACTTCTCTTGCTTTCTCGCCAAAGATGGCACGGAGCAGACGCTCCTCTGCGGTCAGCTCGGTTTCTCCCTTCGGAGTTACTTTTCCGACCAGAATATCACCGGCACGTACCTCTGCACCGATGCGGATGATTCCACGCTCGTCCAGGTCTTTTAAGGCTTCATCGCCGACGCCCGGAACGTCTTTTGTGATCTCTTCCGGTCCAAGCTTGGTGTCACGGGCCTCTGCCTCGTACTCCTCGATGTGGATGGAAGTGTAAACATCATCCTGTACCAGACGCTCGCTTAAGAGTACGGCGTCCTCGTAGTTATATCCTTCCCAGGTCATAAATCCGATCAGCGGGTTTTTACCAAGAGCAAGCTCGCCCTGGTAGGTAGACGGACCGTCTGCGATTACTTCGCCGGCCTCTACATGGTCACCTTTAAATACGATCGGTTTCTGGTTGTAGCAGTTGCTCTGGTTGCTTCGCATGAATTTGGTCAGATGGTAAACATCTTTTGTTCCGTCATCATTGTTCATGCGGATCTCGTTGGAGCAGGAATAGGAAATGGTTCCTGCTTTTTTTGCAACGACGCAGACACCGGAGTCTACGGCTGCTTTTGCTTCGATACCGGTTCCTACTACAGGAGCATCGGTGATCATCAGCGGTACGGCCTGACGCTGCATGTTGGATCCCATCAGCGCACGGTTCGCATCGTCGTTCTGAAGGAACGGGATCAGCGCCGTAGCAACGGAGAATACCATCTTCGGAGACACGTCCATGTAATCAAACATGTGCGGCTCGTAGGACTGGGTCTCATCCAGATAACGTCCGGAAACGTTCTTGTTGAGGAAGTGTCCTTCTGCATCCAGCGGCTCATTTGCCTGTGCTACATGGTAATTATCCTCTTCATCTGCGGTCATGTAGACTACTTCGTCGGTAACACGCGGATTTTTCGGATCTGATTTGTCAATTCTTCTGTATGGAGCCTCAACGAAGCCATACTCGTTGATGCGCGCATACGATGCCAGAGAGTTGATAAGACCGATGTTCGGTCCCTCAGGAGTCTCGATCGGGCACATTCTTCCGTAATGGGAGTAGTGTACGTCTCGAACCTCGAATCCGGCACGGTCACGGGACAGACCGCCAGGTCCAAGGGCGGAAAGACGTCTCTTGTGCGTCAGCTCTCCAAGCGGGTTATTCTGATCCATGAACTGGGACAGCTGGGAAGATCCGAAGAACTCTTTGATTGCAGCTGTAACCGGTTTGATATTGATCAGGGACTGCGGAGAAATTCCGTCGATGTCCTGTGTTGTCATACGCTCACGTACCACACGCTCCATACGGGACAGACCGATGCGGTACTGGTTCTGAAGCAGCTCACCTACGGCACGGATTCTACGGTTGCCCAGGTGGTCGATATCATCGGCATTTCCTGCGCCGTATTCCAGATGCATGTTGTAGTTGATGGAAGCGAAAATATCTTCCTTTGTGATATGTTTCGGAATCAGGTCGTGAATGTCACGTTTGATCGCCTGTTTGATCTCTTCGATATCGGTATTTTCCTCCAGGATCTTTTCCAGAACCGGATAGTATACTTTCTCGTTGATGCCAAGTTCTTCCTCGTCAACATCTACCCATGCTTTCAGATCTACCATTAAGTTGGAAAGAACTTTTACGTTTCTCTCCTCTGTCTGAATCCATACATACGGTACTGCTGCGTTCTGAATCTTGTCTGCGAGTTCCAGAGTAACGGTGGTGCCTTTTTCTGCAAGGATTTCACCGGTGGACGGATCTACAACATCCTCAGCGAGGATCTGGTTGCGGATACGGCTGCGCAGTGCAAGTTTCTTGTTGAATTTATAACGGCCTACCTTTGCCAGGTCATAGCGACGCGGGTCAAAGAACATGCTCATGATGAGGCTCTCTGCATTTTCTACTGCGAGAGGCTCGCCCGGACGAATTTTCTTGTACAGCTCGAGAAGACCTTCCTGATAGTTGGTGGAAGTATCTTTGGTGAAGCTTGCAAGAATCTTCGGCTCTTCACCGAACAGCTCTACGATCTCTGCATTGGAGCTTACTCCAAGTGCACGGATGAGGACTGTGATCGGAACTTTTCTGGTACGGTCTACGCGGACATAGAAGACGTCGTTGGAATCGGTCTCGTACTCCAGCCATGCTCCACGGTTCGGGATTACGGTACAGGAGAACAGTCTCTTTCCGAGCTTATCATGTGCGATGCCGTAATAAATACCAGGGGAACGTACCAGCTGGCTGACGATTACTCGCTCTGCACCATTGATAACGAATGTTCCTGTTGCTGTCATCAACGGCAGATCACCCATGAAAATTTCGTGCTCTGTGATCTCGTCTTTTTCCTTATTATATAATCTTACTTTTACCTTTAACGGTGCCGCATAAGTAGCGTCACGCTGTTTACACTCTTCGATTGAGTATTTTACGTCATCTTCACACAGTGTAAAGTCTACGAATTCAAGGCTCAGCCGTCCGCCGTAGTCGGAGATTGGTGAAATGTCATCAAAGACTTCCTTGAGTCCGCTTCTCAGGAACCAGTCATAGGAATCCTTCTGGACTTCAATCAAGTTGGGCATTTCCAATACTTCTTTTTGTCTCTGGTAACTCATTCGCATACTTTTTCCGGTAGGTATCGGACGTATTCTGTTTTTCTCCATTGACGTTGTCACCCCTTGTGTTATAATATATTTATTACCGCTCATGCCTGAACAAAAGGTTTTAGGCATATCTTGCCATAATAGTGCATTTTCTAGATTATCATGTTTTTTCAAGTGTGTCAACAAAACAGATTGTATTTTTTTCAGTACAATCTGTTTTTTACTGGTTTTTCTTCCGTGACCCTGTTAGAATAATACTTTAGATGTGATTGAAAGCACCGAATTTTCAGAAAAAACCGCCTGTTTGATTTTTTTATTTTTCAAATCAAACAGGCGGTTTTTTTATTCTAATTTTTTAATATTTCAGAGCTCCATCCCGATTTCGCTTATGCCGCGTCGAATCGTTCTTTTTAATGCTGAATATTGTCAGCCATCATGTCCATAAAGCTCCATGGTTTCAGAACTTTGTTGATCTCTGCAAACACTTTATCATCGTAGTTGTGTTTTACTTCCGTTTTGCGGTCAAACACCATGGTATCCGCATCCTCTGCTTCTACTTCCGGCCAGTGCGGGAGTCCGGCATGATCCGGGGTGCCGTTCTTTGCGAAGGCAAGAAGTGCTCCGAAGATTTCGCTTTCCAGTTTATCGCTGACATCCGGGATGCCACAAATTTCTACGAGATCTGCGTTTCCGAAGAAATATGGGATATCGGAGCAGTGCCATGCCGGCTTGCCGTGCTGGAACGGGAATTCCAGAGCGAAGTTGTAGAGATATGCTTTGCCGCCGCCTTTTGCGAACAGTTTGGCAAGTTTTACGGTCGGCTCACGCATTGCACGGTCGATGGCAAGAACATCTACGCCGTTCTTCTCCGGATATGCTTCTTTGAAAGCGTCCAGAACCTTTTCGGCATTGTCTCCATAAACCTTTTTGAGGATTTCCAGAATCTCTTCCGCTGTCAGTTTGTTCTTATCATAAGCTGCCGGTGCAAACGTTGCGAACTCGCCGTATACGGTTCCGATCATCATCGGAATCTGATGTGCATGCTCACGGAAGCCTGCGTCGAATGGATTTCCATAGAAGTAATCGCCCTTTTTCGGGCCGCCGCCGATGTAGCCGCCACTCTGTGCAATCGCCGGAGCCACTTTTGCATATGCAGCAGCAAGCTGCGGATACGGTACAGTTTCCAGCTGAGCCACATCGTCAAAGCCGAGCGCTTTCATCATTGCCGTAATAATCTCCGTGCCGTCTTTCTCTCCTGCGCCGAGCGGATCGTCCTCCATAACACCGCTCATGACAAGGCCTTTCTGGAACAGGCCGTCTGCTGATGGAATCTGCATCAGGTCAATCACCTTCATTCCGCCGCCGGACTGGCCGAAAATGGTTACATTCTCCGGATCGCCGCCGAACAGGGCAATATTGTCATGTACCCACTGCAGGGCTGCCACCATATCGGCGTGGCCTGCGTTTGCGGAGTTTTTGTATTTTTCCCCAAACGGAGACAGATCCAGATATCCTAAAATATTCAGTCTGTGGTTGACAGAAACAAGAATCGAATCACCTTTCTTTGCGATGCTGACGCCGTCATACGCAACCTGCTCGATGGAAGATCCCGCTGCGTATCCACCGCCGTGGAACCATACGAGAACCGGTTTTTTGGCTTCCGGATCAAGTTTGTTTGTCCAGATATTTAAGGACTGGCAGTGCTCATCCTGCGGCCAGTAGCGGTGCGGAACCATAAGCTCGCCGTTCGGTGTATCTTGGTTCTGAAGCGGGCATACAAAGCCGTAGTTTGTCGCATCCTTCACGCCATCCCATTTGGACGGAACCGGCATCTGGAAACGGTCTGCGTATGCATACGGAATTCCTTTGTAAATGTAAACACCGTCATAAAAATAACCTTTTAAATCGCCGGATGTGGTATGCAGCACCGGCACGCCATCGTAATCAAATATTTTCCCCATTTTGAAATACCTCTTTTCTGTAGAATTTAGCATTTATGTTGTTTTCAGTATAAACAATATTTTCGTCCTTTTCTACTCGAATTGTCGCAAGATCTTCTTATATTGTTGCTTTTTTTCCACTCTTTCTCTGTATTCTCCCACCGCGAGTGCAATTTTTTGAAGATTTTACAGAATCTGCTCCACCTCAATCAGCGCCGTCTCGTGCGGCTCCAGGCGTTCCTGCACCGTGAGGCTGCCTTCCGGGTCGGTTTCCTGCTCCCAGACACGGTATTCCGGGTCCGCACTGTGGCACAGCATCGCGCGCTCCATCCGGTTCATCCGCTCCGGAGCTCCCATCCGCACCCACGCATCGTAGCTGCTGCCGTGCTCTTTTGTCACTTTATACAGCCGCAGGCAATATTTTCCCGGTTCCAGTCCGGTCAGTTTCACTGAAAAGGTCCGGATTTCCCCCATATTGAATACGCGGTAACGGTCCGTGCGGGAAATATTCACGGCATGGCGGTAGCGGTACAGCATATCGTAGTGAACATAGTTGTACAGGTAAATCTGGCTTTGGTTTTTCTCCGGCTCCGTGCTGATAAAATAGCCGTCCCCACGCTTCACCAGACGAGATCCCATTCTGCCGAGCAGCCGCAGCGCAGTGCAGACCGCCTTTGGAATGCCGTTCATCGTGAACAGCCCAAAACCTCCATGATACGTTTCCCGCGCCGGAAATACTTCATCCAAACGGTCATTGACCGAGAAATACGCAATTCCCTGCAGCGCCTCTTCATTTTCCAGAAGATTTTTAAACAGCCATGCCGCTTTATAACAGGTATCGTTGCACAGATCCCTCTGCCAGATGTTGCTGCTGCACTCATCCACCAGAACCGGCAGTGCACCAAGCCCAGCCTTCTGCAGCAGACCTTTTACCTTCTCCCCGCGGTTCCGCAGAAAATCCGGGTCGCGGCTCACAATCATATTGACGCTCTCGTTGTTCTGGATCAGATTCATTTTCTCCTCTTCCTCTCCATAGATCACCGTGCCAAACGAGCGGAATGCAAAAATTTCCGGCACACATTCCTTTTCCTTCATAGTTTCGATAAAGGCTTTGAGATGTTCCTCCGGTCCAAGACCAAAGGAAAGACATGTTACAAGATCCGGGCTCACACGTTTCATCTCCTCGTACGATGCTTTCCACGTCTCAAAGAACTCATCTCCTCCATCAATCGTGATCACGTCTCCGCTGATCCACGGGTTGAAAATCCAGCGCCGCATCTGGTTGATTCCATACCGTTCCCTTAGATGTTCCATCAGGTTTTTGATCAGCATGCGCCACTCAGCCAGATCTCGCGGAGAGCTGCTTAGCGCCGGACGCATCGTTCTTCCCGGGTCTGTTTTTGCCAGCAGCAACGGCATATGGCCGAATTCCAGCAACGGCTTCGCTCCCGTGGAAAGGATGAAATCGATCACCTCATCAATATAGTTCCAGCAGAACTGAATCTCGCCCCACATATTCCGCCGAAGTACGCACATATCATCATCAAGAATTCCTTTTACGCGGATCAGCTCATAGCCGAGCTCCTGCACCAGCTGTTCCAGCTCATCCTGCACCTCGCGGTTCAGCACACTTGCCGCATAACCAGCATTGATCACGCGCTTCCAGTGGCCTGCCACTCTTGGTTTCCGTCCGTTTACTGCCGCTGTCACGGAAACGGCACTCTCATTTATCGTCTCAATCTCCTGCTCCGTGACCGCTGCATACTGCAGGAGACTCTGGAAAATATCATGGTCTCCCGCCGCCTCTTCCCGCTCTTTTCCTTTCTTTTCACGCTGTTTTACTGTATATTCCATCTGCTTCCGGTATTCGCTCGGTGTCATACCGCGGTATTTGCGGAATGCGCGGATCATCGCCGTCTCATTGACAAATCCATTGTGATAGGCAATCTCCGTCAGCGTTGCGCCGCTGTGCATTTCCTGTACGGCATGCGCCAGGCGCACCTGCGTCACGTACTCCCGAAATGATACACCGAAATACTGCGGAAAGCTCCGTGAAATATAGGCACGGCTCAGATAAAGATGATCCGCCAGATCCTCCAGCGTAATCTCTTCCCGGCAATGCTGCAGAATATAGTCTGATGCCCGCTGAATGCGTTCCCTTCCGCCCCGGCCCTGTTCCACCTTTTCCCCGGATGTAAAGTAAAAAAGCAGATCCTCCAGAAGCGCCGTCACACGGCTTTTCATATAGATCGGTTGTTCCTCATTATTCTTGTACATCTCAAGAAAGATCCGTGCCATATCCCGCCGGATCAAATCAAATTTTTCCTGCTGATCTTCCATATAAAAAAACGACTGACATTTGACTTCACATTTCAGCAGCTTAATGTGAAATGAATCAATCGTCTCCGCTGAAACGCAGAGCGACAGAGCAAGTCCGTCTTCGTCCAGATCCAGGTCACAGATCTGAAACCGGTTGATCGCAAAGATAGATCCCATCGGGAGATTGTGAACTTCCCCGTCCTCGTAGCTGACTCTTCCACTCCCACGAAGCAGAAATAAAAGTTCAAAATCCGGATTCCACAGTTCCCGTTTCTTCTCCGGCCGGAGTAGCCGAAAACGGAATCCCGGCATTTCCTGTTTTGTTCCTTTCAGCATCATGTCTTCGTCTCTGTTGTCTCTTTCCATTTCACACCTCATGATAGATTTTTTTGTTGTATTGTACCACAAAAAAGGTCCCGCAAAAAGATCTTCTCCTTTTGTGGGACCAATTTTTCGGTTTTTGTTTTAGTTTTTGCAATTATTCCTTCACCTTCAGCACCAGACACTGATACGGTTGCAGACGGATCGTTTCCTCGCCTGCCTCGCAGGTGTCATAGTTATTCAGAAGTACTTCTTCGATTGTGTCTGTAAATGGCAATGTAATGCCATCCGCAAGAGAAGTAGTAAGGATCAGAATATTATTCTTCTCATCCTTCCTGCGGTACGCCAGAACGCCGCTTACCGTCTCGTATTCCGGAATCAGCGTTCCGTAGAGGAAGGTTTCTTCCAGATCTTCACGTCGTCTTACTGCCACCATTTTGCGGTAAAACCACAGCAGGGAATCAGGATCTTTTTCCTCGGCCTCATAGTTCAGTTCCGTATAGTTTTTATTCACCGGGAACCACGGCGTACCTGTTGTGAATCCCGCCTCGGCAGATGCATCCCACTGCATCGGAGTTCTGCTGTGCTCGCGGCTCTCGCGGTTGATCTGCTCGAGCGCTTCCGCATCCGTTTTTCCTTCTGCAATCAGACGGTCGTAAATAGCAAAGGTCGGTTTGTCGACGAATCCCTGAATAGACTGTTTCGGGTTGTCGCGCATGCCAATCTCCTGTCCCTGATACAGAAATACAATACCCGGCAGGAAGAAATTGGTGACCGGAAGCATCTTTTCGCTGTAGCGGTTCTGGTCCTCCGGCATCAGGAACCGGTCGATGATGCGCGTTTTGTCATGGTTTTCGAGAAAGTTGCAGAGCATGCCGCGGCCATCCACGATTTTCTGCGCCGCAAAAAGCTGATCGCGATAATCGTCAAACAGCGCCACGGTATTGCCCCATTTCGGGTTACGCACATTGTCGAGGGTGTGACAAAAATCGAAAACGGACGAGAAACTGCCGTTTTCCCCAATCACATCCTCCACATCCTCCGGTCCCATGTGATCGTACTCTCCGATCGTCAGCGCATCGGTCGGTGCAAAGGTGCGCTCCTTCATTTCACACAAGATATCGGCAAGACCGTCTACATTGTTGAAATACTCGAACGCCATATTGTACTCGTCCGGTCCATCCGGCGGAAGGTTGGTGTACTGATAATTCTTTTTCAGATGGCTGATCGCATCAAGACGGAATCCGCCAAGTCCCAGATCCATCCATTTTAAAATCATCTCATAAATTTCTTCCCGCAATTTGGGATTCTCCCAATTGAGATCCGGCTGCTCTTTTGTGAAGATGTGGAGGTAATACAGGTTATCATATCCCGGTACTTTCTCCCATGCGCTGCCGCCAAAAATCGACCGCCAGTTGTTCGGCTCTTTGCCGTCTTTTCCTTCCCGGAACACATAATACTTTCCGTACTTTCCAAACGGATCTTTGAGTGCCGCCTGAAACCACGCATGCCGGTCAGAGGAATGATTCACGACAAGATCCATCAGGATGCGGATGCCGCGCTTTTTTGCCTCCGCGATCAGCTCCTTCATGTCCTCCATCGTTCCAAACGACGGGTCGATATCCATGTAATCGGAAATATCGTATCCATTATCCACCATCGGGGATGCAAACACCGGGCAGAGCCAGATGACATTGGCTCCCAGCTTTTCTATTTTGTCAAGATGACGGATCACGCCTTTCAGATCTCCGATTCCATCTCCGTTGGTATCCTGAAAACTCTTCGGATAAATCTGGTATCCAACCGTTTTGTGCCACCACTTTTTCTCCATTGCTTTTCTCCTGTTCATTTTGTTTTTATGATGCGGGCCGTTCTTTAGGTTTACCGCAAAACCTATAGTGTTTTCACTATATCACAAAAGAATGGATTGTGCTACTTTTTTCTTTTTGATTTTTCCTATGTTCGCCTTACCGTTACGGTTCACTGTTTTTTCATCAGCGGCAAAATCACGCAGGAAGCAGCTTTTCCGCCCATATGAATAGTCTGATGTGCAATTTTATTCTCCGTTTTTTCCGACCACAGCCCTTTCTGATTGCTGTGAACATGATACTGCGGGAAGTCGGAGGAGGAAACATCTACACGAATGCGGGAACCCTTTGGAATCGTGTATACAATATTCCACATAGTAATCTGCACCTCTGCCACGCTGCCCGGTTCATAGGCCCCAGCCTCTGTTTTTCCCTGCTCCAGCGTTGCAATCGAGGAACGAATGTTGTAAGCTTTTCCCTCCGGCGTCACTTCCATGATTTTCGCTGTGAATGCCGTATCCTCGCAATCACTTTCCACGAACAGACGGACGGAAGCTTTTCCGTTCAGCGTGAAAGTTTCTTCCAGCGGTTCTGATACAAAACTCAGGACATCCTCACGATAGTCCGGTTCCGGCTGAAGATGGCTGCCGATCTGCGGCATCGTATGCAGAAGAGCTTCTCCGCCGATACTCTCAACCGGAGTGGCCGGGTCAAACGTGTAGTTTCTCGTTTTTTCCCGTTCCGGCGCGTCTTCCCGCAGTGTTTTCTCATCCAGATACAGCGTCATGCTTCCCGCAGTTCCTTCTTCTCCCAGTTGGTCGGATACGATGTCAATCCACCGGTCCGCTCCGATTTCATAGGCACGGATCCGCTGTGTCGGGATTTCTTTTTGTTTCAGCGTCAGCTCAAACCATTCCAGCATCTTTGGAATTTCTTCATTCTGCGGGTGCAGCACCTCTTTATCTTCAAGACAAATCTGGAAAAAGTGGTTCCATGCACCGATTTCCAGCCAGCTGTGCTGTTTCGTCTCCTCATTCAGTCGCTCCCACGTTTTCATACTGCTGCCGTGGTGATGATCGTACCAGCCGCTTAAAAGATAAATCGGAACCTTCGTTTTTGATGGAATTTCCCGCAACTGTTTCCACCAGCCCGTCTGCCAGAGTGCCGCATCCGGGCTCGGGCTTGTGATGTATTCGCGGTAGGACGGAACACGCTGTCCCCACAGCGCCTTGTCCACTTCAATCTGCGGCAGATAACGGCAGCTTTCGCGATAGTCAGCATTCACTGGTTTTTCCGCATTTTCCATCGACCATGCGGTCAGGATATCGTGGCGGAAGCAGCCCTTCTCGTAGGCTGATACAAAACGATCCGTTCCATAGTCCTCCAGAAACATTGCGGCAACTTTCCCCTCCGCGGCATCAGCGAACGCCCAGCCGGTCATGCTTGTGTAGGAATGGCCCCAGTAGCCTAAGATTTCGCACCACGGCTGCTCCACAAGGTAATCCATGGTGTCAATGCCATCGTTCCGCTCATTGATGTTTGGCTCCCATTTTCCTTCCGACTGCTCTCTGCCGCGGCAATACTGGTAGACATACACATAACCTCTGCGCGCCAGCCCCTCGCCGTAGGCACGATGAATGCGGTCGTTGCCCGGATAGCAGGTGCGGGTCAGAATGACGGGATATGTTTTTTCTTCCGCAGTTCCATCTTCCTTCGGGAAATAATAGATCGTGTGAAGCTTCACGCCGTCACGCATCTCGATCTGGTTTTCTTTTCTTTCAAATACTGCACAGCTTTCGGAAACGCCGCTTTTCGCAAACTGTTCCTCCACGCGTTTTACCACTGCCGCCATAAAATCTTCTGCCATTGCCCTAAACCTCCATTTCCAGCAGTGCCATACCGAGTGTCTTTCCATGTTTGTCCAGCGCCAGCGATCTTGTGACACCGCCGCCGAGTGTCTTGTCGAGGACAAAGTTCAGCGCATGGATTCCGTCCAGTTCGTAGCGGGTTACTTTTCCGTGACAGATTTCGCGGAAGTATTCTGCTACGCGTGCTTCTGTTACTTTTTCTTTCAGCATTTCATAATTGTTCTCATCATATGGGATCACCGAAATATTGGAGATCTCGCCTTTATCTCCTGTTCTTGCATGTGCAATCTCTTTTAATTTCATCGCCTTATACCTCCCGGAATGTAACTTTTGCTTCTACTGCATCGCGCGGCACAAAAATTGAGCAGACCGAGACAATCTCGGACACCCGTTTCACTGCTCCGCCGCCTCCTGCGGGACCGTTGGTATAGAGAGCCTCCACCTCGTTTGCCAGCAGAACGGCATTTTTCCGGTCTTTCGTTCTGCCTGCGGCGCGGAGGCGCACTTCACACGGAGTTCCACTTCCGATCTCCTTGGAAATTGCATCACGATACAGGGAATTGCATCCGATAAAATCAGTACGGTACTCTTCCAGTTCGATGCCTGTCAGTGCAATCCGCTTCTCCAGAATCTCCGCCGCCAGCTCCGCCCGTGCCATACAGTTGCTTCCGCCGTAGGAAATTTCACCCTCACCGATGAAGCAGTCCTTGTAGCCGACACTCACTTTCAAAGTTTCCGGTCTTCCATGCGTTGTCGCATGCTCGGCGCGAACCTGGTTTTCCCCGATCTGCCGGAACGTCACCTTTGAAAAGTCCGCTGTTGCATCCGGGGTCAGGTAAGCCTTTGGGTTGTGGATTTCGTAGATCATCTGCTCTTTACAGGTATCCACACTCACCAGTCCGCCACTTCCCTCGACCTTTGTCACGGTAAATGCGCCTGTCTCGTCGATCTCAATGAGCGGGAATCCAAGTTTCCACAGATCCGGCACATCCTTGTAGCCCGGATCCGCAAAATAGCCGCCTGTCACCTGTCCGGCACACTCCAGCAGATGGCCTGCCAGAACCGCCTGTCCCATCTGATCCGGGTTGTCGTCAATGTTCCATCCGAACTCATATACCAGCGGTCCGATCGTCAGTGCAGGATCGGAAACGCGACCGGTAATGACAAGATTGGCACCCTCTTCCAACGCTTTTGTGATGCCCTCCGCACCCATATAGACGTTCGCAGAAATCAGAACATCTTTTTTCTTTTTTAACAGCGTGCCATCCTCCAGCACTTTTTCATTTTCATACTTATCCAGTTCGTCTGTAATATCATCGCCGGTCACACAGGCAATTTTCAATCCTCCGACACCCAGTTTTCTGGCAATTTCACACGTCCGTTCGGCAGCAGATACCGGGTTGGCAGCTCCCATATTGGTAATGACTTTTACTTTGTTTTTCTCCATCAGCGGGAGAATTTTTTCCATTCGGTAGTCGAGCAGCTGGTTATATCCCTTCGACGGATCTTTCTCTTTGTCCTGCTGTCCGATCGCAACGGTGCGCTCCGCCAGACACTCGAAAATAATGTAGTCCAGATTTCCTTTTTCCATCAGTTCCACGGCCGGCTCGATGCGGTCTCCCGCGTAGCCTGCCCCGCTTCCGATTCTGATTTTTTTCATATCCAATGGCCTCTCTTTCTTTGATCTGATGTCATTGTAACGCAGATCCATGGCAGGTACCACAAAAGGGAACCGAATTTCTAAAATTTTAGAAATCTGGTTCCCTTTTTACATGAACTGCTTTTCAGCCGGGTCGGAAAATACGGTAAAAACATCCAATGCAATAGAAATTCCGGCATTCCGTTATTATTTCTTATTCTTTCATTTTATTGTATAACGTCGCCAGCGAAATTCCGAGTTCCTTTGCCGCTTTTCGCTTCCCCTCCATATCCCGTCCGTACAGCAGCAGCGTATTTTGGATCTCCTGCCGTTCGAAGCGGCGCACCCGCTCTTCCAGCGTCATGTGAGCCTCTGATTCCCGTTTTTCAAACTGTACGAGACTCGTCACAATTGAGATGCTTCCGCGGATCTGATGCTCTTCCCAGATCGGATAAACACTTGCAAAGTATTCCTGCATTCCCTCTCTCCGCACCATTCCCTCGACCGGGATGCCGCTCCAAATAACTTCCGGAGCAATGGCAGATTTTCGGTACTCCGTGATTTTATGACCTTTCGCGATTTCAAGCGGAACGCCGATGAAATCGCTGTAGACTTGATTGAAGAACACAATCCTGCTGTGCTGATCGCAGATCAGGATTCCCTGCTGTAAAGATTCCAGAATGGAATGTACCTGCATTTCTTCTCCCTCCCACTTTCATCCATTTTGTACTCAAAAAAACACTCTCTGTGGGCTTCTTTCGTTATCACTGCAGACACCACGGGCAGCGTCGGCAAGGACTTTATCTCGTTGCCTCCGCCACAGTGCGCTCCTGCCCGGATGGCTTTTTACTTTACAGAAAAATTCAACGAAGTATCCTGTGAAGAAAAAAACGCACGGCAGGAAATCCCGCCGTGCGTCCATAGATTCTGATTTACGCTTAAATTATTTAAGAGTAACTTTAGCGCCTTCAGCCTCAAGTTTAGTTTTGAGCTCTTCAGCTTCTGCTTTGGAAGCACCCTCTTTGAGGACTTTCGGAGCACCGTCAACTACTTCTTTAGCTTCTTTCAGGCCAAGTCCTGTAGCTTCACGTACAACTTTGATAACTTTAACTTTGTTCGGGCCAACCTCTGTCAGCTCTACGTCGAACTCGTCTTTCTCCTCAGCTGCTGCTGCATCGCCTGCTGCTGCTGCAACTACAACGCCTGCTGCTGCGGATACGCCGAACTCTTCCTCACATGCTTTTACAAGATCGTTTAACTCTAATACAGATAACTCTTTGATAGCGTCAATAAACTCTGCGGTTGTTAACTTTGCCATTTTATTTTCCTCCTTGGATATTTTCTGAATAATGTTCTCAGGCTGCGTATTTCACGCTGCCCGCTTGAGGCTTAGGCCTCTGCTGCGCCGCCTTTGGACTCTGCGATCTGGTTGAGGACGCGAGCCAGGTTTGCGATCGGGGACTGGATGCTTCCAAGCAGTTTGCCAAGAAGTTCTTCTCTTGACGGAACGTTTGCCAGTGCTTCCATTCCAGCTTTGTCGTAGTAGTTTCCTTCTACAACACCAGAAACCATCTCCAGCTTCGGAGCGGTTTTTGCAAATTTAGCGATGATTCTTGCCGGAGCTGTTGCATCGTCCTTGCTGATTGCGATAGCGTTTGTGCCATCCAGGTCTTTGGTAAGAGACTCGAAAGCAGTACCAGCGAATGCACGTTTCATCATTGTATTTTTGTATACTTTGTAATGAACGCCTGCTTCTCTTAACTCTTTACGCAGCTGAGTATCCTGAGCAACGGTTAATCCGCTGTAGTTTACCAGCAGCACGCACTGTGCGCCTTCTACCTGTGCGCTGATCTCTTCCAGGACCGGCTTCTTCAGATCGATTTTTGCATTGATTGCCATGATTGCACCTCCTTGTAGTATTTCGTACCTACGCTTTGGAAGTATAAAAAAAGCTCTTCGCGAAGATTGGCGAAGAGATCTCAAAATTCCATAACATGAACCTTGTGTAACTTCTCCTCGGCAGGCGTTTGAAACTTACGCCTTGCGGCACCTGCTGTCTTCGGCGTGATACAGATGGTATATTATCATATGTGATGAGGGTTGTCAAGATCAAAATAAACTTTTTTCATATTTGTGCAACTTCATCGTTACTGTTCACTCAGCAGTGAAACACCTGCTGTTTCGCTGCGTAAGAAAGTGATTCAGGAGTGAGCAGCCCTCCTTTTGCGAAGCAAAACTTTAAATGAGGGCTGCGAATGTTACAGTTCGCAGGGAATCTGTGAACTGTAACACTTCATCAAAATATACGTTCTGTTTTTTCAAACCGTTTCTACACATATCATGTTATACTTATTTTGTTGTCTCACCTACACCAAGGCAACTTGGAAAGGAGGTGACGTTGTTGGAGCCTATTACTTCGCTTATTGTTTCCGTTATGGCAGGTGTGATTTGCCACCTCATCTGCAAATGGTTGGACGAAAACGATTAGAAGGACAACCAGCCCAAAAGTTTAAGCCGCTTTACGGAATAGAAAAACCCGGAGACTGCCATCTCCGGGGTTTTCGTTGTTGAAACCTTTTAGCTTCGCTTTGCCTACGGCAAGTATATCATATGCAGAACCGAATTTCAAGATTCCTCTCCCACATTTTTATTTCACTTTCACCAGTCGCACAGCCATATACGGTCTTGACGGCATGTCGATCGTGAATTCTTCGCTGTGGCGGCCTGCCGGGGTGATGGTCATGTTCCAGGTGTCGATGACTTCCACATCAAACTCCTGGCCTTCCGGCATGTGGAACGGGCGACGGCATGGGCGGTTGGCTCCGAAATAGTACATGATACAGTCTTTTCTCGGATGGCTTGCGCCGTTCGTGCAGCAAGTCTCATCAAAGAATGCCGGAAGCGGCTCCATATAGCCTCCGTTTTCTTCCATAATGTCCAGCAGGAACTGAATACGCGCCGGGCTGCCGCCCCTCAGCTCTCCGCCGTGTGACCACCAGATCACACCGTTTTCATTTTCATACGTCTCGCCGTGCTGGCCATATCCACCTCTGGTATATGCCTCCCAGAACCGGCGTGTCATCTCCTCGCCGCTGATATTTCCCCAGCCGAACGGAAGATTTCCTTCATATGCAATCTCATCGAGTACGCACGGTTTTCCATACTGCGGGCGCCAGATTTCCACATTTTCTGCGGTACGGTACAGATCGATTCTCTGCAGACTGCAGTGCGTGATCCATCCCCTGGAATGATCGTACATGGTCATACAGTTGTGAATGGAGCGCAGATGGCGGTACGGATCCTGACGGCAGACGGTTTCTGCATTGGACTCCCACTCGGATACTGGTTTCCAGCGGAACAGGTCAAATTCATTTGCCATAGCCCACCATACATTGTGGTATGCGCTGAAACGGTTAACAACGTATCTTAAATAAAAGTTCTGCTGCTCCAGATTCATGCGTGAATAGCCCCAGCGGTCGTACGGATGGAACAAAATCAGATCAGCCTGGATTCCCATGGTGCCAAGGCGTACGATCGTATTTTCTATGTGTTCAAAATAAGAAGGATTTGGACGGGTATAATCCCATACTTCATCCGGGTTTTCGATCATGGCATCAATGCCGCCGAACATATTGCGCGGCGCTTTTTCCAGCTTCTCTGTCTCAAAGTCAGACGGAGACCACGGAGAATTTTCACGAATTTCAAACGGATACTGTGCCGGCTCTTTTAAATTGTAGACATAGTGCTTCGGGAAAACGCAGAAGCGGATCTTATTAAACGGAGAAGCAGCAAGGCTTTCATACGTTTTCTCCTGAGTCTCCTTACTCTGCAGCTCCCACACATAGCAGGTCGTACCGCACGGGTAGTATTCCTTTCCGTCATCGTAAGCAAAATGATAGGTGTTTGCTACCCGGACCGGACCGTGGCAGTTTTCATCGGCTGCGCTGACCTCCACCGTCACCTTTGCCTCATCGCCCCAGCTTGTTACTGCGGTAATCTCATACGTTCCTTCGCAGGATGGCATAAAGCGCAGTTTGTATACGCCGTTTCCATCATAAAAGCCCTCGGCACGCTTTTCCTCTGCCTGGCCTGCCATCGTTCCTTTCACCCACTGCTCCGCAAACGGATTTCCCTCGGACGGTCCCCGGAAAACCAGTTCTGCAATTCCATATCGTTTTACATATTCGGTATAAGACTGTAACATACGTTCCACCTTTCTAAAATAAGTATTGCTTCGTATCGCGATAATTTAATTTTACTAAATGTATTTTGAATAGTCAATCTTTTTAAATTAAACTTTTAAACAATAATTCAGTTGTTTTTTTATCACTTTTGCCGATATCTATTTCTTTTTTCCTTGTATTTATTGACGTTTTTTCACTTTTATTGTAAACTTTCCCATAGAGTCTGCCGGACCTTTTGCTGAACAGTTCCGGCATTTTCTTTTTATCTGGCTCAAAATTCAGCATATATCTAACATGTACAGGAGAGGAGATGGTCCTTTGAAAAAACGCTTTTCCAAAATTTCCATACACTCACTTGGTTTTCGTATTTTTGTTCTGCTTGCAGTCATGATCGTCCTTTTTTGCGCGCTTGTCGCGTACAACAACACAGCCGCTTTCGGTCTGATGCTTGAGCGGATCCATGAGAACTCGGAAAATACACTGGTTCTGTACCAGAAAAGCCTGGATGAAAATCTTTCCCGCACGGAAACCTACCTCTATGTTTTCGCATTAAATGATGCCGATCTTCTTTCCCTCCGCGCAGCAGAACCACAGACAACCAACTGGTATATCACATTAAACCGAATCAAAAAAAGCTTTGAAAACGCAACGCCAAACTATACCGTAGACGGCTTTTTCTGCTATCAGGAAGCCACAGATGCCCTGGTCCTCTATGACCAGACCACCAACCCGACACCGTTCCTCTGGAACTATATCCGTGAAATCGCCAAAACAGAGGATCCGTCCTCTGTATGGAATCTCAACGAAATCAACGGGAAATATTACCTTGTCCGTATTCTGAACCTGAACGGATATCTGCTCGGCGCGTACATTTCCACGGATACACTCCTTGGCACTCTGGTCGATACAAAAACGCAGGACAGTCTTCTGTATTTTTCCGATGGTCCCCTTCTTCTGCGCACCCCGTCAAACGATGTCCGCCTGGAGGCTCCCCGCTTGAAATGGCGACGATATCCTTCCTACGACATTGATGGAACCTCCTGGATGGCTGTTTCACATGAACTGAACGAAACACCGCTGTCGCTGACCCTGCTTTTAAAGGCTTCGGAATACACCAAATATCAGAGCAGCTTTTATCTTCTCGCCCTGATCGTTTCGCTCGGTCTGTTCGTAATCTGGCTGCTCCTGTCTGCTTCCCTGCACCGCTGGGTTCTTCACCCGGTTCACATGCTGACGCATGCGCTGGAACAGCTCCGCGGCGGTGATCTCAAGGTGCGGATTCCGGATGACGCTATGCTCGACGAATTCCGGAAAATGACGACCGCTTTCAACGATATGGTCGAAGAGATCGATGATCTGAAAATCGCGAATTACGAAAAACAGCTCGCCCGTCAGAAGCTGGAAGCGCTTTACCTGAAGCAGCAGATCACGCCGCATTTTATGATCAACTGCCTGAACACCATTTATCAGCTGACTGAAAATAACCATGCGGACCTGGCACGGCAGATGCTTCAGAACCTGAGTGTACATCTGCGCTATACGCTTTCCTCCGGCCAGACCGTCTCGCTTTTAGAAGAGCTAAACCTTGTAAAAAACTACGTGGAGCTTTCCTCCATCCGCTATCCCGGCGCGCTGCGCCTGCTCCCTTCCTGCGAAGAATCGCTGCAAAATGCAACGGTTGTGCCGCTTATACTCCTGAACTTTGTGGAAAACACGATCAAATATGAGGTCGTTATGGGGAAAGTGCTGGACATGCATATCGATATCACCGCGCAGGAAGAAAATCAGTGTACCCGTCTTCATATCTGTATCTGGGATACCGGATGCGGTTTTTCCGAGGATATACTTGCCGTGCTGCAAAAGCTTGATACCTATGTAAACTCCGAGCAGGAACACATCGGCATCACAAACGTGGTGCTCCGCCTCCGCCAGATTTTTCCCGACGCAGCTTTTGCTTTTGGCAACCGCCCCGGCGCAGGCGCTCAGATTACCATTGATTTTCCTTACGTTCCCTTTTTCCGCATCGACGGATAACCGGAACAGCTAAAAATATGTTTTGGGAGGTTATTATGAACCTGTTAATTGTAGACGATGAATATTATACCGTCGAAAGCATTTCCAACAAAATCCGCACACTACGCCCGGACTTTTTTGAGATTTTCTGTGCCTACAATCTGACACAGGCATTGGAAGCCTTTTCCGCGCATCCGATTGATCTGATGATTTGTGATATCGAGATGCCCGGCGGTTCCGGCCTCGAACTGCTGGACCAGATCCGCCAGGCACACTACGAAACCGTCTGCATTTTTCTGACCGCCTATGCAAAATTTGAATATATTTCCCGCGCTATGAAGCTTTCCAGCAGTGACTATCTGTTGAAGCCGCTGGACGACCATGCTCTTCTGGAAGCTCTTGACAAAGCCTGTGCGCAATGTGAAAAGCAGCAGAAGGACCACGTCAACACCCTTCATGCCAATTACTGGAAGGAAAGTGAGCTCCCGCTTGCGGAACAGTTTTTCCTCGACCTGTTAAATGGCAGTATTTCCTCTGCTCCTCCCGAAGTGATGGATGAAATCCGCTATCGCCGTCTGGATGTCAAACTGATTCATCAGCCCTTCTGCCCGCTTCTGATCCAGACCGGACAGACGAACTCCTTTTCTCCGACCGACAACCGTACCCTGTATGAATTTGCCTTAAAAAATATTGCCCGGGAATATTTTTTTGAACCCGGCGAGCTGCCGCTGACGATCCGTGTGCTTGATGGTTTTTATCTTCTGCTTCTCCCGGCCTCCACACACTCTCGGGACGCCGTGATTGGCCGATGCCGTCAGGCCCTGACCGACTTTGTGACACATTTTCCGTTCTCGATCAACTTTTTCGTTGATCAGAAGGTCTGTCTCCCGGAAGACCTGCGAAAAGCTTTTCTTTCCATGAAAGCCTTCGCCGGAAAGAACGTCACCTACGAAAATCACGTTTTCGATCTTGCCGCTGAAACCGAAGCTCCTGTTCAGACGCCTTTTCAGCCGATTCCATCTGACCGCTGGTCCGATCTTCTCACATCCGTAAAAACGGAACAGCTTCAGATTGAGGTTTTCGCTTTCTTAAATCAGACGAAAAGCTCCGGCACTGCTACACGGGAATTTCTGACCGGCTTTTACTATCAGTTCCTGCAGCTGCTGTTCCGCCAGATGGATCATCCGGGCAGCGAAGACGAAGCCTTCCGCCGCCAGATTACCGTTGCTTCCCCGGAGCAGACCTTCTCCTCGTTTGGTGCTTTACGAGAATGGATTTCCAACAGTCTTCTGCTGTTCATACAAAGCCGTCAGGCAGCCGCTTCCCAGGACACGGCTGTTGCCACCGTGAAAGCATATATCGAATCGCACCTCTCCGACGAGCTGGATCGCGATACGCTTGCAGCCATGGTATACCTGAACGCCGATTATCTGTCCCATCTCTTCAAAAAAGACACGGGAAGTTCTCTCATCAACTACGTCATCGATCGCCGGATTGCGCGCTCCAAGGAGCTTCTCGCAAAGGGCGAAATGAGCATCCGCGACATTGCCATCACCTGCGGCTTCCAGAATATTTCGTACTTCTCCCGCCAGTTTAAAAAATCGACGGGCATGACACCACGGCAGTTTAGAAATTAAAAAAATCCGGCCTTCCTTTTGCATATCGGAAAGCCGGATTTTTTGGATTCACTTACTTTTTTATCAGCCCTTCACGCCGCCAAGGGTAATACCTTTTACAAAGTTTTTCTGGATGAACGGATAAATGATCATGATCGGCAGAATACCAAGTGCTGCCATCGCCATACGAACCGTTCCGGATGGGATCTGGGAGAGGCCTTCGCCTGCCTGCGCCATGTTGTTGGCGTTCTGCGTCAGCGCCTGAATATTCTGCATCAGACGGTTCAGCAGGTTCTGGATACTGTAGAGATCCGTTCTCTTTGTCAGATAGATATAACCATTGTTCCAGTCATTCCAGTAAGCGATACCGGAGAACATGGCAACGGTGGTAATAATCGGTTTGGACAGCGGAATGGCGATCTTCCACATAGTCTGGAATTCGTTTGCACCGTCAATATAGGCAGCCTCAAGAATTTCATCCGGCACACCGGTGACAAAGTAGCTCTTCATCAGGAGAACGTTGAATGCGCTCATCATCAGAGACGGAACCAGTAGCCCGAAGAACGTATCTTTCACATGGAATACGGTCGTGTAATTGATATAAGTCGGTACAAGGCCTCCATTAAACAGCATGGTAAAGAATACCAGGAAGGTCAGGACATTTCGTCCCGGCAGACCCTTTTTCGAAAGGCCGTAGGCCAGACAGGTTGTCAGTGCAAGGCTGCATACAACGCCGGTTGCGGTCAGGATAAAGGACATTCCATAGGCTTTGATTACCATGGAACTGCTGGATGTGAATACCCACTCATAAGCGTAGGTACTCCACTTTTCCGGCAGGAAAGAGTAGCCATTCTGTAGCAGGGTTGCATTGTCAGTCAATGAGGAAATGAACATCAGCAGAATCGGAATGATCGCGAGCAGTGTCAGGATTGTCATGATCAGATGGCCGAAAAAGCTATAAATTTTATCTTCTCTTGTTTTCATACCGTTCCTCCTAGATCAGCGCGCTGTCGCGGTCAATTTTACGTACCAGCAGGTTGGCGCCAAGCACCAGAATAAATCCTACGATCGACTGGTAAACACCGGCTGCGGCAGACATCGAAACATTGCCCATCTGAAGCAGTCCGCGGTATACGTAGGTATCAATTGTGTTTGTTGTGGAATACAAAGCTCCCTGGTTCATCGGCACCTGATAAAAGAGACCGAAGTCAGAGTAGAAAATTCTTCCGATTGCCATCATGGTCAGCATGATAATGGTCGGACGCAAAAGCGGCAGGGTGATATATTTGATCTGCTGCCATCTCGTTGCACCATCGATCTTGGCTGACTCATAGAAGGATTTATCAAATCCCATCAGTGTTGCCAGATACACAATACAGTTGTAGCCAACCGACTTCCATGCACTGACAAAAACCAGGATAAACGGCCAGTATTTCGGTTCCGAATACCAGGAAACCGGATCTTTTCCCAGCGCCTTTAAAATCGTGTTGTTAATGAATCCGTTTTCTACACTGAAGAATGCAAAAACAAGATATCCGATGATAACGGTGGAGAGGAGGTTCGGAAGAAGGATTGCACTCTGGTAAACTTTCTTCCGTTTTCCTTCCAGTTCACTCAAGACAATAGCTACTGCGATTGCCAGTGTTGTGTTGATTACGATAAATGCCACATTGTAGAGAATGGTATTTCGTGTAATAACAAAGGCATCGCTTGTCGTAAACAGATATTCAAAGTTTTTCAGTCCTACCCATGGACTTCCGTAGATGCCTTTTCCGGCATTGTACTGTTTGAATGCAATCACAAGACCCGGCAGAGGCATGTAATTGTTGATAAACAGATAAATGAGACCCGGCAGCATCAGAATATAGATCGGCAGAAAACGTACAAATGTTTTTCGTCTTTTCTGGCTCTTCTGACTTTTCACTCTTGCCATGTTTTTCCTTCTCCTTTTTTTTCTTATCCGCAGCCGGTCCCAAAGCGTTCCGGTTTTGACAGATTTTTCTCTTCTTACAACCTGCGCCGTCCTGTTTTTGGGACGGCGCAGTCATTTTTTGATCTAAATTCTTAAACTTTATTTGTTTGCTTCCTGCCACGCTGCAAGCTGTGCCTTTTTCTCGTCGATAATCTTCTGAAGGCCTGCAGTCATCATCTTATCGTTCATCTCAGCAATTCCGGTCTCCGGGTCTACAAAGCCGTACTCTACGCTGGTCTGATACTCGTTGTATACGTTCTGTACTGCTGTGAGCTCGTTTGCCACATTTGTGCTGTCAAAGGAGAAACCGCTTGCTTTGGAAACCTTTGCATTGGTGTTAAACTCTTTCATCTCTGTCCACAGATCCGGATCATTTCCTTCCCATACATGGGTCAGGAACTGGTTCGGCATCATCCATCCCATGGAATGATTCCATCCGGAGTTGGATGCATCTACACCGTCTGCATAAGTAGCAAGTCCGTCATCGCCAATTTTATAATGTGTTCCCTCGATGCCCCATGCCAGAAGGTTTGCGATATCGGCATTTGTGTAGCACTCATTCAGGAATTTCATGGCTGCTTCTTTATGCTGTGCAGAGATCGGAATGGTCCAAGGCATACTAGCCACAGATGTGGAACTGATATAGTCATCCAGTGTCTGGAAGATGGTCATATCGCGACCGGTCAGTGTAGTCTCCTGCGCTTTGATGCCAGGCTTTCCGCCTGTGGTATAGCTCATCAGAGTTCCGGCTTTTACAAGCTCTCCGACTGCTGTTGTATCGGTCGATGCATCGGCACTGATATAGCCTTTCTGATTGTAGTCATACAGTCTTGCACAATAATCCTTGTAGAAATCGCTCTCAAAGAGATTTACAACATCAAGGTTCTGGCCATAGTCAAGCAGAACACCGAACACATTTCCTCCAAGGGAGTCTACGTTAGAGAACTGCGACATAGAACCTGTTGTCGGACGATAAACCTCTTTGTCCGGATACTTCTCATGCAGCTGTGCATAAATGTCATTTAATTCATCCAGACTGATTTTTACGATCTCATCGTCTGTGTTTGCTTCGTAGCCAATACCATCGAGATACTCGGTTGCGATCGCTGCGCATCCACGTCCCTGTGCAATGTCCCGGTTGCTTGGAAGACCATAGAGAACTCCGTTCACACGGCAGGCATCAATGTTATCCTGTCCAACTGCTTCTGCGATGTCCGGTCCATACGTTGCAAGAAGATCGTTCTCTTCCAGATCGGAAAGATATCCCTGCTGAATTCCGGTCTGATATGGGAATCCTACACAAACAAGCACGTCGACTTCCTCGTTTGCGGAAAGCGCCAGCGTCGTGTTCTGGTTAAAGGAACCGTAATCAGTAATGGAAAGCTCAATTTCAACACCAATCTTATCTCTTGTGATATCATTGATGGCTTCCTGTACTTTCTCCGTGTCTGCCGGAGCACCCGTCCAGGTCGGGAAGCTTACGATGATTTTTTCCACTTCTCCGCTTCCGTTCTCTGCTGTACTGGATGCGGTACTCTTATCCTTAGAATCTGTCTTTCCGGAATCTGAACTTCCGCCGCTGCTTCCGCATGCAGCCATGGAGCATGCCATAATGGATGCCATGAAAATCGCTGCTACTTTCTTTTTCATTCTTTCGTCCTCGCTTTTTATCTTTTTGTCTTGCTGCTTTATTTCGTTTCTGAGTTTCGGCCGTGACTCATTTGATGATCTTATTATATCTGCTTTCTTACCTCCAAAAAAGAACAATCCTGCGATGAATTTGCACTTTTCTGCGGTTTCTTTCCGCATTTTGTATAGTTTATGATCACTTTTCAGTTTTTTCTATGCATTCTGCTATCAGCATCCAGTCTCCCGCCGCCGGTTTCTTTGGCATAATGCACGACTTTCCACGCACTTCCACCTGGATTTCTGCTTTTTCTGTCTGTCCCGTTCTCGGATCAAACCAAGAAATTGCATAGATTCCGTCGCAAAGGCCTGCGAGCGGTGTACTCGTGCCATCCATCTCTCCGTAATAAATCAGTGCTCTTGTTTTATCCCGGCTGATCGTGGCAATCGCAAGCTTATTGACAAACGGGCTGATACTCTCCTCTGCTTCTGCCGGATCGTAAGGCACCATCTCCTCAAAATGATGTTCCTCATAGAAACGTTTCAGATATCCCATCTGTGCGCCTCCGGGGCCGTCAATGGCTTTCGCCCAGATGATGCCAAATTTGTTGAATGCATTAAAATCCGGGTTGATGTCACTTACCTCCCAGATATTATCCCAGATTCCCTGCGCACCGTACGTATAGCCGCAGCCGCCGGTCTGGACTGCCATATATGCCACGCGGCGCAGCATTGCATCGGTGCAGAGCCGGGTTCCGTTTTCTTCCAGTGTGGAACAGTATTCATACAGAGACTCTCCTTCAATGAACGGTTTTGTTCCGTGTTCCTTCCAATAGGTACGGTACCAGGACGGATTGATCGGAAAATCGCCGTGTCCGGCCTGATTCAGCACAAAATCAAACCACGATTCGTCATAATAGTAATCTGCAAACGGACGCTCATTCGTATAATGTGCGGTCTGCAGTGTTCCATATCCGTCCATTTTTTCCACATACTTTGCGACCTCGCGCCAGCCTTTGATGGCTGTTTCCCGCGGCTTTCCCGGGAAGTAGCCTGCCACTTCGCCTGCCAGCGTCCACACAACCGGAAGGGCACCATAGCGGGCAATGATATAGCGCGCCAGATGTTTCTGGTGCTCCACACCCTGCTCGATCGAGCCGGACCAGGCAAAACCGAGCGCGTTGATAAAGCCGAGGTCAGCGAGATACTGCATGCGGCGGTCGAGTTCGTTCTGGTAAAATGCCACATCCGGCACATCATCTGCGGCATCCGTTTTCCAGTAACGGCTCTTGTGCTCCTTCCAGCTGTCGCTTCGAAGGTTTGTCTGATAAACGTTATAACCCTGTTCCTTCCTGCGGTCCGCCATGCCGCGGAACATGCTCGTCATCTGTGGATGGTTCGACTCGTCCCACCGCTCACCAAAGGCAAATGCCCAGTGCGTATCGCCGAGCCAGAAAAACGGTGTTCCGTCTGCATACGTCAGATATCTTCCTGATGGATGCACTTTCAGAAATCCGTGCTGATAGATAGCAAGATTTCCTTCGTATGGAATACATTCGATCGTTCCCTGCACTCCGGAAAGTCCCGTCTCCTCCGGTGCTTCCAACCTATAACTCCACATTCCGGTTTCGGTCGGCGCAAAGGCAATCCGATAGGTATTTCCGCCGTCCCAGTATGCTTCTCTTCTGATCCTTCTTCCCGACGGTCCCGTAAAAACACTCCAGATGGAAACATCGAGGAATGGATTGTTGTATGTTTTCTTGCTCTCAAATGATAAAATAATTTGTCGCCACTGTTCTGCTTTCATCCCCATTTTATTTTCTCCTTTATCTGCGCAGAGCGCGCCCGGTTTTTTTCGGGCACGCTCCTCGAATCTGATTTTACTGTAACTGTTTATTGTTTATTGTTTTTTATTCCAGTCCGCGTTTCTTTGCAAGCTGCACGGCAATCTCAACCAGCTCCGCCGCATCCTCGCGGCAGACAAAGCCTTTCGTTACCTGCTCTTTCGTGTTTTTCTCCGCCATTTCCCGGTAATGTGCCAATGTTCCGTACAGCTCTTTTATCATTTCTTTCGAAAACGCCTGCTGATAACCGAACAATCCTTCCTTTTCCGATTCCGGATCCAGGAAATTCTGGCCTTTTTCAATGTCGCTGGTATTGCTGTATCTTCCGGTTGGATAGTCAAGGAGGCAGGTACGCAGTCCACCGATCGTATTTCCGAACGCATCCTTTTTGTTTTCTCCGTCGCTGTCAATCGCAATCCGGTCACAGTGCGCCGGAGCTGCGCCTGTCCGTACCCAGGTAAAGAGATTCCGAAATGCTGCCGCAAAAAGAATCTGGGACGGATAGTCGTTTCCTTCCTCATTTTTTCCCATATAGAATGGCAGATGGTTGATCCGCACCAGATCTGGATCGTTCTGATAGTAGTCCACATAGCTATAGGAAGTGTCATGGCTTGCACCCGTCACATCATACTGGCGGAACAGGAACTCCGGATCATCGCTGTCCTGCTGGGCAATGCGCCATGCTTCCATTCTTCCGTTTTCACTCTCCGTCTGCACAGCGATAAACGGCTCGCGCGCCTTTTCCACACGTGTCAGACTGTAATGGTACGGAGCCATGGTTTCATACTGGTTGACCGGAATACCAAGGGAATGGACTCCTCCTCCGGAAAGGTAGCCATCAAATACACACGCACCGCGTGCCACCTCCGGACGATACGCAAAGCTGTTCAGATAGCGGAACAGATACGAACCCGACTGTGACCAGCCCGTCAAATAGACGTATTCTCTCTTATATTCCCGAATCGGATTCTGCTCCTCATCGCCGCGCAGCAGCCACGCCAGGTCTGTCAGCATGTCCCAGAAAAGACCCGTTTCGTAATCATGATTCAGATCGCCGAGTCCGCCTGTGACCTGCAGTCGCTCCGAGAACGGCACATCCGGCGTCGGGTTGGCCCAGGAAAGACGGCCGTAACGCTTTTCATCAAACTCTACCATTTTAGCGATGGTATTCGGTTTGCTTGTGATTCCCAAATAGATATCGCCGTCCCGTACAAATTTCTTCCAGCCGAGAATCCACATGCGGTCAATCTCCATAAAACTCGTTGGGTTGATGATCTCCACTACAACGTTTCCGCTGCATTTTGCAGTGTCCTGCGGCGCGCGGACGATGATGCGGTTTGTGTATGGTGCATCTGCAGTGCGCACACAGACGCCGCCGCGCTCGTCGGCTGTCTCGTAGACATTTGCCGTTCCATACATATAATATTCCTTCTCCACATAGCCGCGCTCCGACAGCTTCAGGTAACGCTCCGCACTGGCAAACGGATAGCTTTCTTTCGTTACCGGAATCTCCTCTAGTCTTGTAATCATCTCATAAAACCTCCCTTTTTCCTTGTATGATTTTATTATTCCATACGGCTCCAATACGAAAAACAACGATTCTGCTGTTTTTTGACACTTTTCTGCTGTTTCTGTTTCGATCAGACTTTTTCCGTTCCGAAAACAAAAACACAGAAAAAGCATCTCCGTGCAAATTTATCTCTGATTTGTACTTTTTCTTTCGGAATGTCTGTAGTAGACTGGTATTGTAGGGCAGAAAAAATCTATCATTCCCAATACCGTCTTTTCTGCCCATGCAAACAACTGTACTCTCAAGCTTTTTCTGTACCTGATTTTGTGAGATGATTTTTGTCAGTCGCAAAAGCAAGTGCAGAAAGACTCTGAGCGTACATTCCGTACCAAAGGAGGGTTTTTACAAATGAACGGAACTTATTATACCATTACCGAAGTTTTTGATTTCGGTCCGCATATTTCGAAAATAATTCTGGATTATGGCAAAAGCATGACGGGTGCGGCCCCATCTCCGGAGCAGTTTACGGTACACGTTACCCGTACATCCACCGAGGGTGAGAACTTTGTCTGGCCGAATTTCATGGGTGACAAACCGGATGATTCCATGGACGGCACACGCCGCGTTTCGAACGTTTACGTTTCTGACAAAACCGGTGCACCGTGCGAGGACGGTACCTGTCTGACGCTGGAGCTGCCGTGTTTCATCATGGAAGGAATCGGCTCCATCATCAAATTCAACGGTAATTTTAATGTATTTGTCAATGTTGCTTACGATGTAACACAAGTCTCTGAAATTGCAACAGACGATGATGCCATTTCTCCGCAGACGTTCGACGTAGACGGCGGAAACCGCGTCATCTACGGTGAATGGCTCAAAGAAGACCGCTACGAGGATCCGCAGATTCCGCTCTCTTACGTTTACTACGAGCCGGAAATGGATGCGGATGAGAAAATCCCGCTGATCATCTGGCTGCACGGCGCAGGTGAGGGCGGACAGGAACCGCCGATTGCAGCAATCGGAAATAAAGTTGTAAACCTGATTTCCCCAAAGGTTCAGAAAATTTTCGGCGGCAAGACCTACCTGCTCGCTCCACAGGCTCCAACCATGTGGATGGATGACGGAACCGGCGAATATACCAAAGACGGTTCTTCCAAATATACCGAAGTTCTCGATGCCCTGATCGGTGCTTTCGTGGATGCCCATCCGCAGATTGACCGCTCCCGCATCTACATCGGCGGCTGCTCCAACGGTGGCTTTATGACCATGAAACAGATCATTTTCAACCCGTCCCGCTACGCTGCCGCATATCCGGTCTGCGAGGCTCTGGCGGATGCATTTATCTCCGATGAAGATATTCTGAAGCTCAAAGATCTGCCGATCTGGTTTACACACGCAAAAACCGACCCCGTTGTCGTTCCGGATGATTTTGTCGTTCCAACCTATGAGCGTCTGGCAAAGGTCAACCCGAATGCACACTTCACCTACTGGGACAAGGTACTCGATCACACCGGAACACAGAAAAATGCGGATGGCACCCCATTCGAATACATCGGCCACTGGTCCTGGATCCCGATGCTGAACGATGAGTGTGTCCTCGATTATGACGGCAAACCGGTTATGACGGACGGAAAAGAGACTCCGATTCTGGAGTGGATGGCTGCACAGAAAAAAGCATAACACAGCACTTGCCGGATTCTCCGCCTACGGCGGATTGTTGCAGTGAAAAAAACAGATGGTATGAAATCGGACTTCAAAGCTGATTTCATACCATCTGTTTTTGTCTGTTCTTGTCTTTTTTTCTCTGTTCCGTTTGATATCGTCAACCGTGCAAGTCGGCTGATCTTTTCGAAAAGCTCTTGCCCCTACTGTTCTTTTCTTTTCAGCTCTTCATAAAATTTCTGCAGCACATAAAATGCCGGTTTGCGGTACTTTTTGTCCTCAGAGAGCAGCCCCTTTCGGTTATAATATTTCTGGATCAGGCTTGTTCTGCGCGGGCAGCGGAAGTCGTAGAGAATCCAGGGGGTCATGCCCTTGATGTAGTCAATGTTCCGCAGCGTTGCAATCTGTTTTTCGTACACATCCGCCTGGCACTCCTCGGTTCCTTTGTCCGAGATGGTTCCATGGTGATGCGGCAGCGCGTCTGCGCCGAACTCCGTTACGATAACCGGCTTGTCCGGCTGGCTGTTTTCCATCAGTGCCGGCAGCATCGCAAAATCCGGGGTGTACCAGCCGCAGTACTCGTTGATGCCGATGATGTCAAGGTATTCCATCAGACGGTCCTCAATCTTATTTTTCGCAGCATTAACCAGGCAGGCCGCAGACACCATTCGCGTCTCATCTTCCCGATGCGCGCATTCTGCCAGTGCGCTCATGAATTTCAGCCGTTCATCCGTATCGGCATTCTCATTTCCGACAGACCAGATGATCACGCTCGCGCGGTTCCAGTCACGGTTGATGAGTTCGCGGAGCTGATTCTGGGCATCCTCATATGTTTTTTCACGTTCAAAACGAATTGCCCAGTAAACCGGAATTTCCTCCCACAAAAGAAGCCCAAGCTCGTCGGCGAGTTTTGCCATTTCTTCGTTATGCGGGTAATGTGCAAGGCGCATGAAGTTGCATCCCAGTTCTTTCGCAATGCGGATATTTTCGATCCGTTCCTCTCTTGTCAGGCCTTTTCCGTTTTCCACGCTGTCTTCGTGGCAACTGATACCACGCAGGAAAACGGGCTCTCCGTTCAGCAGAATGTCTCTGCCGTTCACGCGAATTTCACGAAAGCCGACCCGGTCGCTGACGGTATCGGTTCCACAGGTTACTTTTACATCATACAGCTTCGGTTTTTCCGGTGTCCAAAGCTCCGGTTTTGCATCAAAAACAACTTCTCCGGCTCCGTTTTCCAGCTGGATTTTCCGGCTCACGCCAAGCTCCTCGATGACAAGCTCTGCCTTGGCTGTGATTTTTTCCGACAGTGTCACTTTCGCCATAACATGTCCAAATGTTCCGTCCGGCACAAGCGCAATTTTAAAAGTTTTGATATGGCATTTCGGAACACGGATCAGTGCGATATCGCGGTATACGCCGCAGTAGTTGAACCAGTCGGTATTCTCGGTCGGCACCTGCTCCGGCCGTCTCGTTCCGTCAACAGCAAGCACGATGCGGTTCTCCGCTTTCAGGTATTCTGTGATATTCCAGAACGCCGGTGTCGATCCGCCGCGATGCATACCGACGTATTTTCCGTTTAAGAAAACGCGGCACAGATAATTGGCTGCGCCCACCTTCAGAAAAACTGTTTCCTCTCTTTCTGCGATATAGGAAATTTTTCTCGTAAAGATCATGCTTCCCTCATACAGGAGATACATCGGATCGATGGTATTCCAGCTGCACGGAAGCTGCATCACCGGCCACTCGTCAAAGGAATAGTCGATTGGCACAGTGAAGCCTTTTTCGTCGCGGTATCTCTCTTTGTACCATTTCTGGCGCAGACAGGTATCGTACTGATCGACTGCATAATGCCAGCCGCCGTTCAGCAGCTCCTCTCTTCTTCCCCCTTCAAATATCATCGTGTCCACTGTGGCAAATCCCGTTTCGTACTGTTCGGTATAATCCTCGAGATGGATATCCGACATATACTTTTTCTCTTTTTTTGCTTCCATAAACTTTTCCCTCACTTCTCCAAACGATCCGAAACACGCTCTGCGAGTTTCTCAGGGTATCGCGGCAGTCGCCGGGTCTCGTGCAGACACGGACTTTGGCGCGGCACCACCCATTCCTTGTTTTTATTATAACGCTTTCACAGGAAAAATCTATGGTCAAAACTGTTGAGGATATTGCAAAAATTGCGGTACCGCTTATTTTTCTTCGTTTTCGTTCTTTCCTTCCGCCGCCATCTGCCGCTTCCTCCGTGTCACAAGGCCACCGATCCGTCCCGTTTCTTTTGCCGTGAGTGATCGCCAGCCGTCATTCAGCACGCGTTCTAAAAGCCCCAGCTCACCTGCGATTTCGTATTTCATTTTCTCCTTCTCCGTCATATGTTCCAGATCAATTTTCTTCTGCCTTGCCATTTTTTCTACACTCCTTTTCTCTGCATTTTTGCTTTATCCAGAGTGTAGACACTTTTTTCCGGCCTTATACCTCCTGTTGTCAAACGGCTATGAGCAATCCGCTTCGCTGCTTGCTCATAGCCGAAGAGCTGCTTCGCAGCTTATCTTTTCATCCCTGCTTTCGAAATCCCCCCCGAAGGCAGGAATCTTTTATCTGCCGCCACAAAAAAAACCTCGCTTTTTGAAATACGGTCCGGTTTCCCATTCCGTTTTTTCAAAAAGCGAGGTCCTTTTCTTTATTTCTATTCTATGTTCCTATCTCCTCACTCCGGCGTCTCTCCGAGCCCGCTTTTAATTGCGGCAACAGCCGCCCGAAGTGCCTCCTCTTCATCCTCCCCGCTGCTGCAGATCTCAATGGTTTCTCCCTGCTTGATTCCTGCAGCTACGATACTCAAAATACTCTTTAAATTAACCGTTCCCTGCATCCCGTTGTTTTCATAGGTAAACGACATGGAAGATTTGTACCGGCTTACACTGTTTGACAAATTTACCGCGTTTAAAAGATGCAGACCTGACGGATTGACAATCGTTACTTTTTCACTTACCATCTTACGTTCCACCTGTCTTTCCTTTGTAATCCGCTCATTTTTCTTTGAAAAATGGCTACTTACTCATTTTTTGCCGTGTCCCGAGTTCAAAAATCCTCCTGCATCGGTTTTTTGACCTTTTGACACTGATATTTTCATGATAGCACAGTTTTGTTAATACAGTTTGAACATTCTGTTAGATACTCCTCAATTCTTTCCTCTTACTCAGCTGACTGAAGAACAGGTAATAAATAAAGTACGCAATCGTTGTGATCACCCACGACAGCGGATAGCAGAAGGCCGCTCCTTTTAAGGAGTGGAAATGCGGCAAAACCGCCGTCATCCACACGATACGTACTCCACAGATTCCTATTCCGGTGATAAACATCGGAATCCATGCATCTCCGACACCACGGAGTGCACCGGAAAGGATTTCGATGGAAATATAGGTGAAGAAGGTCGGCACCAGGAAATGGATCAGTCCGTGACAGATTTCACGCACCGCCGTATCTGTGGTAAACAGAGAAATCAGTGTATCACCGATAAACCACATAAACACAACCATCAGACCCGTCATCAGGAATGCCATGATCATGCTGGTGCGCACACCGCGGTGTACACGATCCATCTTTTTCGCACCGTAGTTCTGACCGACAAAGGTTGTCGCCGCAATACCGAGCGCATTGATCATCATCCAGAAAAGACCGTCCACCTTTCCGTAAGCCGCCCACGCAGCCACATTGTTGGTTCCCAGCGAGTTGACAGCAGACTGAATGATCACGTTCGATACCGAGTACAGAATCGACTGTACTCCTGCCGGAAAGCCAATGCGGATAATTCGTTTCAGCATAATCCAGTCAATGCTGATTTTCCGCAGATGAAGCCGGTAAATATCTCTGGTCCGCATCAGAGAGCCCATAACAAGAACCGCACTGATGATCTGCGACAGAATGGTCGCAAGCGCCGCGCCCATAACACCCATCTGCAAACCGACAACAAATAAAAAGTCAAGCGCGATATTGGTCATACAGCAGATGATCAGATACAGCAGCGGACGTTTCGAATCGCCGACCGCACGCAGAATACCGGAACCCATGTTGTAAATCAGGTTTCCGATGGTTCCAAGGAAATAGACACGCATATAAATCAGCGCATAGTTTACAACGTCATCCGGCGTGTTCATCAGATCGAGCATCCATCTCGAACAGCCAATGCCGACTACTGTCAGCACAATACCTCCGAGAATGGAAAAGGCAATAGAAGTGTGCACTGCCCACTGAACCTTGTCCTCTTTATTGGCTCCGTAATGCTGTGAAATAACAACTGTCGCACCACTCGAAAGGCCGACGAAAAATCCGACCAGCAGATTGATCAGTGTACCTGTCGTTCCGCCGACCGCCGCAAGTGCCTGTTTTCCAAGAAAGTGTCCGACAATCATGGCATCTGCCGTGTTGTAAAGCTGTTGGAAAAACGTTCCGAACAGAATCGGCAGGAAAAAGATCAGAATCTGCTGCCAGATAACACCTTCCGTAATCTGATTTACCTTTACTACTTCTTTCTTCTCTTTGTTCATACCCAAATACCTTCTAAAACTGCCGCCGGATCTCATGGCTGATTCCGACGGCAGTCCCCCTTTAAAATTTTCTTCTGCTCCTCTGCAGATACTCTTCTTCTGTTTTATATTTTCAGCTGCTTCATCCCTCTTGGCAAGCGGATATTTGCAATCCGCTTCGCTACTTGCTTGATTCGGTTAAGTAATCTTTCAAAAAATCAAACAGCGTCTGCATTTCTTCCCGCGTGCCAATCGTAATACGCAAATAATTGTCAATGCGGGGTTTCTCAAAATACCGCACATAAATATGGCGTTCCCGGAGTGCCTGAAAAATCTTCCCGGCCGGTACGCTTTTGTGCGTTGCGAAAATAAAGTTCGATTTCGAATCTTCGAAAGAAAATCCCAGCTTTTTCAGCTCCTCCTTCGACCACTCTCTCGTTTCCATCACTTTTTTCACCGTCTTGCGGAAATATTCCACATCGCGGATCGCTGCGGCTCCGGCTGCGATCGTGGTCTGATTCATGGTATACGAATTGAAGGAATATTTCACATCGTTCAGATACGAAATCATCTTCTCATTTCCGATTGCATAGCCGATGCGCATGCCGGCAAGCGAACGGGATTTTGATGTTGTCTGCACAACCAGCAGATTTTCATATTTTTCCAACAGCGGCTGCGCAGTGGCTGCTCCGAAATCCACATATGCCTCATCCACAATTACAACCACATCCGGGTTGTGCTGTAATATCGATTCGATCGCAGAAAGTGAAAGCTCCACACCCGTCGGTGCATTCGGGTTCGGGAACACGATTCCGCCATTTGGATGGTTTTCTGCAAAATACTGCTCCGGCACAATGCAGAAATTTTCATCGAGCGGGATCTGCTCGTACGGAATGCGGAATTCCTCCGCCCAGACATCGTAGAAGGAATACGTAATGTCCGGGAAAAGAATCGGTTTGTCAGAGTTAAAATACGTCATAAACGCCATCGCCAGAACATCATCCGAACCAACGCCGACAAAAACCTGCTTTGTGCTTACGTGGTAGACATCCGCAATCGCCTGCACCAGTTCTGCCGCGGTCGGATCCGGATAGAGACGGAGGGTATCCTCTTCTGCTACCCGTCTGATCGCCTCTGCGGCTTTTGGTGACGGCGGATACGGATTCTCATTCGTATTCAGCTTGATCATGTCAGCCTCATGCGGCTGCTCGCCCGGTACATACGGCACAACTTTTCTTACATTCTTTTCCCAGTTACTCATAAGTTCCTTCCTTTCTGCCTGTGGTCAGGAAATGCACCCTGACTTTATTCCGTCTTTCTGTTTTTTTGGAAAACCCTGTGAATCGTAACCATTTTTTCTTTTCCTTCTGCTCCGGCAGTTTCCCGCCGACGCAAAGTCCCTCTTTTTCCCGGTGAACCGCTTTATCCTCTCTTCTTCCAGGTAGACGGATAGAAAAGAATCAGCATCGGAAACAGTTCCAGACGGCCTGCCAGCATATCAAAAATCAGAATCAGCTTGGAAACCGGACCGTATCCAAAGAAATTGCTGGTCGGTCCTACCTGGTCAAGACCAGGTCCGATGTTGTTCAGCGTTGCGGCAACTGCCGTGAAGTTTGTCTCGAAGGAAAATCCATCCACACTGATGATCAGCATGGAAAAGCTGTAGATCACAAGATAAACAATCAAAAATACGTTGATCGCCCGCAGAACCTCATGCTCTACCGGGTGATCATCGAAACGGATGCGTTTGATACTGCGCGGATGTACGATCGAACCAAGCTCTTTTTTCACGGTTTTTAAGAGGATCAGGATTCGCGAAACCTTGATTCCGCCTCCCGTTGAACCGGCGCAGGCTCCGATGAACATCAGCATCACCAGAATACATTTTGACAGCTCCGGCCAGAGATCAAAGTCCGTCGTGGAATAACCCGTTGTCGTGATAATCGATCCGACCTGGAAAAAGGCGGTCCGTACTGTCTCACCGATGGAATGGTACATCGGATAGATATTCCAGGAAATCACGCCTCCTGCCAGAAGAATAATCAGGATATACGCTCTTACCTCCTGGGACGAAATGGCGGCCTTTCCCTTTTTGCAAAGCATCAGATAATAAAAGTTAAAATTCACACCGAACGCAATCATGGCGATTGTCAGAATCCACTGCTGCAGTGGTGTGTACACTGCACAGCCGCTGTTCAACACGGCAAAGCCTCCTGTTCCGGCAGCTCCCATGGCGAGTGTGACAGAATCAAATGTCTTCATGCCGGAAAGCAGCAGGGCAGCAATGGTAAAAAGTGTCATGCCAAGATAAATCTGATACAGAATTTTAGCGGTTCCGCGCACTCTCGGAACAAATTTGGAAACAGTCGGTCCCGGGCTCTCTGCCTTCATCAGGTTCATGACGGAACCGCCCTTCATCGGAAGCAATGCAAGAATGAACACAAGAACGCCCATACCGCCAATCCAGTGGGAAAAGCTTCTCCAGAACAGGCTGGCGTGTGAAAGTGCTTCCACATCGCTCAAAATGCTGGCTCCTGTCGTTGTGAAACCGGAAACGATCTCAAACAGCGCATTGATATAAAACGGAATTTCCCCCGTAATTACAAACGGCACCGCTCCGAAAACACCAAGGACAACCCAGCTTAACGAAACGCAGACAAATCCGTCGCGGGAATAGATTTCCATATTGGACGGTTTTCTGAAGCAGAGGATCAGACCGGCCGCAATGCAGAGCAGTCCCCAGATAAGATACGCAAAGCCTGTCTTTTCCTGATACATGGCTCCGACCAGCGCCGGAAACAGCATCAGCATACCTTCCACTTTCAGCACCCAGCTGATGACAAAACGAATCATTTTATAGTTCATAATCCGCTTCCCCCGTTACTCTGCCAGAATCTCATGGATATCCTGAAGACCGGTTTCCGTTGTTACGATAATGACGGAATCTCCTGCCGCAAAGGAATCCTGTCCGCCCGGAATGATGACCTTTCCCCGTCTGTTAATCGCTGCTACCAGAAGGTTTGGCCGTGTTTTCATATCCTGCAGACGGATGCCGATCATACGGCAATTCTGGTTCACGATAAACTCAAGAGCCTCCACACGGTCTTCCATCAGCTTATACAGCGTCTCAACGTTGCTTCCGATGGAGTTTTTCATTGCCCGGACATACTGCAAAATGTACTCTGCGGTGATGTGTTTCGGGTAGATCAGGCTGTCCAGGTTCAGGCTGTGGATAACATCATTAAATTCCAGATGGTTGATTTTCGTTACAACCTTTGAGGATACCTTCTCTTTCGCATACAGCGACAGAATGATGTTTTCCTCATCCATATCGGTGCAGGCCACAAAGGAATCCATATTCTGGATGCGCTCCTCTTTTAAGAGCTCCTGGTCACTTCCGTCACCGTAAATAACGGTTGCATCCGGCAGTGCTTCGCTTAAAACCTCACAGCGATCCTTATTTTTCTCGATAATCTTGACATCGACGTTCATATTTGCCAGTGATTTTGCGAGATAATACGTAATTTCACCGCCGCCAACGATCATCGTATTGTGTACCTTGTTTGTATGAACACCGATTTTCTTAAACAGGCTCTCTGCGTTCTGCGGTGTGGTAATGATGGAAAGGCTGTCTTTTGCCTGGATCACAAAATTTCCATCCGGTATGTAAACCTCGCCGTTTCGCTCAACAGCACAGACCAGCAGACTGTACTGAAGCGCTCCGGCCAGCTCACGCAGCGACATATGGACAATTTTCGATGTTTCCGGCACTTTAAAGCGCAGCATTTCGATTCTTCCGCGGGAAAAGCTGTCGATCTCAATCGCAGATGGGAACCGCAGCAGTCTTGCCATTTCCATGGCGGCCGCGTGCTCCGGGTTGATGATCATGGACAGACCCAGCTTTTTACGGATAAATTCTCTCTCCTCCCGATACATCGGATTTCGAACTCTGGCGATGGTGTGACAGTCTGCTGCCTGTTTGGCGATGACACAGCAAAGCAGGTTCATTTCATCACTTTTGGTTACGGCAATCATCAGATCCGCATGCTCAATATCCGCCTCCTGAAGCACCTGATAGCTTGCTCCGTTTCCTACAATTCCCATAACGTCGTAGGTGTTGGAGACGTTGCGGACGACAATACTGTCTGTGTCGATGACCGTCACAAGGTTGTCCTCGCGGCTCAGCTGGGCGGTCAGTGCGGCTCCGACTTTTCCGCAGCCCACAATGATAATTTTCATGTTCTCTCCCTTCAATGCAAAAGCATTTCGCGTAAAATAGTAAAGACCCGCCAGGCGGCATCGTAAAACCATTTTTCGATGCACTCCAAAAAGCAGATCTGTACCCCTATTGTACGATGGCGATTATATCATATTTCCAGGAAAAGCGGAATAGATTTTAACAACATTTTGGACGGAGTTTTTGTAATGATTGATCAAAAAAGGGAAAACCTGTTGAACCTTGCGCTGGCCGCAACGGAAGTCGAACGGCGGCGTGTGCCGGAGCTTTCGGCAGGTTATAACGCTTCCGGCAAAACCTGGGAAGTAATTGTACAATATCAGGGAGATCTGGCCTTTCTGGACGGGCAGGGGATACGCGTGACGCTTCTGCTGTTTTCGTATGCCATTCTTCTGGTACCGGAATCTCTGATGGATTACGTGACGGGACTGCCGCAGATTACGTATCTGGAAAAACCGAAACCTTTGTTTTTCGCGGATGCGTTTGCGCGGAGCATATCCTGTATTACACCTGTGCAGGAGGGGATTTCAGGTCTGTATGGGAATGGGGTGCTGCTTGCATGCATTGATTCAGGCGTGGACTATGCGCATCCTGATTTCTGCGCACCGGACGGGACAAGCCGAATTGCAATTTTATGGGATCAGACGATTCCGGGGAATCCTCCGATGGGGTATGCTCTTGGGTCGGTATATACACGGCAGCAGATCAATGAGGCACTTGCATCTTCTACGCCGGAAGAACGGTTTGCCCTCGTGCCGTCCCGCGATGTGACGGGGCATGGGACAGCGGTGCTCGGAATCGCAGCGGGAAATGGGAGATCCTCGGCAGATGCGGCCATGCGGGGCGTGGCACCGGAAGCAACACTCGTGGTCGTAAAGCTTGGGAATCCTGATCCGGCGGATCTGCCGCGGACATCGCAATTGCTGCAGGCGGTGGATTTCTGCGTAAGATATGCACTTCTGGTGGAGCGGCCGCTTGTGATTAATTTGAGCTTCGGGAATAATTACGGTTCGCACAGCGGGGATTCCTTACTTGAAACGTATTTGAATGCAGTGTCAAATTTAGGGCAGAACGTGATCTGTATCGGGGCAGGAAATGAAGGGGATACCGGACGCCATTATGCCGGGAACCTAAAGTCGGATCGCAAGTCGTCCGGTCAGACGCAAACAGTCCGTGCGACATCTGATCCGGCTGCGACGTCTGCGGTCTCGGCAACGGCTGACCGCGCTGTCTCCGTTGAATTTCAGGTCGGTGCTTATGAATCCTCGTTCAGTCTCCAGATCTGGAAGGTTTATGGGGATGAAATCTCGATCGAACTGATTTCCCCCGGCGGCATCCGCTCCGGCACGCTCTCTCCTGTCCTCGGCACGGCGCGTCTGACGCTTGGTCCGACAGAACTTCTCCTGTTTTATGGCATGCCATCCCCCTACAGCCAGGCGCAGGAAATTTACCTGACCTTTCAGGGCGCAGGAAACCATCTGTCCGTCGAAAACGGCATCTGGACCTTGCGTCTCACCCCCGGCCGCCTGATCTCCGGTTCCTTTGACCTCTGGCTTCCCGGCGGAAACGCCGTCGGTTCACAGACCCGCTTCTTCTCCCCCACTGCCGACACCACACTCACCATCCCTTCCACCGCCCGCTCCGCCATCACGGTCGGTGCCTACGATCCCCGCCTTTCCTCCTATGCCAGCTTCTCCGGCCGCGGCTATACCCGTATTCTCCACGAAATTAAACCTGATCTCGCCGCCCCGGGTGTCAATATCCCAGCTCCCCGTTCCGGCGGCGGCTATGCTTCCTTCACCGGCACCTCGTTTGCCACGCCTTTTGTATCGGGAAGCGCCGCTCTTATGATGGAATGGGGTATTCTGCGCGGAAATGACCCGTTTTTATATGGTGAAAAGCTGAAAGCTTATCTCATCGCAGGCACAAAACCCATCGCATCCGAGAGCGAATACCCGAACAGGCGGGTGGGATGGGGACGACTTTGTTTAGAAAGTAGCCTGCCAGATTAAAGTTATTGAAGGATTCGATAGAAGAAATAAAAGCGCAATGTGAAGAGTTAAACGACAAATGAGACATATTTTTATCTCTGTACTATCTTGTACTTTGCTACGAAAATAAAACTCGTAGCAAGGTACTTATAGTGTTCATTTGTCTGGCAACTCTTTTTTATTTAACTGTTAATAACTTGCTGTTTAAAATTTTTTGAATGCAAAGAGAATCACTTACCCAAAAGATATTCTTCCAACATTTCCTTTACTTTTTTCTCAATTTCGTCTATGATCTCTTCACACCTTGTCTTTTTCATCCCTGCACCAGTTCCTACCGCCAGTAACTCTTTTCTGCCTGGATTTCTTCCATTTCCATCTACTGACGTAGTATGTTCGCCATAATACGTATTACTGTAAGTAAGATCATATGCCGGACTTAAATGCCATTTATCTTCGTCTGCTTCGTACAAATACGTGAAGTTCTTCGAATGATCATCTCTGTTATGTGCAAAAACATTGAAACACATTCGGCGGAACATATTTTCAACATCTTCATCGCAATTGCGTGTCATGATTTTTGTCAGTTTCATTAATCCATGATAGTCCAGACTTGGCTGCTCAAAATCCAATTCCAGAATTGCAGCTGTCGTCAACATGTGCACTTTCTTTTTCCCTTTCAAACAGTTTCTCCTGTCAAACCTTTTAGTTCCAAAATATCCTTTACATTTTTCTGATGGAAACAATCTCGTTTCACTCATCATAATTCCGCAGGCCTTGGCACAGCAGGAATAGTCATATTCCATTTTTCCTGCATCTTTTCCGTCCACATGCGCTGGAAATTTGATAATCCATTCTTCATTATCAATGGTTGTCATGATTTTAGGTCTTGCTCCGCCGCTGGTACCTCCCAGCAGATACAATTCGTCCAGTTTATCCGAATACTCTGTATTCAGTATCTTTTGACACTCTTCCGCCAGTTTGTCCAGATCTGCACTGCTCTGCTCCTCTGGAAAATTCTTTTCCGGGTGATATGTCAACGCTCCCATCCCCGATGTGCCCACAATCGCCAGACGATCCAGTACGGTCAGTTCATCCGGATTTTGTTTATGTGCCCGTAACAGGCGATCCAACAGTAATCTGCCCCAATGATCTGGAAGACTGTCCGCAAAAACCCCAAATAATCCTTCAAAATGATCCTTAACTGGAACAAATACCTGTTTTTGCAAAGGCAATGAAAATGGGTTGATCGAAAATCCGGTTTCCAGCCATTCATCACTGTACTGAAATGCCACTTTGTGGTCTGCCGTCATAGCTAATGTTCCCACCGTTTGATCCTCATAACACACCTGCAGTACTTTATCTTGTTTCATTGATAACCTCCTGAATATCTTTATACGGTACCTGCGTGAAAATATTTCTGAGCTCATCTGCAAGATCCAGTGCGATTGCAATTTTCGTTAAAGATAACAGGGAAATTTGTCCTGTCGTTTCGAATCTTTTGATTGAGCCGTAACTCACTCCGCTTATAGATGCTAATTTTTCCTGCGTAATTGAACGTCTCTTTCTGATTTTTCTCACTCGCTGCGCAAGTTTTTGATCCAGTTCTTCCGGAGTTTCCCATATAAATTGTTCCATTTTTTCCCCTTCTTGTTACAGATTATATGTTATCTAAAATATCCTGTTTTTATTCAAAACAGATTATATATTATCTATTCTATTTTACCACTCACGTGCAGAAAGCACAATGATTTCCTGCCCTGTTTCCATAAAAACTCCACCCCGTTTTTGTAACTGCAGATAAATTTTGCATCTCCTTTACTCTATAGGGATAATTTGCGCTTTTTTGACTATCCGGTAGTATTTGTTTCAGAGTAAGTAAAAAAGCCTCTGCCGGGCAAAAATTTTGCTTTCCGGCAGAGGCTTTGCTGGTCAAACGGATATTCATGCAAGCATGATTCGCGATTTTTCTTCCATTTCGCATGGCTTGGAATCGTTACAAATACTGGCTGAATTCCACTTTTTCTTTATTTGGTCCTTCGATCGTGAAGAAACGGACGCCATTTTCCCAGAACGGAAGGAAATGTACTTCATCCTGCGTCGTATTCAGACCGGCCCCGGTAATCATTTCGTGAACCTTTTCAATATTCTTTACGTCAATCGCCACATGGTCGATTGCTCCGGGTTTCAGTGCTGCAGCTTTGTTTTCGTACGTTTCGATCGCAAGTGTTCCAAGCTTTAAGAATGCCACTTTCTCATCCGCCGCCTCATTTACGGTGCGGAATGCAATTTCAAATCCAAGCTTTTCATAAAACGCAATCGTCATCTCAATATCGTTGGTCGGAATAGAGCGTGTCTGAAAAAGGCTTTTCGTGAGCTGCGAGTCCCAGTTCGTGGGAGATTTTATCCGAATAAGGGCGGCGTAGCGGGCTACGGCAACCGAATGAGGGTAAAATATACCGCAAAGTGGAGCTTGCAGATTGCGGAAATGATTTTTCAGACACGCTCTAGCACCTTTTTTCTCCACACAAAGGCTTGCAACGGCGTTTCCAAAACGGGCAAACGCTGCCAGTTCTTCCTGCGGCTGTAAAGATATGCTCCATTCCACCAAGTGTCACTACAACTATTTTTACACTCTGATGATATAATATTTCCGCTGTTTTTGCAACATTTTGCTCTCTCCTGCCCGTTCGCTGCCGTTTTGCTGTTTCTTTTTTTCACAGATCACAAGGATGAGTGCCAGCATTCCTCCCATCAGGCTGCACCAACTGCCAGCCGTCCGTCCGGGCGCATGGTACACAAGAACAATTTTGTGCTCGCCTGATGGGATTTTTGCGCCGAGAAATGCTGTGTTTGCGCGGAACAGCAGTGTTTCTTTCCCATCCACTTTCAGCACAAAATTTTCATCGTATGGAATGCTGGTGATGAGGTATCCGTCTCTTTCCGCGGAAACCACGCCTGTGATGCCGTCGCCGCCGTATGTTGCTGTTGTTCCGCCAATCAGGGTAACCGCCTGACTGTACAGCTGCTCCGTTTTTTCCAACGGCTGTGCCATACCAGTCCATGTCTCAAAATTTTTCAGGATATAATGGCCTTTTCCCATCCGAATGAATACGGTTCCATCTTCTTTCATCGTTACAAGATAGTTAAACTGTGTATTCCCATTGGCATACGTATGGTTGATGCCGGTCAGGCGGTTGGTCTGGCCGTTGATGCGGATAAACATATCATGACTCGCTTTCTGATTCTCCACCTCGAAAGAAACGGCGAGCAGCGTCGCTCCCTCTGCGGTACCCGGCAGCGTTGCTGAGACGGTCACGGATTTTTTCGTCTCAATCTCATATCCGTCCGCTGTCTTCTGAATGCGCAGATCTTCCTGATCAGTCTCTGGAATTTCAAGGTTCACTTTCTGAAAACAACTGTGAAACAGGGGTCCTACAGAACCATTCTTTGTATCTGAATCTGCAGCGGCTCTGAAATTATCCACAGATTCCGCCGATTTTTCCTGATCCGGGATTGCCGCTGTTGTCTTCCGCATTTCCTGATCCGGGATCACGGCTGCCGTCTCCAGTATTTCCTGGTTCTGCGGATAAGGTAATGATTTGTATTCCGTCTCGGAAACCACCTGGTCTGTCACGTAGGCAACCGGCGCTGCGGATATGGCACGATAAACCTGAAAGTCCCCGTAATCCCGGTACAGTTCATACCCCTCCGGCCGTGTTTCTGCCAGAATATATTTCACTCCCATGAACTGCCAGAACAGCGGATCATCGGAAACCGTCTGCATCATGCGGTTGCGGAAGGCTTCATTAATCCCATACGTCTCGTCCCGGAATTTCTTATATTCTGCATTGTATGCCGAGGAATAAATCGTCGAAACATTCTGTCCAATATCCCATATCCGGTTGACGTTCGCAAGGTTCTGTCCGCCGTCTCCATACTGCTCCATACGGTACCAGCCGGGATCCTCCGCACGGATCTCGCGGATTGCCGCTGCAATCTTGCTGTCCGTCAGAGCTTCATACGTTTTACGCGGGATCATCACATGCTTTTCCTGATTGATTGCTTTTCCGGCAAATGCAAGAATCACAGCACTAAAGACGAGCGGCAGAAACGGAAGCTCTCTGCCCCGCAGCCGTTTTTTTGCCGGAAACCACCGCCATGCCAGATAGCACGCAGTCACACAAATCACATCCAGTATGCCGAGATGCCAGTATGGTTCAAAGTATGTCTCTTGCTTTGCATTCCACATCAGAATCAGAACTATGAGGTACGGAAGCAATTCTCGCAGCTCTGTCATGACTTTGCGCTTAAAATTCCCGGTGCTTCGATTTTTTCCACACTCCCGCTTCCGGACAAGCTGGTTTTCCACATAAAGCCCGACTTCTGCACAGAGGACCGGAAGAAACGGGATGAATACTTTATCTTTGCTGTACAGGCCGCCGTTCAGCAGATAGCCGAACAGGGGAATACAAAAGAATACCAGCAAAAGGAAGGACAACAGTTTCTCACGCAACCGGCTCTTTCCGATCACTCTGCCCAAAAGCGCCACCCCCGCAAATGCGGAGAGGCCAATGCCGTACGGCGTGTAGCAGAGACGCAGGATCAGAAACTGCGGTTTCCACATCGCCGGATCGGTAAAAAGTCCTGCGATGCCGCCCGCTGCGGTGCCGCGTCCGCCCTCGCCGCTGCCGCCGAACAAGGCGGCAGCCGATGGGATCAGCAGAATACCGGAAAGAAGGATTCCTGCGAGGACCGGAAGCGCAAAGCGGATTGCTGCGCCAAAAAAGCTCCGCAAACCCACCAAGGTTTCACCCGTTCCGGCAGATTTTTCACCTGCCCTCTGCTTTTTCTCTGCCCCGGCCTTTTGATTCCGCGACACTTTTCGATTCTCCTGTTCCGCTTCATACGCAGCATTTTCTGTACCGCATTTCAAATACTCCGTCACCGCATACGCCGTGAGCGCAAGCAGCCCGCCGACAGAAAAATAAAAGCTGGTCAGAATCATCCCAAGAACGGAAAGAATCAGAAGACCGCTCTTTCTCTTCTGAAAATGGCGATCCACGCCCAGCAGAGCCAGCAGCAGAAACGGCATATAATCGACAAACATAAGCTGATTATAGGAATGATATAGAAGTGCGGTAGAACACGTAAAGAAAAGTGATGTAAAAAGACAGTTGCCGTAATGCAGACCCTTTTTGCTGATCCATTGATAAAAAAGCACTGCATCCGCCGCATACAGCAGCGCGGAGGAACCCATCACCCACAGGTCCATCGGGATGAACGGGAAAAGGTAGGATAACAGCATGGTCGGACTCAGCAGTCCGTAGTAGGCAAAATGGTAAATATTCTGACCTCCTCCCAGATTCCATGCGAAATCCGGGAAGAGGTTTCCGGTCGCGTAAAACCGCTTCCGGAAGTAATCGGCAAGGGTGCTGTGCTGGCTGATCCAGTCAATCGAGGAGCCGAATACGCCGTATTGCAGGACGAACAGCCGGCACAAAAGCAAAGAAAAGAAAAACAGACCAGCCGCCGTAAAATCCTTTCCGGTAAGACCTTCTAAAAAGCCGTTCCGCCGTCCTTTCGGCTGGCCTTTCTTTTTCCGTGATTTTCCCGGCTCTCTTATTTCCTTTAAGATTTCCTTTTTCATGCCCGGATTTCTCCTCTTTCAGACGCATGGCGTTTGTCGGCATACTCTGGAAAATACACGTTTTTCTTTTCTGCCGTATGGGTATCTTTTCTTCTCTTTGCAGCACTCTCCTGCTTTTTCACCGGCTGCACACTGTGCATCTTGACCGTCTCTTCACTCGTCTCCTTTAAGAGATAGATCGGACGGTGCTTTGTTTCAAGATATGTCTTGGAAAGATAAATGCCTACAATGCCCGTGCAGAAAAGCTGTACACCGCTCACCAGAAAAAGGATGCATGCCATCGACGGCCAGCCCGCAACGGGATCGCCAAACAGCAGCGTTCTTCCGATGATGAACACGATCAGAATCATAGAAATCAGGAAAAAAAGCACGCCCATGACAGATGCAAGTGACAGCGGGGCTACGGAAAAACCTGTGATGCCGTCGATTGAGTACGCAAGGAGCTTTCGAAGTGGCCACTTTGATGTTCCGGCGCAGCGGTCCTCGTGCTCAAATTCCAGCCATTCTGTGTGAAAACCGACCCATCCGAAAATCCCTTTGGAAAAGCGGTTGTACTCACTCATTTCCAGCACGGCATCCACCATTTTGCGGCTCATCAGACGGTAGTCCCGTGCACCGCTTACAATCTCTGTTCTGGAAAGGCGGTTGATCACACCGTAGAAGGCATTTGATAAGAAGGATTTGATTTTTCCCTCGCCCTCCCGTGAACTGCGGCGTGCCGCTACACAGTCACAGGTGCCGCTCTGCAGCATCGCGTACATTTTCGGAAGAAGGGACGGCGGATCCTGAAGGTCGACATCCATCACCGTTACGTAATCGCCTTTGGCCGCCTGCAGTCCGGCGTACATGGCTGCCTCTTTTCCGAAATTTCTCGAAAACGAGAGGTAACGGCAGCGCATATCCTTCTGCGCAAGCCGGCGCATCTCAAACAGGCTGTGATCCTTCGAGCCGTCGTCAACAAAGATCAGCTCGAACTGAACCTTCTGCTGTTCTTCCATCTCATCCATCTGACGTACCATCGTCTCGTAGTAAACCGGAATTGCTTCCTCTTCGTTGTAGCATGGTATGATAATACTGATTGTCTCCATTTTTTTCCTCCCGGGGATTACATACTCTCTCAGAATCCTTCTACAGATCCTGCCCGCTGTAATCCCGCTTCTGTCTCATTCTTATGCAAGTCAGGTTTTTGTGGCTGTTTCTCCCGCTGCAGAATCCTCGCCTGCCTCCGGGAAACGCAGGATGACTTTAAACAGATCGCCGTCTGCCGCAAGCTCCATGCGGCCGCCCATGTTGGCCGTGTAGCTTGATGCAATCGCAAGGCCAAGGCCGTGCCCCTCGCTCGTCCGTGATTCGTCGCCGCGCACAAAGCGTTCCATCATTTCCTCCGCTTCAAAATTCATCTCATAGGCGGAAATGTTTTTCATCGTCACGAAAATCTCCCCGTTTTCCTTCCCTGCGTCAATGTAAACTCTCGTTCCGCCCAGGCTGTATTTCAGGATATTTTCCACGAGATTCTGTATCACGCGGTACATTTTCCCATTATCCCCAAGGAACGGCAGCGGCTCATCTCCGAGCGCCGTGCGGAACGACAGATTGCTCTGCGCAATCGCATCGTCCATATCGGCGAGGGTCTGCTCGATCAACCGTTTCATATCCATTTTTTCCATCTGGAATTTTTCGGTTCCGCTTGTCGATTTGGAGAGCTCGAAGAGGCTTTGGATCATCTCCTTTAGCTGTTCCTGTTTCACAGAAATCACTTCGACGTAATCCTGTGCCGCCGGTGTCAGATCCTCTTTTTTCAGAAGATCCGTATAGCCGACCATCGAGGTGAGCGGGGTTTTCAGATCGTGCGATACGTTGGTAATCAGGTCAATTTTGAGACGCTCCGCCTGCATCTGTTTTTCTACGCTCTTCTGCATAGCGCTCTCAATATTTTCCAGCTCTGCAAACGCCGGATACAGCAGGGATTTTTCGGATATTTCATGGATCCGGCTTTCCATGCTGCCTTCTGCCATCGTATGGATCTGTTCCATCAAAAGGCCCATCTCCCGGTTCAGGCGACTGCGGTATGTTTTCCAGGCAAACAGAATTAAAATCAGCGTGGTCAGCCCAAGAAGAATGACAAACAGCACCTCGCCATCCATTCCGTTTATCAGTCCGGTGATCATGGTAATCACGATTAGAAGTTCCGCAATCAGTGCCACACGGAACGGCCATTTACTCTGACCGGCAAGCTGCCGTTCCAGGCTGGTCCGATCTCTGTAACGCTTCCTTTCTCTGCAAAAAAAGGACATTTCTCTCAGTTGTTTCTTTTCATAGCGACAGACAAGAATGCCGGCACTGAGAAGGAAAACGCCACAGATTCCAAAAAACAGAAGACCTGTCTGCACACACTCTATTACAGTACCCCATTCGGCAACAATGCGGTATCTGGCATAGCTGTGCCGGAGCGGCTGAAGCCATCCGAAAAAAGCAAATCCTCCGACAAGAACCAGAAGCTCATTTGGCACCTTTTCGGATTTTTTCAGAAACAGCTGCTCTTTCTCTGCTTCCGCAGCGGCTCTTGCCTCAAACTGCATCTGCCGGGATTTTTCTATTTCATCTGTCTCGGACTTATCTGCGGCTGCCCCTTCGCTGCTTTTTGCTGTTTTTCCCGCTTTTTCCGATTCGCTGCCGGCAAAAGCAGTCATTTTCGAGTTCCCGGTATTTTTTCGGAATTTCCATACCAGATACAAGGCTGCGGCTATGCCCAAAACGCCGACTACCGTCACTCCGATGCCGATTCCCCATTCGATGTTGCGCCACATGCCCCATTCGAATTCACTGGCCCATTTCCGCAGAAGCTTTCCGCACAAAATCAGTACCATAGAAAGATCGGTAAGCATCCACAGCAGGATGCGTTTTTCAGTTTCCGTTAATTTTTTCAATTTTGTATCCAATTCCCCACACCACCTTTAAATATTTTGGATTTTTCGGCGCAATTTCTATTTTCTCACGAATGCGCCGGATATGAACCATGACGGTATTTTCTACGCTGTAAGCATCCTCCTGCCAGACCTGGCTGTAGATTTCTTCGGCTGAAAATACGTAGCCGGGATGCTCCATCAGAAGCTCCATGATTTTGTACTCGGTTGCAGTCAGGCGGACGGATTCGCCGTCCACCAGGAGTTCTTTGGTGTTTCGGTTCAGCAGCAGACCGCCGTTTTTCAGGATATCCTGGCTTTGCGTGGTTCCGTTTGCGGCGCCTAAGGAGAAGTAACGGCGGAGCTGGGATTTGACACGGGCCATGAGTTCGGCGGTGTTGTATGGTTTTGTTACGTAATCATCGGCGCCCATCGAAAGTCCGATGACTTTGTCGCTCTCTTCGGTTTTCGCGGAGAGCATGATAATCGGAATGTTGTTTTTTTCTCTTATTTTCATCAGGGCGGAAAGGCCGTTCATTTTGGGCATCATGACATCGAGCAGAATCAGATGGATCTGTTCTGTCATGAGGATGTCGAGCGCCTCCATGCCGTTGTAGGCTTTTTTTACCTTGTAGCCTTCCAGTTCTAATAGTTTGCCGAGAGACCTTACGATTTCCTGGTCGTCGTCTACGACTAATATGTTGTATTGGTTCATCTTGTTTTTCCCCTCTTGGTTCTATAGTGTTTATCATAGCAGAGAAAACGGAGATTATTTGGATAAAAAACTGACATTTTTCTTAAAATGTAATCCCCCATTACGTTTTCCTGCTTTTTTTACAAAAAAAACACTGATTGGTAGAATTGTAAGCTGGTGTAAAAAATAAAAACAAACGCATATAAATTAGTAAAAATGCCTGCCATAGCAACTGAAAATGTGGAAAAAGATAAAAAAAGTCAATATAAGTGGACAAAATACACAATATCAAACGGGGATTTTATTTGATATAGTGTAAACATCACAAATAATCAAAGAAAATGCGTAATAAAAACGCACAAAACAACGGAAAGGATGGGGAGTATGGCGAAGGAAAAAATGAAAAAGAAAAAAGGAGAGAAAATTACCCCTGCAATCTTGTGGAAACAGCGTTGGCTGCTTGTGATGTCAGTACCATTTGTAATCTGGCTGATTATCTTCAAGTACATTCCACTGTGGGGATGGACCATGGCATTTCAGGAGGTAAAACCTGCGACATTTGCACTTCCGATCTGGGAGAGAACCTGGGTTGGATTTCAAAATTTTACAGATGCATTCAAAGACCGTCTGTTCACACAGACATTAATCAACACATTGGGAGTAAGCTTCCTTGACATCGCGGTTGGAACGATCGCAGCAATCGCATTTGCGGTTCTTCTGAACGAGATGTTCTTTATGAAGTTCAAAAAAGTAACGCAGACCATTTCTTATCTGCCGCACTTTGTATCCTGGGTTATTATTGCAAGTATTGCAAAGAATATTTTCAACGACGGCGGTGTTGTTGACAGTATCTTCGGCAAGAACCTGCACCTGATGAGTTCCAACTCACCGCTTATCTGGGTAACCATTATCCTGATTAACTGCTGGAAAGAGGTTGGCTGGAACGCAATTATTTATCTGTCCGCCATGGCAGGTATTGATCCTGGTCTTTACGAGGCCGCTGATATGGACGGTGCAAGCCGTCTGCAGAAGATCTGGCACATCACTCTGCCGGGTATCCGACCGACCATCATCGTACTGCTGATTATGAGTATCGGTGGCGCCCTGAACGTAGGTATGGAGCGTCAGATGCTTCTTAGTAACCCGCTGGTTGAGGATCACACGATGGTACTTTCCTGGTTCTCTTATAAGAGAGGTATCGGAAACAGCAACTACGGTCTTGGTACCGCAATCGGTGTATTCCAGTCTGCAGTCAGCGTTACCCTGCTGCTGATCGCCAATAAGATTGCCGGTCTGGTAGGCGAAGATAAACTTATGTAGGAGGACGCGAATATGAACAAGAAAGCAAAAAAATTTGACTACGTACTGGCGGTAATCTTCGTATTCCTCGTCATCATCACCATTTATCCGTTCCTGAACGTACTGGCGATTTCGTTCAACGATTCTACGGATACCATTAAGAATGTAAACTTCATCATTCCGAGAAAGTTTACATTAAGCAACTATAAATATGTATTTAAAGACGGCGGCATTGCAATGCCGGCTGTGATTTCTGTAACAAGAACCATCATCGGAACAATCGTAGGTATTGTATGTACCTCGATGGTTGCTTACACATTAAGCCGCAGAGACTTCGTACTCCGCAAACCATTCCAGCTTCTGTTCGTTGTTACCATGTATGTCGGTGGCGGAATGATTCCGGAATACCTTCTGATTATCCGTACCTTAAAGCTGGGCAATAACTTCATGGTATACATTCTGCCTGGTCTGATGTGGGTTTATAATATGATTCTGGTCCGCTCTTATATCGACGGACTGCCGATGGCTCTGCAGGAGGCAGCAAAGCTCGACGGAGCAAACGATTTTCAGATCTGGTATAAAGTCGTTATGCCGCTTTGTAAACCGGTTATCGCAACCGTAGGTCTGTACTATGCAGTAGGTCAGTGGAACTCCTTCATGGATACTTACCTGTATGCGAAAAAACTCCCGACTCTGCAGTACAAACTGTATGAGATTATGAACCAGGCGACCATGAAAATGGACGTTCATGCAGGAACCAATGTACAGACGGCCGTAACACCAATGTCCGTACGTATGGCCGTAACGATTGTAGCAACTGTGCCGATCGTTATTGTATATCCGTTCCTTCAGAAATACTTTATCGGCGGTATGACACTTGGTTCTGTTAAAGACTGATAAAAAACAGTATTAAAAAATTTTTAGAAAAAGATGATGTTTATTCCTGCCAGGCGAAAGAAAGAGTGCAGGATAACATAAACCATTTTAAGGAGGGCTTTTATGAAAAGAAAAGTAGTATCACTCATGTTAGTATCTGCTATGGTGGCCGGAATGCTCGCAGGATGCGGTTCCGACAGTGGCAGCAGCAAGGGAGGATCCAGCACAGAGACTGGATCAGCGGCAGAGGCAAGTTCTTCAGGCGAGACAGCAGATGACAAATCTCCGATTACCTTTGAGTATTTTAACGCTGATGGTAAAAACGGCAACTGGGATAACCCGGTAGCAAAAGCAATCACAGAGGCAACAGGCGTTACACTGGATGTTTCCTATCCGGTAGCATCCCAGGGTGATGCAAAAGAAGATATTGCGCTGATGATCGCAAATGATGAGTATCCGGACATGATTTATGCAAAAGGCTCAGCAACGGATTTGTATCAGGCAGGCGCGCTGATTGATATGACAGACCTGATTGAAAAATATGGTCCAAACATCAAAAAAATGTACGGAGCAGAGATGGAAAAACTGAAATGGAGCCAGGATGATCCTGGAATCTATCAGCTTTCCTACGCAGGTGTAAACCAGAAAACCCTGACAACAGGCGGAAGCTGCCAGATTCAGTGGGCTGCATTAAAAGAGAACGATTATAAATATCCGAAGACACTGGATGAGTATGAAAAAATGATCAAGAGCTATCTTGCAGCACATCCAAAAACAGAAGATGGTCTGGATATGATCGGTATCACCATGAGTGCTTCTGACTGGCACTGGATGATTACCCTTGGAAACCCGGCAGGACTGATCGCTGATGCATCCCCGGATAATGGACAGTGGATCATTGACGACGAGTACAACGTACATTACAAACATGTAACAGATGAAGAGAAAGAATACTTCAAATGGCTGTGCCGTATGTACAACGAAGGTATCCTGGATCCGAACTTTGCAACGCAGACAGATGATGACTATATTGCAAAAGTTGCCAGCGGCCGTGTTGTTGCCATCACCGATGCTGAGTGGCATTACAGCCAGTGCGAAGCTACTCTGGTAGCAGACGGAAAAGTAGATCAGACTTATGTTGGACTTCCTGTAACCTTAAGAGAAGATCAGGTAGAAAAAGCCCTTCTGTATCAGGGAACTACCGTTGGCTGGGGTATTGGAATTACCAAGAGCTGTGAAGATCCGGTTCGTGCCATCAAATTCCTTGACTATCTGTGCTCCGATGAAGGACAGATCCTGTATCACTGGGGTATTGAAGGCGAGAACTACTTCCTCGATGATAACGGACAGCCATATCGTACCGATGAAGAAGTTGCAAAAGCTCAGTCTGATCCGGATTATGCAAAGAATACCGGTATTGACAACTACACTGGATTCCCGATCTACGGAACAGGTTCCTACTCTGAAGACGGATTCCCATATACTCCAACTACCAAAGAGTCTGTTATTGCAAACTACAATACAGCAGAAAAAGAAGGATGCGAAGCGATGGGATTTGAGATGCTGACCGACATGTTTGCACAGCCGGAAGAGTTCGATCTTCTTCCATACTCTGCACTGTGGGCATATCAGCAGCCACAGGAACTTGCTGAGAAACAGACAATTCTGGACGAAATTGCTTGGCCGGGACTTGTTAAATGCGTAACTGGTACCGAAGATGAGTTTGATGGAAACTGGGAGAGCATGGTACAGGAGCTGACAGACAATGGTCTGGCAGATGCAGAAGAAGCTATGACAGAGTTCCTTGCTACCAAACTTGTTGATGTAGAGTAAGTAAAGCAAAAACATAAGGTTTTGCCGTTGAACGGAAGGCGGCATAAAAACATGGTCTGATATTATTAAATATCAGGCCATGTTTTAAAATACAGCGACAGTAATGGGAAATGTGAAACATTGTAAAAAGATAACAGTATATGGAAAATCTGCAAACAATTTCATGAGACAAAATCATAGGGAGGTTTTTGGAAAATGACAGAAAAGAAGGAGTTTCAGGTAAACAAAAACACACCGTTCTGGGATGCATCACTGACGGATCAGGAAAGAATCGACTGGCTGTTAAAAGAAATGACGGTCGAAGAAAAACTGGGATACCTCGCCAGCTCTTCCCCGGATCTGCCGCGCCTTGGCATTCCGGGAGTCTCTGTGGGCGGTGAGGCGGCACACGGCGTTGAGGGCAGAAACGATCAGAACGGTCTTGAAAAACCGGATGTGACAACATCCTTCCCACAGCCGATCGGTATGAGTGCATCCTGGGACCCGGAGCTGATCAGACAGGCCGGTGAAATAACAGGAACCGAGGCGCGCGTCGTATGGCACCGCCATCAGGGCCATGGACTCAGCAGATGGGCTCCGACCGTTGATCTTGAGCGCGATCCGAGATGGGGAAGAAACGAAGAAGGTTACGGAGAGGATCCTGTGCTGACCGGAAAAATGGCCGGTGCTTATATCCGGGGAATGCAGGGCGATGATCCGAAGTATCTGCGCTGTGCAGCGACCTTAAAGCATTTCTATGGAAACAATACGGAGGTCGGCCGCGGATGGAAAAATTCTTCCATTGACCCGCGGAACAAATATGAGCTGTATCTGGAGCCATTTCGCAGATGTATTGAGGATGGCGGCGCAGAGGGCATTATGACGGCATATAACAAGATCAACGGAACGATCGGTATCCTGAATCCGGAAGTGACCGATATTCTGAAAAAACAGTACGGTCTCCGTCACGTTGTCAGTGACGGCGGTGCGATGGGTCTTGTCGTGACGCTGCATCACTATTTCGGACAGCATGCGGAGACGATCGCAACGGCGCTGAAAGCCGGTGTGGATGCCATGTCTGACGATCCGCGTATGGTAGAGCAGGCGGCACGCGAGGCATATGAGCTTGGCATTCTGAAAGAAGAGGATATGGACCGCTCTATTCGCTGTATGATGGAGACGAAGCTTCGTCTCGGCGTTTATGATCGGGAAAATCTGAATCCGTATGACCGTGTGACCGAGGACGATATCGATTCCCCGAAGGCACGTGAAATCTGTAAAGAGCTGAGCCGCGAATCGATCGTACTTCTGAAAAATGAGAACGGAGCGCTGCCACTTGACAAAGCCCTGAAAGCAGAAGATATTGCCATTGTCGGACCGCTTGGTGATGCATGGTATCAGGACTGGTACGGCGGAACGGCACCATACCGCACAACCTTCCTGCAGGGGATGGAAGTACTGAAGCAGGAGAACATTACATTCGCGGATGGTCTGGATCGCGTTGTTTTCCGCTGTGATGGAAAAGGTCTTGCCGTAGCAGAAGACGGAACACTTCAGATGGCAGATGAGCCGGATGTGTTTATCAAGGAATACTGGGGTGAGGGAAGCTATACGTTCAAGAGTGTCCGTACCGGAAAATACCTCGGCGCAAGACTCTCAGAGTCGCAGGGAGAAAAGCCGAAAATGGGACAGATCGCGGCAGACCGCGAGGAAGCCTTCGACTGGTTCGTGATGGAGATTTTCCACGTGGAGCCGCAGGAGGATGGCAGCGTTGTGCTGACCAACCGTTTCCATTACCCGGTTTATAAGGATGCAGAGGGATTTTTCTCCTTCGAGCAGACGGAGGGAATTCCGATTACGATGGAGGTTGTCGAAAACGGAATTGAAAAAGCAGTTGCTGCAGTCCGGGGCAAAAAGCAGGTTTTACTTGCGCTCGGCTGTAACTCCGTGATCAATGCGAAAGAGGAGATCGACCGCAACACACTGGAGCTGCCAGAGGAGCAGGGGATGCTGCTTGACCGGATCGCAGAGGTCAATCCGAATACCGTTCTGGTGCTGTTTACGAATTATCCGTACACACTTCAGAAAGCGATGGAAAAACTGCCGGCGATCATCATGTCTGCAACGGGAAGCCAGGATATGGGAAGCGCAATGGCAGAGGCTGTGCTTGGAATCTATGCACCGGCCGGCCGTCTGAATATGACCTGGTATGAGAGTATCGATCAGCTGCCGGACATTGACGATTACGACATCATCAAAGGAAAAAGAACGTACCGCTATTTCGACGGGAAGGTATTGTATCCATTCGGCTATGGCCTGACGTATACCACATTTGCGTATGAGAACTATAAGGTTTCCTTAAAAGACGACCGTCTGCTGCAGATCTCTCTCGATGTGAGAAATACGGGCGATACCGCAAGCGACGAGGTCGTCCAGATCTACGGTTCCGCTCTGGAATCCTGCGTAAAGAAACCAATCTGCCAGCTGCTTGATTTTGTCCGTGTGAAAAACATTGCCCCGGGCGAGACGAGACACATCGCACTGGAAATCCCGGTGGAGGAGCTTCGCTTCTACGATGTCATCAGCCGCAGACTGATGGTAGAAGAAGGAACGTATGAAATCTATGCGGGCGCATCCTGCAAGGATAAAGCCGTTTCCGCAGAAATCTTTATTCCGGGCGGAAAAAGGGGAGTACGCGATCTGAGTGCATTTACCGCGGCAGACCACTACGATGATTACGAGAACATGTATCTGACGGAAGGCCACTTCAATTTCAAGGCAGTCCGCGTGCAGGATGAGACGAAAGAAGGTGTTCTCGTTTACCGTGACTGTGATCTTTCCGATGCTGCTGTTCTGGCGCTTCATGTGAAGAGCGAACGCGGCGGCAGTGTGGAAGCCTTTGTGGATGGTGTTTCGATGGGAAGCTTTACCGGTGACACAAGAACCTGTGAGTTCCGCAGCGCCCCGAAACTGGACCGCTATGCGGAGGAAGAAGTAAAAGAGCGCAACCGGTACCGCGAGCCGGTTTATGAGGATGTTGAAATTTCCCTCGCAGACAGACCGCAGACTGACGGCGCATCTGAGATCCGTCTCGTCCTGAAGGGAGATATGCGGATCTGCTATCTGCGTGTGCTGAAAAATAAGAGCACAGGAAAAATTCAGATGGGCGTAGCAAACTAACCAGATAATGTATTGTCTGAAAAAAGTATTGACAAATTGTGTGAATATGAATAAAATATTCCTGTAAAAACAAAATACGGAGATCTTCAGGGCAGGGTGTGATTCCCTACTGGCGGTATAGTCCGCGACCCGCTGCGATATCAAACAGCGGCTGACTCGGTGCAACTCCGGGACCAACAGTTAAAGTCTGGATGAAAGAAGATGAAATAAAGTTTATTTGCATGGAAATATTTTTGGTGCCCTGAATTCAAGAAAAGGAATTCAGGGCACTTTTTTTCGCGGGCAACGAGCCAAAGTCCGTGCTTGCACGAGACCTTGGCGACTGCCGCGAAAACGAGTTCAAATTCGTGGAGCGTATTTGGACTCGTTACTTCCGGCAGAACCGGTCAAGATCTCCAGAAAGAAGGAGAAATGCAGTTATGAATGCACAGACAACAGCAAAACAGACATCAAAGATGTCGCAAATCGGAAAAACCCGTTACATGGTACAGGTGGCAATGCTCGGCGCCGCCGCAGTCGTATTGATGTTTTTTGACATCCCGCTTCCGTTTGCCCCGAGTTTCTACAAGATTGATTTAAGCGAAGTTCCGGTGCTGATCGGAGCCTTTGCGATGGGACCTCTTGCCGGAGCTGCGATTGAGCTGATTAAGATTCTGCTGAACCTTGTTATGAAAGGAAGTACCACCGCAGGTGTTGGCGAAGTAGCAAACTTCCTGATCGGCTGCGCGTATGTTATGCCGGCCGCATGGATCTACAAAACACAGAAAACCAAGAAAAATGCCATGATCGGTATGGCAGTCGGAACCGTATTTCTGGCAGCAGCCGGCGGTCTTCTGAACGCTTTTGTACTGCTTCCGGCTTATGCAGCAGCCTTTGGAATGCCGATGGATGCCCTTGTGGGAATGGGGTCCGCAGTCAACAAAGCAATTACAAGCCTTCCGACCTTTGTTCTGTTTGCCGTTGTACCGTTTAATATCATCAAAGGTGTTGTGGTATCACTGGTAACCATGCTTCTGTACAAGCACATCAGCAGACTGCTGAAGGGTGAGGCGATGAATTAGTTCATCATTTCCGTAAACGGAGAATCCAATAAATACGTTGTAGAGAGACGGACAAAATGCAGAGAGAAATCCTCTGTTTTTTGTCCGTCTTTTAAAATTTTCGGGGAATAGCGGCAATGGATTGCCCACACAGGTCTTTTAGTAGTACAATGAAGCATAATCGATAAAAGAAAACGCGGGCAGAATATGAAGGAATTTTATAAAATGATTGAAAAGAAAATCCGGGAATCCGGCTATCCGCGTCCGATCGTGGGAAGCGATGTTTACGATGACATCTGCGGCCAATGTCTGAAGATCACTCATGGCGCGTGTCACGGAACCGGCATACAGAAGAACATCCCCAATGGGGAGAACGCCGTACAGAGCCCTGGCGCCGATCACAAGGTACGCAGCGAAATTGGAAAGGAGCGCAAAAAAAAGAGATCCGCACATTGGCTGAAATCTCTTTTCTATCACATTTTAATATTGTTATTATGTCTCGAAACTGTTAAGCGCTTTCCAGATGTTCCATCACTTGAACGCCCCATTTAAAAAGGGCGGTTCGCATGGCGAAGGTCAGGACTGCGGTAAGCAGAATCATCACGCTCGTGGTGATGTGGATGTTGAGCTGAAGTTTTCCGTACAGCAGGTAGCCGGCTCCGATCAGGATTGCGCCGACGGTGAGGTCGATGAGGACGGAGATCAGGGAGCGGTTGTTGGATTTTATGGCGGCGGTTTCGTTTTCCCAGTTTAATTTCGGAAATGCAAGGTCAAAAAGGAGCTGTTCATAGTTGACGAACAGGGTAAATAAAACCGTGATCGCCGTGGTGTAAAGAAGGGTCGCCGGGTGCAGACCGAAGACGACAGCAATCATGTTGAAGACCAGAGAGTACGGCAAGGTGCCAAGGAGACTGATCAGGATGCCGCTTACCAGCATGGCACGGATCTGGTCATGATAGCTCATCGGAATGCATTTCATATAGATGTATTCGCTGCCCTTTCGGGACATCGCTGTGGCGGAGATCACGCAGAACATGGACATCATGACGGCAATTCCGGCGGCAGTAAGGACGGCAACTGCGACGGGCAGTTCCCCTTTCAGGAGGCGGAATATAGTGCCATCGGCGGCAAGCCGGGTCCAAAGGCCAGTGGTTTTAGCCATGCCAAGGCTGGAAATGATTGAAATGAGGGCAATACCAAGCATGAAGACCGGCCAGATGAGAGGCATCAGAACACAATTCATGAACCAGGCCGGTGTGCGGTACAGTTTTTTCCATTCAATCATCGCGTAGGTGCGGACCGGATTTTTGCTTTTGACGGTTCGGGTCACTTCTTCTTTGGATAAAATGCGTTTTTCGCTGGTGGTCTCGCTCATGCCGAGGACAGCCGGGAGGTAGATTTTCCAGGCGAGGGCGAAAAAGACAGCAAGGATGACGGCTGTTGTAGCGATGTAGAGTATCATTTTGAGAAAGGATGCATCTGCAAGGCTTCCGGTCATCAGGGGCAGGTTCGGAAAAATGGTCCGGAAGGCGCGCAGAGTGCCCTTCTGGCTTTCCATCAGGTTCATAATATCCTGCATTTCAAAATTTCCGATACTGCGCGAAAATACGTTGATACCGATCGCAAAAATCAGGGATGCGGCGAATCCGAGGTAGCTTAAGAAATCCTTGTTTCGGATATTTTTGAAAAGACGCATCACGAGCATCGTCAAAACTGCGGCGTAAACGAGCGGCACAACCGGGAAAATAAGGCAGGCGAGGATCATATTGATCCAGTAAAAAATGCCCATTTTGGCGCTGATCCCGTACCCTAACAGAAACGGAAAGAACAGCAGTACAATAAGATAGTATTCGTTCAGCAGACAGCAGAAGCCTTTCGCACCGACAATCTGCGCCGGGGTAAACGGCAGCGGCAAAAGCTTTACGAGGTCAGAGTCCATGTAATACTCGCTCAGAAACAGCGGCAGGCCATAGAAGAAAATGACCATCATGCCGATGGCACAGACGAACTCGATCAGCAGGGTTTCCAGCCCGAGCGGCTGCAGGAAGGTATAGCCGGAATATCCCAGAAGAAACAGTAAGACCGACACGGGAAGGAGGCAGACACCAAGCAGAAGGTATACAACGATACGTCCTCCGTCCGAAAATGCTTTCTTTTTTCCGCTCTTCTGATTGCTTTTTCCTGGTCCGCTTTTCAGAAGGAAACGGGTGAGAATCCATAAGTTACGCATGTTCAGTGATCTCCAGAAAGATATTTTCAAGTGTCTGATCCGGATAGGCCGCTTTTAATTCTTCCAGGGTACCCAGGTATACCTGGCGGCCGTGATGGATGATGGCGATGCGGTCGCAGAGTTTTTCCGCTACTTCCAGCACATGGGTGGAAAACAGCACGGCGTTTCCGGCATCGGCGTGTTCACGCATCATCTGTTTGAGCTCGTGCGCGGAGCGCGGGTCAAGGCCGGTCAGCGGCTCATCGAGAATCCAGACCGGCGGCTTGTGGATCAGTGCGCCCATCACCATGATTTTCTGACGCATGCCATGCGAGTAGCTCATGATACGGCTCGAAAGGTTCTCTTCCATCTCAAAGCGTTTTGCGGTTTCTTCGATAAAACGCTGACGCTCTTCCGTTCCGACACCGTAGATATCTGCCATAAAATTCAGATATTCAATTCCCCTGACGCGAAGAAACGCATCCGGGTCGTCGGGCACAAAACCGAACTGGCGCTTGGCTTCAAGCGGATCCTTCTGGATATCTTTTCCATTGATTTCAATCGTTCCCTCGGACGGTGCCAGGATGCCGGTGATCATTTTTAATGTTGTCGTTTTCCCGGCTCCGTTTGGGCCGATAAATCCGGTGATCTTTCCATCCTCGATATCCCAGAAAAGATCGTCGACGGCTTTTTTGCTTCCGTCTCCGTAAATCTTACTGACGTGGTTCAGACGAATCATGTTTTATTCCCCCTCTTTTTTCTTTGTAAAGCAAAGCTATCATTCTCTTGCTTCGTTTCTAAAAACAGACTGCCCTTTTCTCACTCCGAAAGCTCTTATCCTTCCCTCGCAGGAAAAGGAGTCAGGCGGATATTCGCAATCCGCTTCGCTACTTGCTTGATTCGGTTAAATCTCGAAGCACGGGCTGTGATCTTGCGTTTTTTTCAGTATGCATTTTTCTGTCAGAACTGTCAATCGTCGGAGCGAAAAATACAGAATTTTGTAAGAACTTGTAAGACTTTTAGAGCGTGTCTGAAAAACGGTTTTCGCAAGCTGCGAGTCCCAGTTTGTGGGAGATTTTGTCCGAATGAAGGCGGCTTAAGACCGCTACGGCAACCGAATGAGGGCAAACTATACCGCAAAGTGGGGCTTGCAGCTTGCGGAAATGCTTTTTCAGATACGCTCCAGGATCAAATCCGATTTTACGTGGCAGGAAACTTCAGCGAACTTTCCTGCCACGCAAAAAATCAGCCACAGAAACCCTTTCGGAAAACTGTGGCTGATGCTTTACCCTCTACTTTTTCAGAATCACATCGATGACTGTATCGACTCCATCCGGCAATACCGGGTCTTCGCCGAGATCGGCGAATGCCATGGTCGGATAATCGCTGTGTACCCAGCTTGTGGAAACCGGGATTTCCGCGCCGGTTGCGACGTAGCGGATCGCCTGAATTTCTTCTTTTTTCACGCCGGGCAGCGGCAGTGGCCCAACGGTATTTTCATAGACATGGAAATACAGATGGTTTCCGTGGCGCGTCACACGGCCAAAGTCCGGTTTCTCAATACCGGCTTTTCCGCAGCCGTAAATGCTCTCTCCGTTTTTCTTCATCCACTTTCCAATCTCAGCCAGCCGTTCGATCGACTCCTCCGGGATATTTCCCCTGGCGTCCGGGCCGACATTCAAAAGCAGGTTTCCACCCTTCGATACGCACTCGACCAGCTTTTTGATCAGCATCGGTGCCGGTTTGAAGAAGTGGTCATTGGCACAATAGCCCCAGTGATTGTTCATCGTAACGCAGGATTCCCAGGCGATATCGTTTCCATTTACATCCTGGATGCCGTTCGGCGGAATCATCTGCTCCGGGCTCACAAAGTCGCCGTGGTACGAGGTCGGATTTCCGGCCGCCAGAGAACCGTAGCCCTCTCCGCTCACCTCGAGACGGTTGTCGATGATGACATCCGGCTGGAGCTTCCGCACCATATTGATCAGCTCCGTCGCTTTCCATGCTTCGCCGCGCAGCGTATCGTAGGAAAAGTCAAACCACAGCACATCGAGCTTTCCGTAGTTTGTGCAGATCTCGCGTACCTGATTGTGCATGTAGGTCAGATAGCGGTCGAAATCGCGGTCATCGTTTTTGTATGCCGGGTTGTTCCGCATCGGGTGGTTCCGGTCGCCGTAATGTGGGAAATCGTCGTGGAACCAGTCGAGCAGGGAGAAATACAAACCGACCTTCAGTCCTTCTGCGCGGACGGCATCAACGTACTCTGCAACGAGGTCGCGGCCGCATTTCGTGTTGGTGGATTTGAAATCGGTATACTGGCTGTCGAAGAGGCAGAATCCATCGTGATGCTTGGCAGTCAGAACCACGTATTTCATACCGGCCTCTTTCGCCGCCTTGGCCCATTTCCGCGGCTCGAAATCAACAGGATTGAACTCCTCAAAATATTTCATGTAATCTTCTTTTGGAATCTGCTCGGTACTCCGCACCCATTCTCCGCGTGCCGGGATGGCATAAAGTCCCCAGTGGATAAACATGCCGAAACGTGCGTCGCGGTACCACTCCATCCGCCTGTCATAGGCTTCTCTGTCAAATTTGTACATCGTTTTGCTTCCTCCTGTTTTAGTTTTATATTGGTAATGATTCAGAGTACCATTTCGCATGGCTCTGAATCGTTACGTCAAGCGGATATTCGCAATCCGCTTCGCTGCTTGATTCGATTAAATCTTAATTTTCACCCATTTTCCCTGTTTGAATCGGATCGTCGCAAAGATAAACCGTGACATCTGATCCGCCAGCACGCCGAACCAGATTCCGACGATGCCAAGCCCCAGCGTGTAACCGCCGAGATACGAAACGATCGTACGAATAAATGTAACGCTGATCATAGATGCAACTGCCGTATAAAGCGTATCTCCCGCACCGCGCAGGCATCCCATGTAAATAACCTGACAGATCTGGAAAATGACGACGAAAATAATGACATGGATGATGCTGACACCGATTTCAATGATATGCTGTTCTTCGAAAAACAGACTGTACAGCCATCTTCCGCCGAAGAGATAAATCGCAACGAGGCATACTGCGATGCCCGCGCCGATCAGACGGCACGTTCTGCCGTACTCTTTCGCAAGATCCGGCTTTTTTGCGCCGAGGCTCCGGCCGATCAGTGCAACCGCTGCGGACTGGAGGCCATCGCCGAACGCAAACGAAAGCGACATAATATTCATGCCGACCTGGTGTGCCGCCATCGCATCGGTTCCCTGTTTGGCCGCCATGATCGCCGTCATCATAAAGCCGATCCGCATGAAAACCTGCTCGAAAAACACACTGTACCCGACCCTGACCAGGCTAATGAACGCTGCAATCGTCGGTTTAATTTTGTTCTTCAGAATATAGCCAAGATTCAGGAATCCGTCTTGCTTTGTGATGGAAAGGATGCTCATCACACATCCGACAATCGTTCCTGTGACGGTTGCCAGTGCCGCACCCTGAATGCCGAGTGCCGGGAACCCGAAATGGCCGTTGATCAGAAGATAATTCAGAATAATATTAATCGTATTTGATGTTACATTTGTGCGCATCGTGATTTTTGTATTGCCCGCACCGCGCTGTGCCGAGTTGATCCCCATCTGGATACAGTTAAAAATCATACCGCCCATGATGATACGGAAATATGTTACTGCGCCGTTATGCGTCTCCGCCGTTGAGCCGCACAGATGGATGATCGGACTTGCAAACGCCACAAATCCAACACTGAATGCAGCTGCCGCAAGGATAATAAATACAAGCGCAGTTACCAGAGTCTCATTCGCCGCACTCTGTCTTTGTTCCCCTCGCCGCCGCGCAACAAGGGCGGAAATCGACACATTCAGTGCAAAGAAAAACGCCAGGCCAAGCAGCTTCGGCTGTGTCGTCAGGCCGACCGCGGCAACTGCGTAAGAGCCAAGCGAGCTTACCATCAGCGAATCCACAAGACCCGCAAATGCAATAAAAAACGACTCCACGATCGCCGGCCACGCCATGTTGACGGCGGTCTGGAATGTGTCTTTGTGGTATTTCCCCTGTAACTTGTTTCCTAAGTACCCCATTTCTTTTCCTCTCTTTCGTCCCAATACCAATTTCTATTTTACTTTGTTTTAACAGAAGGGTCAATACGGTACCGGCAGAAAAAAGCCAGCCGCAAAAGCAAAATTCTTTTCGCTTTTTGTGGCTGGCTTTTCTTTTATCTTTCCGTAGCGATTCAGACCCCCATCTTGATTCCGCTTACGCTACATCCCAGTATTGCTTCTTATTTTTTCAGCACAAATTCTGCCTTATTCTCTGTCGTGCTGTCGCTTCCGATGAAGACTTCGAAAACACCGTTTTCACTTTCTACACGCTCATTTTCTGTCAGGAAGCGAAGCTCTTCTTCTGTGATTTTGAAGATGACTTCGGTTTCTTCTCCCGGCTGAAGGGTTACCTTGCAGAAATCTTTCAGCTCTTTCACCGGGCGTACCACGGATGCGGCTACGTCGTGGATGTAAAGCTGTACGGTCTCGGTTCCCTTTGTATCGCCGGTGTTTTTCACGGTTACGGAGGCTTTAATCTCATCTTCCATGCCAAGCTCTGCCTTGTCCAGTTTCACATCTGAAATTGCAAAGCTGGTGTAGCCAAGGCCATATCCGAACGGGAACAGTGGTGCGTTCGGGATGTCGAGGTATTTGGAACGGAAACGGTCTTTGTCCTTGCCCGGCACGTGCGGTCTTCCGGTGGAATACTCGTTGTAGTGAACCGGCACCTGGCCTACAGAGTACGGGAAACTCATGGTCAGCTTGCCGCTTGGAGCGTATGCACCAAAAACAACGTCTGCGATTGCATTGGCACCCTCGGTACCCGGCATCCACACTTCAAGAACAGCTTTTGCTTTCGATACGACATCGCGCAGGTCGAGCGGACGGCCATTGAAGAGGACAACGACAACGTTTTCATTGACTTTTGAAACGCGCTCAAGCAGTCTCTGCTGGATTTCCGGGATACGGATGTTCGCGTTGCTGGTTGCCTCGCCGGACTGCAGACGATCCTCACCGATCGCAAGAACGACAACATCGGCCTCTTTTGCTGCGTTTACAGCCTCAAGAAGCATTGCTTCTTCCTCTTCTGGCGTGGTGGACTGCTCCATCGCCTCGCCGAAGCCCTCCAGGCGGATGTCGGAGCCAAGCATCGGAGAGCCTGCATGGAAGCTCATGTTTGTCGTATCTGCCTGCGCTTTTACGGCCTCTTCCAGATTTGTCACATCCTTTGCATCTCCGATGAAGGACCAGGAGCCCATCAGGTTTCTGCTGTGGACATACGGTCCGACCCAGGCAATTTTTTTCTCCTTGCCAAGCGGCAGGATTTTCTCTTCGTTTTTCAGCAGGACAAACGATTTTCTTGCGGCTTCTCTTGCCAGGGCGCGGTGCTCTTTGCAGAGAATGACTTCTTTTTCTTTCGTCTCGTCTGCGTCTTTATACGGATTTTCAAACAGTCCCAGTTTGTTTTTCAGTTCCAGAATACGCATGCAGGACTCGTCGATCAGATCCTCGGAAAGCTTACCCTCTCTTACAAGACGGCACAGGTTTTCGCAGTAAATGCCGGTCATCATATCGATATCGACGCCTGCCTCGGCGGAGCGGACAGCTGCCTCCTCACGGTCTGCGCAGTAGCCGTGGTAAATAATCTCCTCGATTGCCGCCCAGTCGGAAATCAGAACTCCGTCAAATCCCATCTCGTCACGCAGGATGCCGCGCATCAGTTTCTTGTTTCCGGTTGCCGGAACACCGTTTACCGTGTTGAAGGAAGTCATTACCATCGCTGCGCCTGCATCGATACCGGCTTTGTAGGATGGCAGATAGAAGTCACGGAAGGTATGCTCGGAAAGCTCTACCGTATTGTAGTCTCTTCCTGCTGTCGGAGCACCATAGCCTGCGAAATGCTTCACACAGGAAGCAATCTTGTACGGCTCCTTCAGATCGTCTCCCTGGAATCCGCGCACCATTCCGGCACAGAACAGACCGTTCAGATACGGATCCTCACCGGTAGACTCCATGACACGGCCCCATCTTGCATCGCGGACCAGGTCGGTCATCGGTGCGAAGGTTACGTGAAGGCCGGAAACAGCTGCCTCTTTTGCAGCAACTGCCGCACACTTTTCGGACAGCTCCGGTTCAAACGTTGCGCCCTGTCCCAGTGGAATCGGGAAAATGGTCTTGAAGCCGTTGATGACATCCAGCATGAACAGCATCGGGATGTGATGCGGGTGCTGCTCCACAAAATCCTTCTGGATTTTCTTTAACGTTTCTGCACCCATGCTGCCCAGGATGGAACCGGAAAGCGCTACATTTTCCGGCGTAAAGCCTTTATCCGCCATCGGTCCCATGGCTGTGATGTCCATATCTTTATTGAAGAAGGCACCCACCACCTGGCTCATCTGGTTCACTTTTTCTTCCAGCGTCATGTCGGCCAGAAGCTCTTTTAATTTCTGCTCGGTCATTTTTTCTCCTCCATACCTCGTTTTTGCTGTATCTGCTTCTTCAGAAACCCCTAAAATGTCAGAAAAATATCGTTTTTCCGTTTTTTCTGAATCTTATACTGAAATTTTACCACATCTGATCTGAAAAAAATATCCCCTGATCCGACCTTTTTCTTTCACTATTCTGACCTGTTTGCTGTTGTTCCGGTGCGTAAGAAAGTGATAAAATCCTCTGTTATTTCCCGGACATGTGAAGGGTGGCTTTCCGCTATTTTTCACTAAAGCTTCTTCGGTATTCCAGCGGTGCGTATCCCGTATTATCCTTAAACATCTTCGTAAAGTATGAGAAATTGCTGTACCCCACATACAGCGACACCGTATTAATCGGCAGCGTGCTCTGTGTCAGAAGCTTTTTTGCCTCCTCCACCCGCTTTTGGATGATATAATTACTGATCGAAATACCCTTTTCTTTTTTAAAAATCCGGGACAGATAATCCGTATTCAAAAAGACAAGCTCCCCAAGCTCCTCCCGGTGAATCTCCTCCCGGTAATGTGCATCGATATAAGCGCATACCTGACTCGTAACCGAATCTGATTTGTTGATGTACTGTCTGTACTGCACTGCTTTCCGAACCAGTACCCCCGCATATTCCATCATCTCTTCTCTTCCGTAAAGAGAATTTCGATGCAGATTTTCCATATCCGCATCTGCAAACAGTGCGTACGCCTTGATCTCCCGTTCCGAAAGCCATGCATACACCACCTGCGTCAGATCGGTACGGAGTGCTACCAGAAGCTCCCTGGTAATCATTCCTTCCCGCTCCGTCCGGTCAAGGTATTTCTGCAGCCGCTCCAGCAGCTCCTCCGGTTTTTCCTCCGAAAGCAGAGCTTTCCACACATCCAGCTCCTTATTTTCGTAGCTGGTCTGCGGAGCCTGAAATTCGTTCAGAAACAGCACCTCGTTCCGCACGGAAAGGCTTCCCTCCCGCATTTTCTGAAGATTCCGGCTCTGCTTTTGCATCCCCCGCACAGATTCCCACTGTCCGGCACCGCACCACAGCTCCGGATAGATTTTTTCATTCATCCACGCAACAAACTGCCGCAGAATTTCACAGTCCCGCTCACCGTCATGCGGGAATGCTTTTTCCTTTGACTGTGTAACAATCCAGTAGCTGCCCGGTTCCTGGTAAAAAACAGTATCTACCGCAATGTCCGTTTCCTCATACAGTTCCGACAGCACATTTTCGATCACAAATTCCATGGTCGCCGTATCCCACATTTCCCGCTTATTGCTCTTTATTTCCGGCATCAGACAAATCAGCCGGAAATAGTGTCCCGGTCCGTATGAAAGCTGGCGCTGTGCTGCCGTTTCGCAGAATTTTTCCTCGGAGAAGCCGCTTTTCAGCACATTTTTCCAGATATCCTGCTGCAGAATTTTTCTGTTCTGATTCCACTTGATGCTTTCCTGCCTGAGATCCTGTATTTTCTTTTCTTTCGCAACAGATTCCGCCGCACGCTGCACGGCCGCCTTCAGCTTTTCAAAATCAATGGGCTTCAGCAGATAATCGACACTGTTCAGCTGTATCGCTCTTCTGGCATAGTCAAACTCCGCATAGCTTGTCAGGAAGATGACCTGGACCTTCAGCTCCTCTTTCCTGACCCACTCCACAAAATCGAATCCCGTTCCGCCCGGCATCACGATATCGCTGATTACAATATCAATATCCACCATTCCCATGATGTTCTTCGCCTGCTGTACGGAAAACGCAGTGTACACCTCGCTCACCCCGGTCTCTGTAAGATCGAGATTTCTTTTGATACTTTCAATCACGTACTCTTCATCATCCACGAGCAATAGTTTCATGTTCTTCTCCCCCTGTCTTGTATGGAATATGGATATCTACAATCGCTCCGCCGAGCGGGCTGTTATCGAAATGAATCTCTCCTGTATCACCATAATAATAACGGAATCGTTTCAGGCAGTTTTCAATCCCGATATGCTTTCCATGCTCGGAAATATCTTCCCCTGCTTTCAGCCTTTGCAGCGTCTCCTCCGGGAAGCCGTTTCCGGTGTCCGAAATATAAATGTTGACATACTTTTCTTCGCCGCGGTCCTCCGGGTAAACCGTCACGGAAATCAGCGGAACCGTCTCCAGCGTCAGGGCATGTTTTGCCGCATTCTCTACAAACACCTGAATCAGAAACGGGAAGATTACCGCGTCTTTCACTTCTTCATGGACTTCAAAATAATAGGTGAATTTTTCCGGATAGCGCAGCAGCAGAATTTTGAGGTAATTTTCGCAGTGATTCGTCTCCGCCGTCACCGGCACCATCTCGCTTGTATTGCGGAAAATATAGGCGAGATAATCGGACGTAATACGGCTCATCGACTTTGCATGGTCGTACTGTCCGAAGTCAATCATGCTGTAAATAAAGTTCAGACAGTTCATGTAAAAATGCGGACGAATCTGGATTTTCAGGTAATCCATCTCGATTTTCTGTTTTTCCAGCTCCTGCTCATACAGCGTGATCTTCAGACGTCGGATCTGATGAATCATGTTTCGGAATTTATCGTCAATCTGCTCCAGCTCTACCAGATTTCCTTCCGACATCTGATAGGTGAGATCCCCATTGTCATATTTTTGAAGATTTTCCGTAAACATAGCGACCGGCTTTAAGATTTTTGTTTTCAGATGGAACAGCAGCACGGAACCGGCAATCACCATCAGAAAAGCAACGCCAAGAAGGGCAAACACACTTCCCGTCATCAGATTTAAGACTCCCGTCCAGGAGATTTTAATCCGGATTTCAAACGGCGCCTGCGAAAGTTCCTGCCGGAAGGTGTAATTGTCGGTATTAATTTTCGAATTGTCCGTTACAATTCCTTTTTCCGTCAGTGTTCCGATGCTTTTCCCGTTCTGGTCAACGAGACTGACATAGCCGCTCTTTCCAAGAGACAGTTCAGAGAACGGTTCCAGAATTGTCTTCAGATTGACGTAGCAGCCGAGTCCAACGCCCTGACTCTGCGCTACCTTGAGCATATAAACATCGTCTCCCTGGCACATCACGGTCCATTTTTTCTTAACTGCATACGTCTGCTGCGACAGGCTTTTGATCCTGCGCTTCAGCGCTTCCTGCAAATAGGGATCAACGGCGTAAAGCCCGTCGGATGAAATGCTCAGCTGATATAAGCTGTCATCCTTCTGCGTATAGAGAAAAACATTGTAATCCGTTCCAAAATCCCACGCTGCAGATACATAATTCCTTCGCAGCTGCGTAATGACATATTCCTCATACTGATCCTTCTCCATCAGATCCATATATTTCCAGAACGCAGAATCCGGGTTGGAGCTGTCCATTACAGTCGAGAACAGGTTTCGGCTGATTCGAAAAAAACGGTTATCCAGCTCATCCGTATACAGCTTTGAAATCTCTTCCAGCTGCTCATATACCTGCCGCTGCGTCCGGTTCAGAATAAGCACGCTCCCAGCCAGAAAAAGCAGCAGCATACTCAGCAGGCAGATCAAAAGATAACGCCCCTGCTGCGCCAGTGTTGTTTTTTTCGTCTGTTTTGAAATATGCATGAAGTTTCCTCCTTTTTTCTGTTCCGGTACGCTCGAAATTTTTCCGTGTTTGATTTTACGAACTGATCTTTTTTTCTGAATATAATACAGCAGAAAAGCAGTACACCTCATGTTTCCATGAGTCTGTACTGTTTTTCTGATTTATGTCGGAAACACCGAAATGTTTCTCTTTTTTATTCCTGCATGGAAAATCATCCCTTTACCGCACCAAGTGTGATACCTTCTGCGAAGTATTTCTGAAGGAACGGATAGATGATAAACAGCGGCAGCATGGCGATAAATGCGATTGCCATACGGATCGAGGTTGTCGGCAGCTTTGCCACCTCCGCGCCGATATTTCCGGTTACTTTTCCACTTGCCAGGTACTGAATATCGGTGATCATCTGATTCAGCAGGTTCTGGATGCTGTAAAGCTTCTGGCCTTCATTTCCTGATAAATAGTATAAACCATTTGTCCAGTCATTCCAATAGCCAAGTGCGGAAAACAGTCCCATTGTTACCAGAATCGGTTTTCCAAGCGGCAGTGTGATGCTGGTGAAAATCTTCATGTGTCCGGCGCCATCGATTTTGGCTGCCTCGAACAGCGCGTCCGGGATACTGGTGTTAAAGTAGCTTCGGATCATCAGCACGTTGTTTGCGCTTAACAGGAAGCCTGGAACAATCAATGCCCAGATCGTGTTTTTGATGTGAAAATACTTTACATACATCAAGTAGGTCGGCACCAGTCCGCCGTTGAACAGCATCGTGAAGAATACGAAAAAGGTAATTGCTCTGCGGTACGGCAGCTTTTTAATCGAAAGCGGATATGCCAACAGAGCGGACATCGCAAGGTTTGCAGCGGTACCGACGATGGTTACAAAAATGGTAATTCCGTATGCTCTCAGGATTTTCTCGCCCTGGCGGATGATATAGGAGTAAGCATAGAAGCTGAATTTCTCCGGGAAGAACGAATATCCGTTGCGGATCAGTGTGTTTTCATCGGTCAGTGAGGAAATAAATACGAGTACAAACGGCAGTATAATGGATAACGTAATCAGAATGAGTACTACATTAATCCAGAACTGGAAACGTTTTGCTTTTTTTGAATTTGTCATACTTCCATCCTCCTAGAATAATGCCTGGTCTTTGTCTACTTTGCGGACAATCCAGTTGCTCAACATTACGACACAGAAGCCTACCAGAGACTGGTATACACCGGCTGCAGATGACATACTGATATTTCCCTGCTCAATCAGGGCGCGGTATACATAGGTATCGATAACGTTTGTGGTCGGGAACAGAACACCGGAGTTCATTGGTACCTGATAGAACAGACCGAAATCGGAATAGAAAATTCTTCCGATGCTGAGAAGCAGCAGGGTGATGATGGTCGGAACGAGGCTCGGCAGTGTGATTTTCGTAATCTCCTGCCATTTGCTTGCGCCGTCCAGTCTGGCAGCCTCATAGAAGGAAGGATCGATACCGATCAGCGATGCAATGTAGATCAGGCATCCGTATCCTACGCCCTTCCAGCAGTTCGCGATGATCAGGACCGCCGGCCAGTATTTCGGTTTCTGGTACCACTGAATCGGGTCAATGTGGAACAACGGAAGGATCGAGTTGTTGACAAGACCATTTTCTGCACTCAGAAGCGCATATACGATGTAGCTTAAGATAACCATGGACATCAGGAACGGAAGAAGAATCGCACTCTGATATATCTTTTTGAGCTTTGTGTTTCTTACCTCCGTAATCAGAATCGCAATGGCAATTCCGACTACCATGTTTACAAGAATAAATGCAACGTTATACAGCAACGTGTTTCTTGTAATAATCCATGCATCCTTGGAAGCAAACAGGAACTTGAAGTTTTTAAGTCCTGCCCACGGGCTTGCCCAGATACCTTTCGCAAAATTCAGTTTTTTAAACGCAATCACCATACCTGCCATCGGGATATAGTTGTTGATCAGCAGATACAGAAGTGCCGGAAGCATCATCAGATAAAGCGGCCAGTATTCCTTCAGCACGTTTTTCTTTTTTCCTTTTTTAACCTCTGCTTTTTTCATAAAGCGTGTCTCCTTTTATGAGGGCTGTTTTTTCAGGTTCTTTCACAGAGAAGGCTCCACATCTTTTCTAGTAAGAGTGGAGCCTTCGGTTACTGTATCACACCGGATTTTCTTCCGCCCCGGTCGTGTTCTTTTTACAAATTAGCCTATTTCTTTGCAAGAAATGCATCCAGCTGCTCCTGCTTTGCAGCAATGACATCATCGATTCCCGCATCGTCCAGTGCCTCCAGGAACTGTGGAAGCAGTTCTTCCGGATCTCCGGAGCCGCTGCTAAGTGCGCCGTTGTACTGGCTGATTACGTTGTTCAGGGCTGATACCTGATCCGCATATTCGCTGTTATCAAAGACAAATCCCAGTGCTTTCGACTCGATACCGGAAGCGTTGAACTCCTGCATTTTGTCCCAGAGCTGCGGGTCAGATCCATCCCATTTGTATGCGATGAACTGGTTCGGAAGCTCCCATCCACAGTTAAAGCTGTAGCCTGCATTGTCTGCTGTTACACCGTCCGGGTAGTTGATGATTCCGTTTTCTTCATCTTCTACTACGTAGTCGGTTCCCTCTTCGCCCCAGTTCAGAAGGTTCATGACCTCCGGGCTGCCATAGATATAATCGAGAACCTGCATTGCTTTTTCCGGATTTTCGGAGTTCTGTGCTACAGAGAAGATAATTCCGCCGTAAGAGGATGAGTTGATGATCGGCTGATCATAGAACGGTACGATTTCAAACTCATATCCTGTGGAGCTCTGGAACTCAACCGGGGTACCTGGATGATAAGCAAAGAACAAGGAGAAGAGATTTCCTGCTTTGCATACGGTTCTCCAGTTTTCTGTGTTTGTTCCGGCATCCTTGCTGATATAGCCTTTCTGATACCAGTCATGCAGCATAGTTGCAGTCTCCTTGTACCAGTCGCTTGCAAAGTAGTTTTCTACGGTTGTGCTGTTGGTCTGATCCATCAGAGCGCCCGTGTTGGCATCGCCAAGTCCATCAGCGCGGGACAGACGGCTCAGAGGCGTATCACTGTTGTTGCTGGAGAACAGCATTGTCATATCAGGCTCGCCTGCCTGTACGGTCTCAAATACTTTCTCCATATCCTTCGGCTCTTTGATTTCATCGGTATTGATATTATACTTTTCTACCAGGTCTTTTCTCATGAAGATGGCTGGAATGCTGCCTCGTTCGATCTGGTTCGGAACGCCATAGACAAACCCATCAATCTGATTTGTTTTTGCAATATCCTCGCCATAGATATCTTTCAGGTTTGTGCCGTATTTGTCAATCAGTTCAGACATATCCATGATCTGGCCGGAATGCATATACTGTACAGCTGTTGTTGCATTTGTGTACAGAAGATCGATTTTCTCATCGCCGGAAAGCATCAGCTGTAACTGCTGAGATGCGCTTGCCCACGGAAGAACAACGATATCGAGCTTTGCATTCAGCTCCGGCTCCAGAATCTCGTTGATTTTTTCTTCGATTCTCTCTTCATCCTGCTGCTGGCTGCCCTGCAGTACCATAGTTACAGTGTACGGCTCGCCTTTTTCCTCTGTCTTTGCTGTGCTTCCGGAAGCTGCGGAGGAACCGGAATCAGAACTGGATCCTGTGCTTCCGCATGCTGCCATGGAAAATGCCATAGTTGCTGCAAGAATGCCTGCTAACACTTTTTTCTTCATACTTTTTCTCCTTTTCACGTATCGTGTTGTGTGACCTTTGATGGTTGTATTATAGCAGGATTTTGACTTGCAACTCTATAACTGATTTGACTTTGAAGTATCACTCTTCCGACCTTTGTGTCTTTTTTGTGTCTTTTTTCTGTCAAAAATCTTCCACCATCTTTGCCCCTTCTGCCCCATCGAGTTCGGTCACGGTTCCATTCATGACACGGTAAACTCTCTGGCAGAGGCCGAGGACACTCGGGCGGTGCGTCGTAACGATGCAGGTTTTGTTGGGACGCTGGCGGATGATGTTTCGGAGAACGTTTCGTTCCGTCGTAACGTCCAGTGCCGAGGTGGCTTCATCCAGAAGCAGCACCGGGGCATCGCGAAGGACGGCACGGGCGATGGCAAGCCGCTGGGACTGGCCTTCGGAGAAACCGCGGCCACGTTCCCCGACGCGGCTGTTAATGGTATCCGGCAGATGCTGAACAAAATCCCAGGCGCAGGAGATTTTGAGCGCTTCGATGATCTCCTCGTCGGTCGCATCCTCTTTTACCATGCGCATATTTTCGGCGATTGTGCCGGAAAGGATCGTATTTCCCTGCGGCACATAGGCGAAGAGATGACGCGTTTCGGCGTTCATGGGAACCGTTTTTCCGTTTGAGGCAATGATCACGGTTTCCCCCTCCTGCGGGCGGATAAGGCCGAGAATCAGGCGGATCATCGTTGTTTTTCCCTCGCCGGACGGGCCAACCAGCGCTACAATCTCGCCGGGGGCGGCCTGAAACTCCGATCTGGTGATTACTTTATTTCCTTCTATATAAGAAAATTCTACCCCATGCATCTGTACCCGGAATCCATCCTTTGCCAGCGGATCGAGCTTGGCGCTCTCCGGGATATGGACCTCTTTTGGCAGCTCTACGAGCTCACGGATCCGGTGCGCCGAGACGGAGCTGTTGAGGAAGGACGGAATAATTGAAATTACGTTTCCAAACGCGCCGGAAAGGTTACTCCGCTGCTGCAGGAACAGCGTCATGGTTCCATAGGTAATGTCGTGCGTCCACAGACGGAACAGGCAGTATCCGAACGCCGTAAACTCCACCGCACTCCCGAGAATAGACATTACGATATTGGTTTTAATCGTAAACAGATTATATTTCAGGCTGATGTCCTTGAAGAGTCCCTGCCACCAACGCATCTTTTTGCTGTAATACGGTGCGATGCCAAACGACTTGATCGTATCAAAATTGTAGAACGCTTCTACCTCAAAGCTCATCAGATTACTGCTCATCTCGCGTACTTCTTTGCTGTATTCCCGCTGACGGCGGATCATAAAACGGGACATCAGAAGCAGAAACGGTGCGCTTAAAAAAGCAATCAGTGCCATGACCCAGTCATAATGCAGGATTACGAAAAAGGTGGCAATAAACCGATACACGGCAATGATAATCGTCGGGAGCCAGCTGATTGCGTTGCCGCTGACCGTTCCAATGTCGCCGTTGAAACGATTGAGTACGTCACCGTTTGCGTATTTGCTGATTTCCAGCCAGTCCGCATCAACGATTTTGTCAAAAATATCCGCCTGGATGTCGTTGTTGATGGCGATACCAAGCTTCGTTGAAATGCGGTTGATGACACTCTCAAACCCAAGGCTGAACACGGTGCTTCCGATCATGATGCAAAGCAGCAGCGGGAGCTTCTGTATCTGGTATCCGGTGATGATATCAATCAGGTATTTTCCTGCCACGCTGCCGACAAGCCCAAGCGAAGTGCTTAAGATACCGAGAATCGTATAAAAAACAATCGCACCCTTATAGCGCGCGCTGTAGCCAAAAATCCATTTCCAGTCATCGATGATTTCCGAGAACGTTCCGTTTTTCCATCGCTCCGACAGGATACGGAGAGACTCGAAGGGAGCGTCTTTACTTTTCTCTTTGGATTCTTCCTGCATGCGCGTCTCCTCTCTTTTTCCCGTCTGCGGTACGGATCATATCGTATTTTTTCAGCAGCTCGACACGTCCCGCACCCACTTCAATGCTCGATTTCTGTCCTTTTTCTCCCTGCCCCAGCCATTTCAGGATTCGCTCCACGTATGCAGCCGGGAGCAAAAACGGATACCTCGCCGCATAGGGATACTTGTTTTTCATATAGGAAGCTTCCGGAACCAGCGATTTCCAGATTCCCCCGGCTGTGTGCTTTTCCGTTCCGGTTTCTGCCGCATACAGGGTAATGTTTGCACTGTGGATCCTTCCCACACTCGATTTCCCGAACGAACCGGCATCGAGAATATCGATCAGAAGCGCTTCGGAATCCGGGTGAAGCTTCTTTGCGGCACGGACTGCCCCACTTGCTTCATAGGAAAAGCCCAGATACCGCTCGCCGATATCCAGCAGATTGATACAGAAGCACGTCATATGATACTCTTCACACAGCTGCCAGAACATTTCCCAGTCTATTTTTCTTCCATATACACGAATCATCTGTACCATATCACAGATCTGACGGATCCCGACACCGCCGTGAAGAAAGTGCTTGAAGCTGTGACAGAGAAGATAGAAAAGATGATGCGTTTCTTCTAAGGTAAAGATGCTCTGCCCCTGCACTTCCACTTTGGATGGATGCGCGAAAACATCGGAAAATGCACGATTCAGATAACCATAGGCAGAGGATTCTGTGCTGAACAGCCTGGTATGTATTTCATAGAAGGCTCCTGTTTTCGGATGAATATAGCCCATCTCTTCCGGGACATCACCGTCTTTGGCACCATTTGGCATTGCGGTTTCTTTGTCCCGCACAAAGCCTTTCCTCATAAAATAGGCATCCACTGCTGCAAAATCCTTTTCCGGAATCAGCAGATCCTCATCCCCGGACGGGCGCAGATCCGGCTTCGGATAGAGATTTCTGCACACAATTCCTTTCATCACCAGCGGCTGCACGCCCAGCTGCGTCAGCTCCTTTTCATCCGTAAGAAACAGCGCGGTACGCGAAACCTGCTGCAAAATGCTCTGCATCGCCTGCGTTTTTACCTGTCTGCGAAGCTCATCCGGAAGCTCTGCAAATTCCGGTGTTTTGCCCACAACATCGTAGACCGCCGGCAGCAGCGAATGCTGTGCCGCGAGGACAAACAGATGATTCCATTGTTTTTCTGTCAGCGCCGCAAGTTCTTCCAGAGCTGCTTTTTCTTCCGTCAAAAACGCACGAACCACCGCAAGGAATGCGGTTTCTGTTGCTGTAATCATCTTCTTTTCCTTTCATTTTCTCTGCACGCATCATTTTTCTTTTTATCCACACCGAATAACCGGGCATATCCATGTATCAGAATCGGGCGAAGCGGGATGATGCGAATCCAGACCTGTGCAAAAAACTCCCACCAGAACGTTCCCGGCACAAGTATTTTTCCTTTTCGTTCCACTTTTGTCACCCGTGCAAAGATCTGCTTCCGTTGCACATGATGCTCGATTTCCGTCTGTGCATCCCCGATTATGTCATAACCCTCTGCATGAACGCGGCAGATCCGATGCACGACAAACTGTCCGCCTGGCCGCTCGTAAAATACGATATCACCTTTCCGAAGTTCCCGCGCCGGCGCTCGGAAGAAAATACTGTCGCGTCCATGAATCAGAAACGGCGCCATGCTGCTCCCGGAAATCACCATACGCACTTCTCTGCCCTGCTCTACAAGTTCTTTCAGCATTCCGACATAGGCACGTGTATCCATCATTTTCATGCATGTTTCTCCCTTTTCTGAATCATGTTTTTGTGCAGTGCAGCTGCATATGTTTCACTTTCGAACGAACCGGTCCCGATCTCCTGCTCCAGCGTTTTCACCGCATCTTCTGAAATGCCGCACGCCAGATGATACACCGGAACTTTTCCAGCAAGCTGTTCGAGAAGGTCGAGACTGTGCACCAGTCCCTCCCTGTCCCAGCGGTTCATGGTGATCTGTCCGTACAGACTCGTAAATGCCTCTGCCGGACGCAGCCGCCACGCCTGATTCGTCTTTGCCTGGCTCAGCATTACAATGCATCCGACCGGGAGCTTTTTGTTTTCGCAGACTCCTGATGTTCCGCAGACCGGCCAGCCGTTTGCTGTCCACGCTGTGCCGTCATATTCCAGCAATGCCTTATCCCCATTTACGGTACGGCTTCCCCGGTACTGTTCCCAGAGTCCCGCCTGCGTGGTTTTGCCCGTTCCCGATGGTGCAGAAAAGAGCATTGCTTTCCCCTGATACTCCGTGTATGCACAGTGCAGAATCAGGCACGGCTGCTCTGCCAGACGGCGCTCCAGGGCAAGGAGGGAAAGAAAAACAACTTCATACTTTTCAACTTCTGCCAGATACCACCTGCCGACGAAAACCTCCGCACGATTTTGCGCAGTCTCACGGTAGAATGCATAAGGACGTGCTTCTCCTTTCACACCGATCCGGCGGCTCTCCAATCCTTCTTTTGTATGAAACACCTGCAGATCGACCCGATCCACAATCAGCTCTCCCTCCGCTTCCGGCAATATGTCGACGGCCGTAATGATATATGTATAGTCCACAGAATCCGTTTCCACCAAAAATTTTTCCATATCCACCGGAAGTACCAGCTCTTCCGGAAACTTCAGCCGGAAGGAAAAACTCCCTGTCTGAAATGTTTTTTCCATCAAAAACTCTTCTTTCTCCCCATGATCTTCCCTTCTCTCCGCAGCGTATCACGATCCCTTTTTCCGCATTTATGATAACAAAAAAAAGAGACTCCGTCAATCTTCAGAGTCTATTTTGTAATTAAATACGTAATTTTATTTCAACTGATCTGCAGCGTTTTATAGCCATGCCGGAAATACAGGATCTCCGCCGCACCGGTAATTGTCCACGAAAAGATATATAGCAGATACAGTGACGTAATGGCATGGAAATACGCGAAAATCGTGTACACCCAGATCACACGGAACACGCAGGAACCGAGAATAATGATAAAAATATTCTTCCACAGCGAGTCTTCATCGTTGTATTGCAGAATGGAAATCTGCTGATTGCGTTGATATACTCCTGGGATACTTCGCGGTTTGGAATGGATACGTTTTCTTTTTCGTTATCGTATGTCAGATCTTTCATTACCTGTACCAGATTCTTTTCATCACGGAAGCGCACCTGACTGTACTGCTCTCTGAGATCAAAAATCAGATAGTCGTTCAGCATGCGCAGCATTTCGTCAATGCCGCTTGTTGCGCTTAAAAATTCTTGCATATTGATTTTTATTACATCATACTGATTCCGATGTTTTTTAATATGTTTCACTTCTGCCGATTTTCAAATTCCGAAATAGTGCATCGGTGTCTGTGCTTCTGTTATAATAAGCCGCCAGCATATCCGCTGCCATAGATTTTCCAAATCGTCTCGGACGGCTCACGCACAGATATCGCTGGAGTGTCCGCACGCAGCGATTTGTTTTTTCTATCAGACCGCTTTTGTCCACAAAAATCTGCGACCGAAGCGCCATCTCAAAAAGATCACTTCCGGGGTTCAAATAGCTTCCCATACTGTCCGTACCTCCGTTTCAAATTCTTTCTCTATCTTATCACGAAACCTCCTTTTCATCTCTACTAAAAGTAAACATCGCAAAATTCGTTTTTGAGCAGATTACATTCCCATCTTTTTCCAGTTTTTACTTGACTTTTCCTAGTTCTTCTTTTATAATCTTTTTGTAATGATAAATGTAATTTATTTCTGCGAACATTCTACATATTTTTCTTGCTGACTGCAGAAATACTTTCTGCCTGAAAAGGCACAGCATTTTGCAAGAGGGGAGTTTGTGATGGAACCGATTGCTTCTCCGACCCGGTCGGATTTGTTACAAAAGATAAATGAAAAAAAATATCGTGTCAATTCCGATTATCTGCTGCGTGAAATTGCAGGGGAATATGCGATTATTCCCGTTGGGACTGCCTGTCAGATTTCGAATGCAGTGATGGTTCCAAACGATACCGCCGCATTTCTCTGGAATGCTTTTCAGCAGCCACGTACCATTTCGGAAGTCGTTGCACAGGCGTTAGAGGAATATGAGGCTGCGGAAGATACGATTCAAAATTCTGCTTTAAATTTTGTGCATGATACTTTAAGGTATGCATTATTAGAGGAGGTTATATCGTTATGAAGAAAGAGTGGATGGAACCTGTTGTTGAGGTTCAGGAATTTGCTGCAAATGAATATGTGGCGGCCTGCGGGGATAGCGGGAAAGTTTATAAATTTGTCTGCGATGCTGGACAATACGGTCATAATTATAATGTTTATTATTATGATGGATCTGGGCAAAAAAAATATATCGCAAAAGAAGGCTCATGGGGAGGCTGGGGCTCTCAAGCTCAATTTTCTGGATATCATCCTTGTAACAAGACTCATGAAGCGGAATCTGATAGTGGATTTATCAGTGGTTTTATAGATGACCAGTCTACCCGCGATGATGAAGCAACCCCCGTTGTCATCTGGACCGAAAATGGTACAAACGTTCATTGTACTACCAGATTAGACATCAATACTTGGGAAACCGCCAAATCCTGATTTTTCCACTAAATAATAATTTTTCAAACCACAGCAAAAGGATCGAACCCACTCGTTTCGATCCTTTACTATACCTATTAATAATTGGTTCATCAAACCACTTTTTTCGGAGGAACCTTTATGAACTACATGGACGACGCTTCCACCTTCGAGCGTTCTTTTCTCCAGAAAGCGCGCCAGCAGCACATTCCTATTACCGGCGCGCTTGAACTTCTGCCACTCTGCAATATGAACTGCGACATGTGTTATGTCCGTCTGTCCCGTTCAGAAATGGAATGTCAGGGACAACTCCGCACAGTTGATGAATGGATTCTGCTTGCACAGCAGATGCAAAAAGCCGGTACACTTTTTCTTCTTCTGACCGGCGGTGAACCACTTCTCTTTCCTGATTTCAAAACACTATATCTTGAGCTTCGAAACATGGGCATGATTCTTACCATCAACACCAATGGAACCCTGCTGGGCGAATCCTGGGCTGATTTTTTTGCTGAGTACAGGCCGCGCCGCATTAACATCACGCTCTACGGTGCCGATGCCGCTTCCTATAACCGTCTCTGCCATTACCCCCAGGGCTTTGATCAGACCGTCCGCGCCATCCGTCTGCTCCGCGAACGAAACGTTGATGTCAAAATCAGCTGTAGCGTCACTAAAAAGAACGCGCATGATTTTCCAAAAATCTTTGTTCTCGGAGAAAAGCTTGGAGTCCCCGTTCATGCCGATCACTATATGATGCCCGCCGTCCGGGAACGCTCCCTTCCTTTTGATGCTCAGGTCCGCCTGAACCCGGAAGACGCCGCTGCGCTTGCCCTGCAGACACTGAAACTGCAGCTGACCAGCGATATTTTCCGGCAGTACGTTCATGAATCCATCCACCGCGTCAACAATCCGTCTTTTCCACGGGGCAATGGTCATATCTCCTGTCTTGCCGGAAACTGCTCCTTCTTCATCAACTGGCAGGGCTTTCTTTTCCCCTGTGTGATGTTATCCGAAATCTCCGCCCCTGTTTTTGATCTTGGATTTATTTCCGCCTGGGAAAAAGTTTCCGCCGCTGCACAGAAGATTTCCCTAAGTTCCCAATGCTGTCAATGCCGTTTGCAACCGATATGCCGCACCTGCGTCGCAGCCGCGTTTTTAGAAACCAGTTCTTATCGGGGAATGCCTGGTTATCTCTGCCGCTATTCCGAGCATTACTATCACCTGCTGCTGGCAGAAGAAGCTTCTTTTTCCTCCATCGCCTTATAATCTTTACATATGCTGAAAACGCCGGACAGATTTTTCTCTGCCCGGCATTTTCTATCTTCATGTTTATGATTCAAGCAGCTGCAATACCGCATCCAGCATAACTGTCTCACCTTTTTCCAGTTTTACCGCTTGACGCATCTCTTCATACACAACTTCCCCTTCATACGCCTGATCCGCCGTAACCGCACACCGTGTCAGTTTTCCATTCTCCCACGCAAGTGCAATCGATGCATTTCCAACCAGCCGCAGGCCTTTCACTTCTCCATGATCCCACGCCTTCGGCAGCGCCGGAAGGAGAATGATTTTGTGTTCTCTGCTCTGCACCATCGCGCGCTCCAGCTTTTCGGTAATCTTCTCTGCCAGCACATCCTGCACACGCGGCTCCCATGCGGCAACCTCTTCCTTCGCAGAACGGAACGTACTGTCCGCGCCGAAGTACAACACGGCCTCATCTGCCTCTTCGATCACCAGAGTATGACCCATGGTATACACACGGCCGCCCATTGCTTTTGCCGACAGGCACATGGCAAATTCCAGGGCATTTTTTCCGAGGTTTCCGCTCAGATAAATCGTGTGATCGTTGACCTTTCCTGTACGGTCAAAATATTTTGCACGGTTCAGCATCCCCTCAACCGACACTTTTCCCTTCGGTGCACGAAGATGCAGCACCATACAGTCCGCCGGTCTGGAAATGAAGCAGGTTCGGCAGATTTCCAGCGATCATCGCACCAAGCCGTCCATTCTGTCACCAAAAGAGGGAGGCAGACGATTCCACCTCCCTCTTCGTTTTTCAATTTCTATCTAATACTTAATACTCGACGTTCTCTTCATTTCCTTCTTTTCTGACCGTCAGAATCTCTGTCTCACGTCCTGTCAGCGCGCGGCTTCTTTCGCCCGGCTGCTGTCCGCCGATGGAGATTTCATACTCGCCCGGCCGTACGACACATCCGCCGTCCTCTGTGATAACAGCAAAATCTCTTGCATGCAGTGTCACGGAAACCTCTTTTTCTTCTCCTGCCTGCAGTTCCACGCACGCGATGCCTTTTAACTGGAAGCCTGGCTCACCCGGCTGTGCGTTTTTGTATTTCACATAAACCTCTACGCTCTCATGCAGCGGATATGCACTCTCATTCTTCACCTTCGTGCACACGGTCACATCGTCGAGCACCGCGCTCGTCTCCTGCTCCGTTTTTGCGCCGCTGTAGGAAATTGTTCCATACGTCAGTCCATATCCAAATGGATACAGAATATTTTTATCAGTATAGCGGTAGGTTCGTCCTGCCATGCTGTAATCAGTGAACTCCGGCAGATTTTCTGTTCCCTGATAGAAAGTCACCGGCAGTTTTCCGTTCGGTGCATAATCGCCGAACAGCGCCTCTGCCACGGCTTTTCCGCCGCGCGCACCCGGATACCAGCTGTCAAGAATAGCCGGTACATGCTCCTCAGCCCAGGACAGGTCGATGGCACTTCCTGCCGAGAGAACGAGGACTACCGGTTTTCCAACCGCTGTGATTGTCTCAAGCAGTTCCTCCTGTAAGCCCGGCAGATTGAGGCCCAGCTTATCGCCGCTCGCGTATTCGTTTCCGGCATCGCCTTCCTCGCCCTCAACAGTTGCATCAAGTCCAAGGCACAGAACGACAACGTCTGCGTGCTCAGCGGCAATGACAGCCTCTTTGAAACGGTCTTTGTCCTCGCCGAGTCCTTCGACTTTATTTTTATACAGATGGCAGCCCTCTGCGTATGTCACTCTCACATCATCACCGACATACTGCTGAATTCCTTCCAGCGGTGTGATGTATCTGGACGATGTTCCCTGATAGTTTCCAACCAGCGCTGCTCTCGAGTTCGCGTTCGGTCCGATCACGGCGATACTGCGGATCTTCTTCACATCGAGCGGCAGCATGTTGTTTTCATTTTTCAGCAGAACCATACTTCTTCTCGCTGCCTTGACGGACAGATCAACATGCTCCTTGCACTCGACTAGATCGTAGGACAGATCTTCGTACGGTGACGGATAGTCTTTCATCATACCGAGGCGGATGCGGATTTCCATCAGGCGCTCAACTGCCGCGGTGATTGCCTCTTCGGATACCAGGCCATCCTCGTATGCTTTCGGCAGATGCAGGAAAGCAACGCCGCAGTTCAGGTCACAGCCGTTGTTGACGGCACGCGCTGCGGACTCCTCTACATTTTTGGTCACTCTGTGATGCTCATGGAAATCTATGATTGCCCAGCAGTCGGAGACAACATGGCCTTCAAAGCCGAACTCATCGCGCAGGATGTCCTTTAACAATGTCTTGCTTCCGCATGCCGGTTCACCGTTGACACGGTTATACGCGCCCATGACTGCCTCGACTTTTGCATCCTTGACACAGCGTTTGAAGGCATACAGATAGGTGTCATACAGATCATGTTTGCTGACTCTTGCGTCAAACTCATGGCGGATCGCCTCTGGGCCGCTGTGGACGGCGAAATGTTTGGCACACGCCGCTGCCTTCGGGTGATCCGGGTCCGGTCCCTGTAATCCGCGGATGTAGGCGCATCCGAGCTCACCGGTCAGATACGGGTCCTCACCATATGTCTCATGGCCGCGGCCCCATCTCGGATCACGGAAAATGTTGACGTTCGGTGCCCAGAAGGTCAGGCCTTTGTAGATGCCGCGGTCGCCTTTTCTCGAAAACTCGTTGAATTTTGCACGTCCCTCGGTAGAAACAACATCACCGATCTCCTGCAGCAGCTCTTTATCAAACGTTGCTGCAAGGCCAATAGCCTGCGGAAATACCGTTGCTACACCAGCTCTTGCCACGCCGTGCAGCGCTTCATTCCACCAGTTGTATGCCGGAATGCCAAGACGCTCGATCGCCGGTGACTGATAGACCATCTGGCTCATTTTTTCTTCCAGCGTCATCTGGGAAACCAGCTGTTTTGCATACTCTCTCGTCTCTTTACTCATAGGTAAAATCCTCCCGAAATTTGTTGCCTCTATTGTATCGCCACGTTTCCCGTTCGGCTAGTCAAGTATTGCTCTTTGCTTCTCATTTTATGCGATTTTTGCGAATGACACAGGGGAACATACGAGGAAATCGTGTATGCGTAACCATCCGATATACACGCAGAAACTCCCGGCAGAATTTCTCGTATAAGATCTTCCGTCGGGAGTTTCCCTTATCTATTCCTGTGAAATTTTATTTCTGATACTCTTCCTCGATATTTTTTACCGCACGGAGCTTGTTCGCGTATTCCAGAATCTCTTCTTTGGAATATTTCTGTTTCCGGCACCAGGTGAGGATTTCTTCTTTTACTTCCTCCGGCATCTTGTTGTTCATGCGCAGACAGTCACAGAAGGTTCTCTTCGGAGAATAATATTTGTAGGAACCAAACTCTGTCTTTTTCTCACAGATTTCGCCCGGAACATCGGCATTCTGGAAATAAAAACGTCTGATTTCAAAATTTTCCAGATCCATTTTTTTTCGGTCTGTCCGTGCTGTTGCAACTGCAATCGTAGCCGGCTCTTCTTTCAGCATTCCGGCAAGCCATGCAGCACTGTCCATGCAGATGACTGCGCGTGGGTTTACTTTCGCAATTTCAATATATTGATAGTCTTCCGGTTTTTCATAACCACAGTCCTTGCACCAGTACCAGCCGCGTGCAAATCGTTCCAGACTTCCTTCCTCTTCCATTTCTGCCAGCTGCAGTACGGTCACCTGATGATCTCTGAGGTCTGCGAAGCTCATATATCCATGATGTTCTTTAAATAACGTCGTGATCTTCTGGTATGTTTTAAAAAGCATATTTTCTTTCCCCTTTCAGGATGTGATACATCTTTTTTCATCTATAGGCGTTTGCACATATAATATTCCAATTTTCATGGAATGGCAAGCACTAATTTGCAAAAACCATGTTTTTTCTCTGTTTTTTTCTTATTAGCTGCTGCTAACATATTTCTCTTTTTATCACTTATAAGTATACCTTTTTTACCTGAAATATGCAACCTGCTGATCCGCTTTTTCTGTTCTCATACCAGCAGAAAAAGACCAGATTTTTTACTTCTCATCCGGTCTTTTTCTCTTTCATTCTATCTTTTAACGTTTACCGTAAAACCTTTTTTCACTCTGCCGCTTCCAGAATTTCTTTTAATGCTTTGATATAAAGTTTACACTCCTCCATCGTTCCCACGCTCACACGGCTCATCTCAAAAGCGCCGATACGGATGCCCTTTTCCATCAGCTGTTCCTGAATCCAGGCAGGATCTTTTCCGGTATCGAAGTAGATGAAATTCGACTGGGACGGATAAACCCTGCAGCCAAGCGCTGCCATCTCTTTTTCCAGATATTCTCTTCCCTCCACGATTTTGGCTTTCTGCTCCTGATAATATTCCTGGTCTGCCAGGCCTGCCACTGCCGCTTTCTGGGCACAGACATTCAGGTTCCAGGAAGCGGAACATTTCCGCATGATTCCAATCAGCTCTTCGGATCCCAGCGCATAGCCGACACGAAGGCCTGCCATCGCATAATATTTGGAAAAGGTGCGGAGAACCAGAATCGGTTTTTCCGGATGCGCTTTCATATAATCAACCATACTGCAGCAGTCCGGCTCGGTAGCAAACTCCATGTATGCCTCATCCATCACCAGCAGCACGTCCTCCGGAAGGGTATCTGCGAATGCCTCCAGCTCCCCGATCGGCACATACGTTCCGGTCGGGTTATTCGGATTGCAGATCACCACAATTTTTGTTTTTTCACCGATTTTTTCTTTCATGGCAGGCAGATTAAATTTCTGCTCCTCGGTTACCGGTACGGAAACCGGCACACCGCCATTTAAATACGCCATGTCGGCAAATGCCCCGTAGGTCGGAGCGGAAAACAGTACCTCATCTCCCTCGTCCAGAAAGGTCAGTCCGATCATATCGATCATCGCACTCGATCCGGCTCCGGTCAGTACATTTTCTGCTTTTAATCCGTACTGTTCTGCCACCTTCTGTTTCAGCAGTACTGCCGCAAAGTCAGGATAAAAATGGCTTCCCGCCATGGAGTCCTCCAGTGCCGCCACTGCCTTCGGTGACATTCCGTAATTGTTTTCGTTTAATCCCATATGGATCAGTTTTGAGGTGTCCTTCGCAAATGCTTTCTGACGTTTGCTCGGCGGCATACTCTGTAATGCGTGGCTGATGATTTTATTTACTTCCATATTCATTTCCTCCTGTTTCCACGGCTTCTATTGTTTTTTTTCCGGAAAATTACCGTTTTACGGCTCCCCTCGAAACAGCTGCTAAGCCATCTGCGGAGCCTTCCCGTTTTCCGATTTTTTGCTTAAGACTCAGAAGAGCTGTCTCCTAATACCAGATATTTGGTACGGATCATGTTTCTGGACGGGTCAATCTCAAAGTTTGTGATGTCGGTGCTTACCAGATAAATATTGGAAGAATTCAGTACCGGTACGCCGAAACAGTAGTCGTTTACCAGTACGCTCTCAGCCTGGTGCAGCAGCTCAAATCTGGCGGCCGGATCGCTTTCCTCATTCGACTGTGCCATCAGTTCATCATACTCCGGGCAGTTGGTCTTGTTATCGTTGTAGCTGTCGTTGGAGCGGTACATGGAAAGGAAGGTGAACGGATCGGTAAAGTCTGCGGTCCATCTCATGCGGGCAAGCTGGAAATCGCCGGATCTTCTCTCTGCTACCTGTACCTGCTGCTCTTCTGCCTGAAGCTCCACCTCGATGCCAAGGTTTGTTTTCCACTGTGCCTGCAGGGCCTGTGCCATATCGCTGTCAAGCTGGAGGCTCGGATATTTGTAGGTGATGGCCGGGAAGCCTTCTCCATCCGGGTAACCGGCCTCTGCCAGAAGCTCTTTTGCCTTGTCCGGATCAAAGCCGATCGGATCTTCCTCTGCTTCCTCTGCCCAGTCCTTGCCGCTTGCGGAGGATTTCAGATGTTTTGCTACGAAGAAATCACTTGCCTCATAAGAGGAACCGCACGCGGAAGCTACCTCATCGCGGTTGACTGCCATAGAGAACGCCTGGCGGACGCGGACATCGTCAAATGGTGCTTCATTTACATTGAACAGTACATAATAACTAGTCTGAGATGGAGAAGTAATCAGCTCATCGCTGTCTTTATACTCGTCCATAACGGTATAATCTGCTGAGATAAAGTTCAGCTCACCGGATTTATACGCATTAATGATGGACTGTGTATCGTCCATAACCATTTTTTTGATCGTATCGGTTTTGATCCGGTCTGCCTGAACGTAATTTTCATTTTTCTTATAAACGCTGTACTGGTTCGGTACATACTCTGCGAGGTAGTACGGTCCGCAGCTTACCAGCGCATCCATGTCATTTCCCATTGCCCAGTCGCCGTTGGTCTCGGTCTGAAGCTCACGATGCGTCGGCATATAAACCGGAAGTACAAAGAGCTGTTCGAAGTAAGCGCACGGCTCCTTTAAGTTGAACACAATGGTCTTGTCATCGCTGGTGTCTACGCCAAGACCGCTCTCATCGCCGGTTCCGTTGTACATTTCCTCAGCTCCCGCAATCGGGTAAAGCATTGAGGAATAACCACTCTTGCAGTTCGGATCCAGTGCGCGGACAATGGTATTTTTGAAATCGGCACTTGTCACATCGTCTCCGTTGCTCCATTTTGCATCGCTGCGGAGGTGTACGGTGTACTGTGTCATATCCTCATTGACATCAACGCTTTCTGCCAGAATATAATCCCAGGAACCGTCCTCTTTCATTTCCATGATCGGGGCCATACACACATCATCGTAGGACCACCACCATAAACCGCTCTCTCCTGCGCTGTCCAGGCTTCCGGCCTCGGTATTCATCGTTGTTACAATCATATCGGAAGTACTGCCGCTTTTGCCTCCTCCGAAAGAGCTGCTGCTTCCTCCGCTGCTTCCGCATCCGGCAAGGGATCCTGCCAGAAGAACAGCCGCTGCCAGTGTCGCTGTTGCTTTCCATAATTTCCTCATAATGTTCTCCTCCTTTTGCTGCTGATGCTTGTTTGAAACACAGCTCCGGTCCCTGGAACCTCTGTTCCCAAACCTGCCGCACCGGAATGGTTCTATTTTGCTCCGGCCAGCAGCGGTTCGATTGCCAGACCCTCCCTCTGTCTCAAATACCGCGGGGAATATAAGAAGCAAGCCACTTTCCTGCCCTCAATATCATACGTTGCCGGGCGGGCCTGGCTGCATTCTTCCATAGCGTAGGGGCACCTCGTGTGGAACGGGCATCCTTTCGGCGGATGGATCGGACTCGGGATTTCGCCTTCCAGCAGGATTCGTTTTCTGCTTCTTGCGGTCTTCGGATCCGGAATCGGCTCTGCAGAAAGCAGTGCCTTCGAATATGGGTGAAGCGGACGGCGGTAAACATCATTGGATTCTCCGATCTCTACCATGTGTCCCAGATACATGACACCGATCCGGTGGCTGATATGCTTTACCATGCCAAGATCGTGTGCGATAAAGAGATAGCTGATACCCTCTTTTTTCTGAATATCCTCCAAAAGGTTGATGACCTGTGCCTGGATGGAAACGTCGAGCGCCGAAATCGGTTCGTCGCAGACGATAAAGTCTGGTTCGAGTGCCAGCGTTCTCGCAATTCCGATTCGCTGTCTCTGGCCGCCGGAAAATTCATGCGGATATCTCCGGATGTGGTCCGGTTTCAATCCAACCGTTTCCAGCAGCTCCTGCACGCGTTCTTTTCGCTTTTTTTCATCGTACATGTGATGAATCACCATCGGCTCCTCAATAATCTCACCGACAGTAAAACGGGGATTTAAGGATGCATACGGATCCTGGAAGATCATCTGCAGCTTCTGCCGGTAGGGAAGCATCTTTTTCCGGGAAAGCCTGGAGATATCTTCTCCCTCGAAAACGATTTCGCCCTTTGTCGGCTCATAGATCCGTAAAATCGTGCGGCCAAGTGTACTTTTTCCACAGCCGGATTCTCCGACCAGTCCGAAGGTTTCCCCTTTTTTTACCTCGAAGGAAATACCATCTACGGCAATGACCTTCTGTGCTCCCTTCATTCCTCTGTTCACATCAAAGTATTTACACAGGTTTTTTACTTCCAGTACATTTTCACTCATTGGCAGCCTCCTCCCCGGAAACTGTGATTTTTGTTTCATCCATACATTCCAGCCAGCATCTGCAGCAGTGCGTCTCGCTGTAGGTTGTCACCGGAGAGGCCTGTACCTCACAGATCTTCATAGTGTAAGGACAGCGGCTCATAAATGCGCAGCCCTTCGGAAGCTTTAAGAGGTCCGGCGGTGTTCCCGGAATCGGAACAAGCGGTTCATCGTTATCCTTTGCCGAATTGTTGATACTGTTCAGAAGACCTTTCGTGTACGGATGATGCGGTTCGTAGAAAATCTCATCGATGGTTCCCTCTTCTACGATCTGGCCGGCATACATAATAGCAATCCGGTCACACATAGAAGCAACAACGCCGAGATCGTGGGTAATCATGATAACAGAGGTTCCTTTTTCCTTCGTCAGCTTTTTCAAAAGCTCCAGGATCTGTGCCTGTACCGTCACATCCAGTGCGGTTGTCGGCTCATCTGCGATAATCAGCTTCGGATCACACGCCAGCGCCGTCGCAATAATGATTCTCTGCCGCATGCCGCCGGAAAATTCAAATGGATACTGATCGAGCCGTTTTTCCGGACTTGGAATTCCGACCTGCCGCATCAGCTCAATGGCTTTCGCTTCCGCTTCTTTTTTGGAGCAATTCTGATGCTTTCGAATTCCCTCTGTCATCTGAATTCCGATTTTCAGGATCGGATTCAGAAATGTCATCGGATCCTGGAAAATCATGCCGATGCGATTTCCGCGGATCTGCTGCATTTTCTTTTCATACGCCCGTTTTTCTTTCCGATCCCTCGTGTGCGGCGGAGAAATGTTTTCTCCGTCGAAAAGGATTTCTCCTTCCTCTACTCTGCCGTTCGATGCCAGAAGTCCCATCAGGGTCAGCATGCCGACACTTTTTCCGGAACCGGACTCGCCGACAATACCAAGTACCTCGCCCTCTTCCAGATGGTAGGAAACATCGCGGACTGCGCTGACGGTTCCCTGCGGCGTTTCAAATTTTGTTGTGAGATGGCTGATTTCGAGTAAACTCATACGCTTCACCCCCTGGTTTTCTTTGGATTAAAGGCATCGCCGATTCCCTCACCGAGGAAGTTCAGGGAGAAAATGGTGATACAGATGCAGATGGTCGGCAAAAGCAGCTGTCCCGGGTGCATGGTGAGCACCTGTCGGGCATCCTGCGCCATGGAACCCCAGCTTGCCATCGGAGCGGAAATGCCGATTCCGATGAAGCTTAAGAAGGCTTCAGTAAAAATGGCATTCGGAACAAGGAAGGTAATCTGTACAATGATCGGTCCGATGGCATTGATCAAAAGGTGACGGAAGAGAATTCTCGCATCACTTGCTCCGATGACGAGTGCTGCCATGGAAAATTCCTGCTCCTTTAAGGCGATCAGCTGGCCTCTTACCTGACGGGCCATGCCGATCCAGCCCGGAATGCAGATACCGATCAAAATGCTTCGTACATTCGATCCGAGAACCATCATGATCAGAATAACGTAGATCATAGATGGCATTGCGTAGATGATATCCACAATACGCATCACAAAGTTATCAAATTTTCCACCAATGTAGCCGCACAGTCCACCGATCACCACACCGAGAACGGTGTTGATGACAGCTGCTCCGAAACCGATCGCCAGGCTGATACGGCCTCCGTAGCAGAGTCTTGTAAATACATCACGGCCGAATTTGTCGGTTCCGAAAATGTGCTGTGCCGAAAAGCCTGCGTACTGATTGGCTGCGTCCTGTGCATCATATGCGTAGGGGCTGATCATCGGCCCGAAAATGGAAATCACTGCCAGAAGGAGGATGACGACCAGTCCGAGGACTGCCATTGGATTTTTCTTAAATCTTCCCCACGCCGCTTTCCAGAAGCTTTTGCTCTCCACGGCAATAAACTCGCTGTTCTTTTTGGATGGATCAATCGGTGAAAACCAGTCCATAACAGTCACGTATAATCCAATTATCTTAGATGGTAATTGGATTTTTCCTTTCTCCCAG